>NZ_CP087840.1:2287500-2587500 GCF_025985205.1 Moraxella bovis
ATGCCTGTTTTTAAATTTACATCATTCATAATTCTGCACTTGATAGATTAATTTGCCATTAGTCTCAAGCCATTTTAATAGAAAATTTACATGAGCTATATCATTTTTGCATCTTTTTAACTGTCTTTCAACTTCGGATAATACTAATGGTATTTCAACAATCCATATTTGCTCAATCTCCAAATGATTCTTAAAAATACCAAAATAAAATGCACGATTTCTAGTTATTCTTGATAGATTGCTTTTTGTAATTCTATCCATTTGAAAACTGCAACCCTTATTTGTTTTTGTATTAACCCTTCTGATACTAGCCAAATATTCATAAAAATTACCACTCTCATCTTTGGCGTCAGGAAGATCTTTTTGCGGTATAAGCTGATGACCTAATATTTCAGCCATGATCAATTCTTTTATAATACCTGGCTGCAAAATATTTGAAATCCCATGACTTTTTTCAGCATAAGATTGTGCTTGCAATAACAAATCTATAATTTCTGATGACTTCATACTTTTTAGTTAATTAACAAAAAATTCTCAATAAAATTTCTCACAGTGATATTTCTAATTTCACCTTCCAAAATATTCTTATTCAAAGCAATGATATCATTGTTGTTATTTCTTAGTATGTAAATGTGATTTTTATCACCTATTTCATTAAATACCCCCACTATACAATGATTGCTTGGTACTTTATTAAATAAATAAGAATTCTCATCATTGTCCATATCGCTTTTTTGAAAATAGCAGAGATTAAAAGTAATTAAAAGTGGCTGGGCGTACTTCTGAGCTTCTTTAGCTGTAGCATGTCCACCTTGCAAAACTTTTGGCTTGTTTAAAATCTCTTGGATTTGGCTAGGGTTATTTTTATAAATAACCCCATAAATCTCTTGACCTGTTTTTAGAGAAATAACTTTCACTTTTTTATCCTTAATCAAGCTACACTCACCCTAGCAAACGCTTTCTTCCCTGCCTGTACCACCACCGTTTGTCCTTTTTCTACGGCAAAATCTGCTCCAACGACAGCACCATCTACTTTGACCGAGCCGTTTTTTAGAGCGTCTTTGGCTTGTGCCGAATTTTTTACCAATCCTGCTTGATTTAATAGCTGAGCGATAAACAGTTTATCCCCATCAACGCTTAGCGTAACTTCTGGCAAATCAATCGGTAATTCTCCGTCCGCCAAGCGATTCCCTGCTGATTTATGGGCATTCTCCGCACTTTCTTTATCGTGAAAACGCTCAATCAGCTCATGGGCTAGGATTTTTTTGATTTCTTGCGGATTGCGACCGTTTGCCATGTCATCAAGTAAGGCATTCACTTCACTCATCGGCTTAAAGCTCAAAAGCTCAAAATAGCGAGCGATGAGCGTGTCGGGCATGGATAGGATTTTTTGGTACATCATGCCCGCAGGTTCGTCAATGCCGATGTAGTTGCCAAGCGATTTGGACATTTTTTGTACACCGTCCAAGCCTTCCAAAAGAGGCATGGTCAGACACACCTGTGGCTCTTTGCCATAGCGACCTTGTAGGGTACGCCCCATAAGCACATTAAAGGTTTGGTCAGTTCCGCCAATCTCCACATCGGCTTCCATGGCAATGCTGTCATAGCCTTGCACAAGGGGGTACAAAAATTCGTGAATGGCGATTGGGGTTTGGCTGTTATAACGCTTAGAAAAGTCATCACGTTCAAGCATTCGAGACACAGTAAGCTGACTGGCTAGCTGTATCATGTCGCCTGCACTCATTTTGGAAAACCAATCAGAGTTAAACATAATGGTGGTTTTGTCTTTGTCTAGGATTTTAAAGACTTGCTTGGCGTAAGTTTCGGCATTTGCCTTGACCTGCTCTTCGGATAGGGGCGGACGAGTTGCGTTTTTGCCAGACGGGTCGCCAATGCGAGCGGTGTAGTCGCCGATAAGAAACAGCACTTCATGCCCCAATTCTTGAAAGGCACGCAATTTGTTAAGAACAACTGTATGTCCAAAATGCAAATCAGGGGCGGTGGGGTCCATACCAAGCTTGATACGCAAAGGGCGACCTAGGGCGAGTTTTTTTAACAAATCTTCTTCGGAATAAATCTCAACCACGCCACGTTTTAGAAGTTCAAGTTGTTCGGCAGGGGGCAAAAAATTTGACATAAGACACCTTTTTATATAAAGAAAAATAGCATTATTATAGCATATCGCAAAAATTTGGGGTGATTTTACGTTATAATAGCCTGATATTTGGCATTTTAACCCCAAGAGATGATATGCAATTAGAACAATTAGATGAGCTGATGACGACTGAACCGATGATGTTGGCAGACAACTACTACATCGGTATGATGAGTGGCACAAGTCTTGATGCGTTGGATGCGGTGTTGTGCAATTTTGATGACGACAAGCCTCGCCTTATCGCCACGCACAGTAAGCCCTTTCCTGCCGAATTGCGGGCGATTTTGCTTGCCTTATGCACACCCAATGGCACGGCACCCCTTGCGGTGGGGGAGTTTGACCGATTTAGCGAGCTTGATTTTTGGGGCTTGGCAAGCCGTCTGTATGGTGAGTTTGCCAGCGAGATTGTCAATGAACTGCTTGCCAAAACAGACCTAACAAGCGATGACATCACCGCCATTGGCTGCCATGGGCAAACGGTGCGACATCGCCCCGAGTGGCGTTTTAGCCTACAACTGCTTGACCCCAATATCCTAGCCGAACGCACAGGCATTGCGGTGGTGTCGGACTTTCGTAGACGAGACATGGCGGTGGGCGGTCAAGGGGCTCCCTTGGTGCCTGCTTTTCATCAAGCCATTTTTGAGCAAGATGAGATAACCGATAACAGCCAAACCGTGATTTTAAATTTGGGTGGGATTGCCAACATTACCGTATTGGGTGATGATGTAATAGGCTATGACACAGGCGTGGCAAACCTGCTTATGGACGGCTGGATATACCGTCATCAGGGGGTCGGCTATGACAAACATGGCGACTGGGCCAAATCAGGGGCGGTGGATTCTGCCTTGCTTGATAGGCTCATGACTCACCCCTTTTTAATGCAATCCGCCCCCAAATCCACAGGGCGAGAAGCCTTTAACATGGCGTGGCTTGATGAGATGTTGGCAGATACCGATGTGGAGCCTGTGGACGTGCAAGCGACTTTGTGCGAATTTACCGCTCTATCGGCAGGCCGTGAGATTGCCAAATTTGCCAAAACCCACAACACGCTCTATGTCTGTGGTGGCGGTGCGTATAACGCTCATCTGCTCACACGACTTGGCTATCATCTGCCAAACTTTACCATACACACTACTGATAAGGTCGGTATCAGTCCCGCTTGGGTGGAAGCAGTCGCCTTTGCGTGGCTGGCTCGCCAAAATATGCTCATGCAAACGGGCAACCTACCTGCCGTAACAGGGGCAAAAAAAGGCGTGGTATTGGGCGTGGTGTGTTTTGGGTGATATGGTATTTTATAGATATTAACTCTGTTCTCAACTTTGTATAAGTGATGGATTTACCAAAGGGCAAATTGCAATTTGCCCTACAGCCCGAAAAATAGTCACTGGAAAATCAATAATTTGTAACTTTAGGTTGAGATTGAAGTAGACATTAAGGAGAATTTTTATGACAAGATTATCATTGCTGTGTTTTGTGACAGTAGGTATCTTATGCCAATCATGCAGTGCCGAGACCCAAACGCACTTTTCACAAAAAATCGCCGACTTTGGCGATACGGTGACTTATACCGCCACAACTTATAAAAATAACGTGGTGAACTATGTCGCCCGCAAAGTTGATGACTTTGAATACAACCCCAATCAAAGCAGTGGCACCATCGTCAGTGATGAGATAATCATCAGCGATGATTATTTGTTATTTGGTCATGGCGATGACACCATCACCCCAAACAAGGACGGACTCATCAACATCGTGGCAGTGGGCGACATCATGATAGGGTCGTCCTTTCCCAATGCGGGCTTTTTACCGCCCAATGATGGTCGTGATAGTTTTAAATATGTCAAGCCCTACCTAAAAGGCGATGTGGTCTTTGGCAACTTAGAAGGGGTGCTGCTAGATAATGGTAACTCCACCAAATGCCCCAACACGCCTGCCATCGACCCTGAGACAGGTCAGCCCAAAGCCATGACCTGCTATGCCTTTCGTATGCCAACCCGCTATGCCAAAATCATCAAGGATGCTGGGTTTAATATGTTAAGTCTTGCCAATAACCACACAGGCGACTTTGGCGATGTGGGGCGTAACAGCACAAAAACCACGCTTGCCGATGCTGGTATTTATTATGCAGGTCTTTTATCCAAACCCACCACCACCTTTACCAAAAATGGCGTAAAATACGGCATGGTCGCCTTTGCCCCAAACATCGGTACGCTCTCTATCAATGACTTAGAAACCGCCAAACGCTATGTTAGGGAATTGGATAAAAAAGTGGATATTGTCATCGTCTCTTTTCATGGCGGAGCAGAGGGAGCAGAGCATACCCGAGTACCCAAAACAACTGAGATGTATCTAAATGAAAATCGTGGCGATGTTTATAAATTCTCGCACAGTTTGATTGATGTGGGGGCGGATATTGTCATCGGGCATGGCCCTCATATTACCCGAGCGGTGGAAGTTTATCAAGACCGATTTATCGCGTATAGTTTGGGTAATTTTAATACTTATGGGGCATTTAATGTGCGTGGTCTTAACGGCATTGCTCCCATTGTCAATGTCACCATGCAAAAAGATGGTAAATTTGTTTCGGCTGATGTTGTTTCGATTTATCAAACCAAAGAACATGGACTTAGAATTGACAAACAAAATCGTGCCTTTGGTGAATTAAAACGCTTAACCGAGCTTGATTTTCCTAATAGCGGTTTGGTATTTCGTGATAATAAGATTACCCGCTCATCAAAATAAGGCGTGATTAATCATATCATGACCCTAACAGGCTTAATATTCGCCACAGGTTTTGGTGGGACGTGCTGAGCACGTCCTTGATAATGTAACGTTTTATTGTACAGCTAACAAAATTGATTTTACTACACAAACCGTTCGCCCTGAGCTATGCCTGCGGGTCGGTTTCCGTCATGGTTCGACTTAGCTCACCACGAACAGAAAACCGTGGTACTTTTTCATTTTGTAGAGTGTGTTATATTGGCGTAGATGTCAGCAAACACAAACTTGATGTGGCTTAGTTAAAAGACTTAACTTCAATGAAAGTTAAAACCAAAAACTTTAATAACAAACCAGATGACTTTGTATGCCTGACTAATTGACTTAACACCAATCTTGGTGATGAGGTCAACGTTAACGACATTCATCTCATTTTACAAGCCACAGACGTGTATCACGAACCTTTGACCTATCACTTGCACGATTTGGACTTTAAAGTCAGCCTCATCAATCCTGCTTTTATCAAACACCATGCTGATGGCTTAGGGGGGGGTCAGACAAAAGACCGATAAAAAAGACAGTACCATCCTTGCCAAATATGGGAGGGCAACCCACCCTGATACTTGGATTACCCCAAGTGATGATGCTCGTCAAATCCTAGGTTTGGACATGATGGGTTTTGACATGATGAGTTTTTTAAAAATTATCATTTTTTCCTTCTTTTATCCTTGAAAAAATCCACCCCATCCCCATTTAGAATAATATAACAATAATAACCATAACCCCTTTCCTCAACCCACTGCCCCTCCTTCAGTGGGTCTTTTTTTGCCTGCATATAAAATTGATGAATTATTGTACAGATTTATTCTATTGCTATACTACACTTAATTTGTGCCAATGTTTTTTGGTAATTTTTACATTAAAATTGTTTCAAAACATTGCAACTTTTTGGCATTTCGTCTTATAATAAGGCACTTTATCCATCGATTTTTATCATGAGTGCAACGCCAAATATTGAGCGGTCTCATCAGAGAACTAAGCCCACTTATAAAAAACGCCTCATCCTAGTGCTGTGCGTGTTGGCACTTCTGCCCCTTGCCGAGAAAACCATGTCCACGGCACAGGCAGGGGTTTTTGACTCATTGCTAAAAATTCTCCTGCCCTTTTATGATGGTGACCGCAGTCTTGGCGATAACTCACCCCAAGACACCAATAAAGACAACGATGAAGGCACGCCACAGACGGCAGAGCCTGCTTTTATGCCTGTCGCCCCATCTCAGCCCGAACTAAGCACCCCCAACAAGCTTGATGAGCCTGACATGGGCGAGTATATCGATGACGGCACCGATGATGATTACCTGCCCAATGCCGACACGGTAGACATCCCCGACATCATCTTTGATGACATCCTAAACGCCCACGACAGCACGCCCATGCTTGGCTATCCTGATTTGTACGCCCTGCTGTCGGCGGAGTTTGGCGTGGACAGGGGGCAGATTGGTGAGTCTTTGACCATTTATAAAGCTGAGAGCTTTACCGCCAATGCCACAGCCGTCTTTGAGCGTGCATTGGCACTGTCCATCGAGTACGAGACCCCCGAACAGTCGCTTGCCTTTGCTCGGGCGTGGCAACGCCAAAACCCTGAGCATATCCCTGCGTGGTTCTATGTCGCCCATCTGGCTCTAAAAGCAGGCGACTATCATGAAGCCAGTACCATGCTGGCGATGATTTTGGATTATGATGAAAAAGCAGATTTGACGGGGATTTTGACAGGGATTTTTCCACAAAACCCTGACGAACAGCGACAGCTTTTTACCGCCTTGCAAACCATGGAAGACGACAACCCATCGCTGTCAGTACTGCGAGCAGGTCTTTTGCTACGCCTACAAGACTACGCCCCTGCTTTGGCTTACATCAACAAAGCCCTAGAAGACGAACCCGATAACCTTGCCTTTATTACCCTAAAAATCGACATCCTAAAAGAGAGCGGACAAGAGTCCGCCATGTGGGCGTTTATCCGCCAAAAAGTCAAGGAGTTGCCCACCATCAAAGAGCTACACCTGTACGAGATTCGCCATGAAATAGACATGGGTCAGCTTGGACGGGCGTGGGATTTACTACAAGTGGCAAACCGTCAAACCAAAGACCCCGATGTTGCCCTGCTGACCGCCTTGGTCGGGCTAGACATCGGCAAATATGAAAATGCCCGTACGGTCTTAACCCCCTTACTTGACGTGCCTGCCTTTAATAGCCGTGCCAATTACTACCTTGCCATCAGCTACGAACGCTCGGGCAACCTTACCCTTGCCAAAGAGCATTATGAAAAGGTCAAAGACTACGAGCATGTGCTAGACGCCCGCACCAAAGTGGTCGGCTACTATCTTGCCAAAGATGACGTGGACAAAGCGATTGCCACTTTGGTGCGACTGCGTGATGACTTTGAGATTTATGCCATTGACAGCTATCTGCTTCATGCCGAGATTTTGCTACGTCAAGACAAAAAAACCGAAGCCCAAAACCTGCTTACCGTCGCCAATCGTGAATATCCCGATGATGACCGCCTGCTCTTTGCCAGTTTTCAGCTTTTGCAAAATGAGCTTAGCGATGATGACAAACGCTTTGCCATCGATAAGCTCTTGGAGCTTGACCGTATGAACCCTGCATATCGCCTAGCCGACATCAAACTTCGCCTAAGCCAAAACCCCAACGACCTATCAGCACTCGAAGGGGCGATGAGCCTTGCCCAAATCAGCTCGGACGACCCCAATTACGACCCACAGTTACAGCTTGAAGCTCTTATCGTACTTGGCAATCACGCCCTATCACAGGGCAACTATCGGGCGGTGCTGGACTACCTAGAAATGCCCTATGAAGTCGCCCCCGACCTAAACGCAGGCATAACCCTACTGCATGCCTACCAAGGGCTTGGCGAGTCTGATAAGGTCGATCGCCTGCTTGCCGACCTACAAAACCGCTTTGCCTTTGGACAAAATCGGACAGGACAGGAAGTGCAAGAATATTAGGGTTTGGGAATGATTTTTGGATAAATGATTTGCCCTATATATCCAAATTTTAACATGTATTTTTATTTGACAATGCCTTATTAAATTAACCCTTAAACAACTGTTAAACAACTTTAAAAAATCTTTTTAACCATCATTTAAGCAAAAGACAACTTATACCCCATTCTCAACTTTATATAAATGATTGATTTATCAAGGGCGAACGATTCACCCCTACAATCGAAAAAAGGCTCTGGTTCAAAAAGTATGCTACAAAGAAAACCGTTCGTGGCGAGCTTGGGAAACCTAACGGTTTTCCTACCCGCAGGCAGGCTCAAGGAGAGCGGAAAAACTAGTTCAGCATACTTTTTAGACTACTACCGAAAAAAATAATTATGGAACAATCAATAAGTTACCATTTTAAGTGGAGAATTAAGTAACATCTTGTATTTAGCCCAATCTTTGTTTTAAATAACTTTTAAAAACTCTTTAACACTCATTATTCATTAGGGCGTGTTGAACATTGATAACATTTTTATAAAATAAGATGAAAATTTAACGTTTCAATCTATTTTTGCATGAAAAATGGCTAAATCTTGTTTTTCTGCGTCAAAAACTTGGCTTGATAGAATAACTATCAACCTCAAGTTTTTTCCTTGAAAAACGTGCGATTTTTCTCATTTTTCATGGCAAATACCAATATTCAACACACCCTAATTCTTTACTCATCATTATTTACCATTTAATCATCAAAAAGCTTATGAAATTTATCCGCCCCCTTATCCTTACCCTAGTCGCCACAGGCTCGCTCACCGCCTGCCAAACCCTGCCCAAGACCACCCCTGTCATCAGCGAGCAGGTTCATGATGATGTCTTACGCTTTGCCATCACGGGTAAAATCGGTATTACCACAAACACCGCCAACGGCAAACAGGCAGGCAGTGCTTTTTATAACTGGGGACAAGAAGATGAGCGGTTTGCTATTGACCTAACAGGGGCGTTTGGCATGGGGGCAACCCAAATCCGCTATGACGGACAGCAAGCCACACTCACCAACGACAAGGGCGAGATACAGGCGGACAGCCCCGAAGAGTTGCTCCAAAAAGCCACAGGATGGCACGCCCCCATCAGTCATCTGCCCCACTGGATTGTCGGCAAAACCGCCCAAGGCGACACCGACAGTCAGCAGGACGAGCAAGGCAGGCTCACCCAAAGCACCAATGATGAGTGGACAGCCAGTTTTGAATACCCCAAAAACAGCCCACGTCCCAGCCGTCTTATCATCAATCACACCGACGGACATCGTGTGGTGATGACCATCGTTTATCCGAATTGATATCATGAGTCAGCTTACTTTATTCTCGCCTGCCAAACTCAACTTGTTTTTGCACATCACTGGCAGGGCGGACAACGGTTATCATCATCTGCAAAGCGTCTTTACCGCCATTGATTTTGGTGACACGCTCTCTTTTCGCACGTCCACAAGCCAGAAGCTTGTGACCTTGATAGGAGCGGATGAACTGACCGACGACATCAATGATAACCTTATCGTCAAGGCGGTCGAGACCTTAGCCAAACGCTACCCTGCTTATGCCTCATCCGTCCAAATCGTCCTAGAAAAGCACATCCCCACAGGGGCAGGACTGGGCGGGGGTTCCTCCAACTGCGCGACCACGCTCATCGCCATCAACGAGCTGTGGGGACTTCGGCTCTCTGCCGATGAGCTTATCAAGATTGGGGCGAGCCTTGGGGCGGACGTGCCGTTTTTTATTTTTGCCCATTTTCACAGAACCTCCGCCATCGCCACGGGCATTGGCGAGATACTAAGTGCCATTGACTTACCCGACTGTGGCTATCTGGTGTTACTGCCTGATGAACACGTCAGCACCGCCACGCTGTTCGGCTGTGATGAGCTCAAACGGGACTGCCCTGTGTATAGCCATCACGCCCTATCGGATGCCAACTTCTTTGGCGATAATGCCTTATTTACCAACGTCTTTACCCCGCTGGTGCTGGCACGCTCTGCCAAAGTCGCCCATGCGTTTGGCTATCTGTGTGACTTAGAGCACAAGATTGGCACCAAGGTGCGCATGAGTGGCACAGGTTCGGCGGTGTTTTTGCCCATTCCCTATAAGCTCATTGACACCGCCATCAACCGCTTGATAGACAATGCCCCCTGTCCTGCACTCTTTGCTCGGGGACTTTACTAAATGGGCATTTTAAATTGATAAATTTCAAATACTTAGCAATTTATTTTAAAATTTTAAAAATTAGCCCTTGCATAATTTTAATTTTTCGGTATAATTGTCCGCCTATATAGGGGCGTCGCCAAGTTGGTAAGGCATCAGGTTTTGATCCTGACATCCGTTGGTTCGAGTCCAGCCGCCTCTGCCATTTTTTGTAAATTTTTAAAAAATTTATCACACTTTATAGGGGCGTCGCCAAGTTGGTAAGGCATCAGGTTTTGATCCTGACATCCGTTGGTTCGAGTCCAGCCGCCTCTGCCATTTTTTGGTTGAGAAGAGTAAAAAAGCCAGTTGAAAGACTGGTTTTTTTACGTTTGTTGTTTACACATTGCTATTTTACCGCGTTTGAGTCTTTGCAATGATGGTAAAAAATGGTAAAATAATCTTGCTAACCCCACTGTCCCAACCATAGGATTTTTTCATGTCATATATGGCCGTCTTTTCAGGAAGTGCCAATCCTGAACTTGCTCAAACCGTCGCCAACCATCTTCACATCCCCCTAAGTAAGTCTGATATTACCCGTTTCTCTGATGGCGAGATTGCCGTTGAGATTAAAGAGAACGTGCGTGGTAAAGACGTTTTTATCCTCCAACCGACCTGTGCCCCGACCAACGACCATCTGATGGAAGTGGTGCTACTGGCGGACGCTCTACGCCGTTCTAGTGCAGGACGTATCACTGCCGTGATTCCTTATTTTGGCTATGCTCGCCAAGACCGTCGCCCCCGTTCGGCTCGTGTGCCTATCTCGGCTCGTGTGGTGGCAGACATGCTGTCCATCGCTGGCATTGACCGTGTGATGGTGGTGGATTTGCACGCTGACCAAATCCAAGGTTTCTTTGACGTACCCGTGGACAACCTATACGCCACGCCCGTGCTACTTAGCGACCTAAAACAAAAAAATTATGAGAACATCATGGTCGTTTCCCCTGATGTCGGTGGCGTGGTGCGAGCCAGAGCCGTCGCCAAATCACTGGGTGATGTTGACCTTGCCATCATCGACAAACGCCGTGCCAAAGCCAATGAATCCGAAGTCATGCACATCATCGGCGACGTGTCAGGACGTGACTGCATCATTGTCGATGACATCGTAGATACCGCAGGCACACTGTGCAAAGCCGCCCAAGCCCTAAAAAACAAAGGGGCAAAACGTGTGGTCGGCTACATCACGCACCCTGTACTCTCGGGCAAGGCACTAGACAACATCTCAAGCTCCGCCCTAGATGAGATTGTAGTTACTGACACCATTCCTTTGACGGACGAAGCCAAAGCCTGCTCAAAAATCCGTCAAGTGACCATCGCATCAATGATTGCTGAGAGCCTGCGTCGTATCAACAACGAAGAATCCATCAGTGCGATGTTTGATTATTGATTGACATCAAAAAGCAATCACTTATCGTTACTTTAACTGACGTGGGCAGGCGTGATGACTTTATCCATCAAGCCTGCCCCTTTTGTGTTTTCAAAAATAGGAAAATCACACGTTTTTAAAACGTTGTCAGCCTACCATCAAATGGGCTGTTATAAGTGTGATAAACAACTTCAATACTTTCAACCATTGGTAGCTCTATCTTTTTATTCATAAATTTATAATATGGATAATTTAATTGAGAGGCTTGGTCATTAGCTAGTTTTTTTGATTTATGATTATTTACAACAAAATATTTTTCAGTTTTTTATGGTTACCACCCATAAGTGACGAAGAAACCACCCCAGTTATGGTATTTCATTCTTTTTATCCTTATTAAAATCTATCATATAATAAGGAAATTGCAAAAAAATTAAAAATTACTATCAGTACAATGATTGATGTGGGAGAGATAATAAATATAATTTTGGCTCTGGTTCAAAAAGTATGCTACAGAGAAAACCGTTCGTGGCGAGCTTGGGAAACCTAACGGTTTTCCTACCCGCAGGCAGGCTCAGGGCGAACGGAAAACCTAGTTCAGCATACTTTTTAGACTACTACCATAATTTTAAGTCTTCTATAATTACTTCTTTGTTTTCTTTTGCATTTTTTTATTCTAATTTATATAAACAAGTATTCTATTAGAAAAATAAAACAAATAAAACCATCTCAACAACACCACCAAAAATATAAGCGGTTAAAGAACATAAAATAAAAGAGATGATAAAAAATACATGAAAAATTTTAATGAGATTTTTTTATCTGATTGACGTTAAGTAATTCATCAATAAATTTGGTTAATTCCATCAAAATCCCCATGGGCTGACAAAACAGCCCGTTATAGCATGCCTATAAAAAATAGTTTTAAGGATGAATATTTACTCATCATTCATTTTTTACTCTCAGTATTTTATGAGTTTATCCCATCATCAAAAAATAAAATATCTCTGACATCTTACCCATTTCATGATAAAATAAGGGCATTTATGACTTTAAGGATTTGCCATGACCGCACAAACCACGCTCGCCCAATACCTAGAATCCCACGCCACGCCAGAGCTTGCCAGCACCATGACCACGCTTGCCACAGCGAGCGTTGCTATTAGTCATTTACTAGATAAAGGGGCATTGGCAGGCATTCACGGCGAAGCAGGCGGACAAAATGTGCAAGGCGAAGCCCAAAAAAAGCTGGACGTGATTTCCAACAACCTGCTACTAAACGCCCTAATCCACAACCCCAACTGTGCAGGGGTGGCATCGGAAGAGCTTGATGAGATTAGCCCTGCCAACGATGACGGCACCCTGCTCGTTACCTTTGACCCGCTTGACGGCTCGTCCAACATTGACATTAATATGACGGTGGGGACGATTTTTTCTATTTTGCCTTATCGCAATCAAGGACAAAAGGCGTGTGAGAGCGACTTTTTGCAAAAAGGCGAAAATCAGCTTGGGGCAGGTTATTTTATCTATGGCACGTCCACCATGCTGGCGGTAACTTTTGGGGCAGGCGTTGCCATGTTTAGCTTTGACCCGATGACCCAAACTTATATTTTGATTAACGACAATGTGCGTATCAGCGAGCAGACTGCCGAGTATGCGATTAATGCCTCCAACCGCCGTTATTGGCTACCACCAATCCAGCAGTACATTGAAGAGTTGGTGCAAGGCGACACAGGCATACGCCAAAAAGACTACAACACACGCTGGGTGGCGGCGATGATTGCCGATGTGCATCGTATTTTGATTCGTGGTGGGGTGTTTATGTATCCGTATGATACCAAAATTGCAGGTAAGGCGGGCAAACTTCGCCTGATGTACGAAGCCAATCCGATGAGTTTTATCATTGAACAAGCGGACGGGGCAAGTACGGACGGCGTGGTGCGTATTATGGATATTATCCCGACCGCCATTCATCAGCGTATCCCTGTGGTGCTAGGAGCAAAAGAAGAAGTGAACTATGTCAAGGCGTTGCACGAGACGGCAGGGATTTTGGCGAATGGGGATAAGTCGAGCGAATGAGACAAGAGTTTTATTATCAACCAAAAACGCTTTCAGAATCCGTCAATTATTTTTTATGGGGACTTTTGGTGTTTGGCATTTTGGTATGTGCCATTTTGCTCTGTGTCTTATATTTAAATTTACTCAATCCCAATAAAGACAATTTTTCAATCATTAAAGATTTGATTATTGTCGCCGTGCCTTTATTTATGATTTATAAGGCAATCATGCCTAACAAGTTGCATGACAAAGACAATCAAAAACCCATGCCAATGTTTATCTTTGATGAAATTGGCATGGTGTTTAATCACCCAAAACACGGTTTTGAATTAGAGTGGCAAGACATTCAATCGGTTGATATTAGTTTTATGTTTAATATACCAACATTGATTATTCATACAAAAACAAACAAACACAAAATAGATATGCAATATTTTGAAAATAATGAGAATGTCGATATTCAAAAAGTTTTTAATGAATATGCGATAAAATATAGTGGCAAAAAATTAATTTTATAAACCCATTTAAAAAACTTCATATGATTATCACCTCCAAAGACAACCCCCTAATTAAAACCGCCCACGCCTTACTAACCGACCCTAAAAAAAGAAAGAAACTTGGGCAAACGGTCATTGAAGGCACGCATTTATTGGACGCTTATTTAAAAGCAGGTAAAATGCCAATCACAACCATTGTCAGCGAAAGTGGAATGACAAATACTGAAATTCAAAGTTTACTTGCCAAGTTAAATAAAAATCCCATTATCATCAGTGATACTTTATATAAAGCCATTCGCACGCTTGGCGAAAGTTTGCCCATAATGGCAATCATTGAGATGCCAAGTTTGATTTTAAATCAAGCCATTGAAAACGACTGCTTAATTATCAATGGCATTCAAGATACGGGCAATTTGGGAACGCTACTTCGCACCGCCAGTGCCACAGGATTTGAAACGGTGATTTGCACCACAGGCACGGCTCACGCCTATAATCCCAAAACAATGCGTGCTGGCATGGGGGCAAATTTTAGTTTACATATTTATGAAAATGTGGGGATTGATGAGATTTTTGACTTCGTTAAAGTGCCCATGTTTGCCACAACTTCGCACGCTGATGGCTTGATTTATCATAAGGATTTGACCAAACCGCTTGCCCTGATTATGGGACACGAAGGGCAAGGCGTGGATAAGATTTTATTAAAAGAATGCACGCCCCTAACCCTACCCCAATACGGACAAGAAAGCCTAAATGTCGGTGTGGCGGGGAGCGTGTGTTTGTATGAGATTTTAAGGCAGAGAAGGTTTAAAAACACCCACAGCATTCGCTAGGCACAAACTTGAAATCTAAAAATACCGCAATACCGCCAACGCCACTTGCTCGTGCGTGTCATCACGCCCACGCTCCGCCTTACCTGTCAAGCGTAGGGCGTATGTGGGGCTGATGTCGTACTGCACGCCGACATTAAGAGCAGGCTGAACGTATGTCGAGCGAGTCTCGCCTTGATTGTGATGATACCACACTGGCAGGGCAAGCTCGCCCATGACACGCACCTTATCACTGGCATGATGAATACAGCCGACATTCACGCCTGCCCCCACACGATAGCCCTTATTGATATGCCCCACTTGTCCGCCATAACCGCCAAACACATAGCAGAGCGTATCGGCAAGCCTGCCCGTACCTAGCTCGCCCTGCCCAAGTGTCCATGATTTGCCCTTTTCTAGGCGAACATCAAAGACCATATGGTCATCATTATCCCTATCCGAGCCATCCATGACCTGCATGAGCCGTGCGTGCTGACCCCATGCCATGCCGTTATGGGCTTTGGCGGTGTTGGTTGGGTTATAACTGCGTGTGCTAAATACCGTTGCCTTATCCACTTTTAGCCTATCATCATATCGTACATCGAGCGAGAGCATTTCGACATCAAGATACTGGCGTACGCCCACAGGTCTATCTAGCACATCATGATATGCCGAGCGTAACGACAGTCCAAAAGTTGTGCCGTCATTATCACCCGTGCGTGTACCATGATAACTGTCATCATAGCCGACCGATAAGCCAATGCGGTGCGTGGGACTGGCATGGGCGGGGTTGCTAGGGCTTGTAACCACACCCTGTGTGCCGTTTTGCACCGCTTGCGCGGTACTGATCTTTGACGGCAGGTATTTGGTATCACGCACCAGTCCCTTATCGGTCAGCACGCGTGCCACTTCGTTAGGAATAACGACTTTGCCAACCGCTTCACGCAACTCACTGCCACGCACGACATCAATCAGGCGTAATATCTCACTGGCACAGTTGTCATGAGTAAAAAAATACGGACGTTTTAAGTCTTTAATCTCCCACACGTGTCGCATGATTTGGGCGACTTCGGCAGTGGTGAGATTTAAGCGATATTCCCAAATGTCTCGCTCATCATCAAGCAAGTACACATCTCGCTTTTCATCATAATCATAAAACTCCATGATCCCTGCATAACCGCCCACCAGCGAGCGGGCACTGGCTTCGGCTTCGCCGTCCGCCTTATCTCGGGCAACGGTGTAGTTAATGGCAAAAGCGTCATCATCACGACCACTTGCCAGACTTTGCTCGGTGTCCGCCTTTATCATCACATGAGCGAACGCCGAGCCGAGCGAATTGGGGTGTTCATCGGCAAAGGTCAGCGACAACGCCCGAGCGTCATACTGTTTCGCCCACGCATGAAATTCATCACAACCGCTGTCATCTAACGCCAAGCCCAACTGCTCTGCCACATAGTGCGTGCGAGCAGGAAAGGCACACAGCACCTTATCATCACGTTCATCTATCGCCTTGATGATAGCGTCAAGCTCGGCTCTGGTGTCACCCCCTGCCAGTAAAAAATGAGGGTCTTTGGCAGTGGGTTTGCCTTTTTTGTCAAGCAGTAACAATTTTCGCCATGCAGGGGAGCTTGCCACGTCTGCCAAAGACCCAGATTGGCTGGCGGTTGGGGCGGTGCTAGGTTGGGAATTATCTGTTAAAAATGAATGCTGAATCTCATCAAAAACCACACGACTGTCTCGATACGCCACGTTGGTGCCGTCCGTTAGGGCATTGCCAGATGAGACGGCATACACTGGCACGCTCATCAAGGCGGTTAGGCTAAGGGCTAGTAGTGTGGGGGTGGATTGGTAAAAATTTTTCATAGCAAGTGTTAAATCAAGTGTTAAATTTAAATAAAAATTGATAGAATAGACTTTTGACAAGTATAAATCATCATGACAAAATTCACCACTTTTTTTATCAAAGACGGCATATTACACGGAGCGGACTTTGTGCCGTCCCCCAATTTTAATGCCCGCCCCGACTGCCCCATTACGGGCATTGTCATTCATAATATCAGCCTGCCCCCAAGCGAATTTGGCAAAACGGATAAGACTGGCACGCATTTTGTCAAAGCCTTTTTTCAAAATAACCTAAATGCCAATGACCACGACTATTTTAAAACCATTGCCGATTTAGAAGTGTCGGCTCATTTATTTATTGAGCGAGACGGGTCTGTTAGTCAATTTGTCAATTTTAATGACAGGGCATGGCACGCAGGGAAGTCCGCTTATCTTGGGCGGTCAAATTGCAATGATTTTACCATTGGCATAGAATTAGAAGGCGATGATTACTCTCCCTTTACTAAGATACAATATACTGCCCTTGCTCATATTATCCACGCCATTTATACCGCCTATCCTGCCACAAAGAGACATCTTATGGGACATAGCGATATTGCTCCTGCTCGCAAAACCGACCCTGGCGAATTTTTTGATTGGCAAAAATTAAGAAAAATGGTCGATGATTTATGCAAAAAATAATGGATTTAATTTTTTAAAAGTTTTTAGGAGACTTATTAAAAATTTAATTAAAAAATACCCCAAATTTATTACTAATTTTTAAAAGGAACCAATATGCACACCAAATATTATTTAATCTTATTTAGCGTGGTTTTGATTTGGAGTGTCAATTTTTTGGCAATAAAAATCGGCTTAAATGATGTACCGCCTTTGATATTAGGCATGGTGCGTTTTTTATTGATTTTAAAGAATCCATCAAACCCAATCATCTGATTGGCATGATGATGACTGGTGTGGGCTTAGGGCTCATCGGCGTAGGGCAATATCAAGGCGGATTTTCGCTCATCGGTATGTTCCCTGTGCTGGGTGTGGCGTTCAGCTAGGCGATTGGCAATGTCATCGTCAAAAAAATCGGACAAGTCAATCCCTTATCACTCGTCATTTGGGGCAACTCATCACCTTTACGCTAGGCTCGCTCGTGGCGTATGGCGTGGGCGGTGTGATGAGCCATTTGGCAAATTTTAGCCTGTCAGGGGTGCTTGCTGTCATGTTTTTGGCGTATGTGGCGAGCTTTGTCGGCTATACAGGCTGGGGGTATTTGCTGGCTCGGCATTCGGCAAGCAAGGTTACGCCCTTTATCATGCTTGTGCCTGTCATTGCGTTGGTCGTGGGCTATGTGGCGTTAAAAGAGCGTCTTATTTTGTGGCATTATGTGGGGATTTTGACGGTATTGTTTGGGCTTGGGGTGCATTTGTTGGGTGGTCGGTGGTTTGATAAGAAGTTTTAAAAATGGTTTATTTATTTGAATGGCATTATTTTAAAATATGGTATGTTCAATAAAATACTTTTTAAAATTTGATGTGTGGGGGAAAATTGAAATTCTCCCAAAATTAATATTTATCACAGGGTTAATTCAGTTTTCCCCTACAATTTATCCAAAATTTTTATCCAATTAAAATTTGTATTTTTTAAATTAACATATTTTTAAAAATAAAATTGATGAAAATCATTTTTTATATAAATTAAAAGATGCGTGGGATACAGTTGCTACAATCTTTATTTTTAAGTTACAATATTTTTAAAAAATCATTCACTCTTTTTATTATTTTTAATTTAAACAGCCCCAATTTTGATTTAACAAATCCGCCCACACCCCACAAATTCACAAAAATTCATCCACTCATCGCTCAAATCCTTTATAATACGCACAAATTTTTGTTGGCAATTTATCATGGCAAAATCTCGTCTGCTTAGTTCCACCCTTGTTGTTAGCTCCATGACCATGCTCTCACGCATTTTGGGCTTGGTGCGTGATGTCGTCCTTATGGGCGTGTTTGGGGCAGGCGGTCTTATGGACGCATTTTTGGTCGCCTTCAAAATCCCCAACTTTTTACGCCGTCTTTTTGCCGAAGGGGCGTTCTCGCAAGCCTTTGTGCCTGTCTTGACCGAATATAAAGAACAAAAAACCTTTAACGAAATTCAGCTACTCATCAGCCGTGTCTCGGGCGTGCTTGGGGTGATATTGCTGGCACTCACGGTGGCGGTGCTTGCCCTTGCCCCCTTTGTGATACAGCTTTTTGCCCCTGGGTTTGTGGATGACCCTGCCAAATTTAACACGGCAACCGAGCTTTTGTACCTAACCTTTCCTTATTTGTTTTTTATTTCCATGACGGCATTTTTTGGCAGTATTTTACAAAGCTATGGTAAATTTGCCCCGCCTGCCTTCGCCCCTGTCTTACTCAATATCTCGATGATAGTCGGGGCGTGGCTTATCGCTCCCATGCTTGACAAATCTATCATGGCACTAGGCTATGCGGTGGCGGTGGCAGGTGTATTACAGCTTATCATTCAACTGCCTGATTTATATCGCAAAAAATTGCTGGTCGCCCCAAGCATTGACTTTAAACATGAAGGGGTCAGACGCATCTTGACGCTCATGCTCCCTGCCATTTTTGGGGTGTCGGTAACGCAAATTAACCTGCTACTCAACACCATTTTTGCATCCAAAATGGCAAACGGCTCGGTCTCGTGGCTCTACTCTGCCGAGCGGCTAAGCGAGTTGCCACTCGGTCTTATTGGCGTGGCAATCGGCACGGTCATTTTGCCCAGCCTGTCGGCAAGCCGCGCCAAAGCGGACATGACAGAATTTGGCAAAACCCTAGACTGGGCAATGCGTCTTATTGTCCTTATCGGTCTGCCTGCATCCGTGGCGATGTTTGTGCTGTCGGACGTGCTGATGAATGCCCTGTTTGTGCGTGGCGAATTTAGCGCCACAGACGGCGACATGGCTTCTCTTGCTCTACGCTGTCTGTCGGGCGGGATTTTGGGCTTTATGCTTATTAAGGTGTTCGCCCCTGCGTTTTTTGCAGGGCAAGACACCAAAACCCCTGTCAAAATCGGTATCGTCTCAGTGTTTGCCAATATGCTGTTTAGCGTGGTGTTTATTGGGATTTTTTATCTTGCCAAATTGCCCTTGCATGGCGGTCTTGCCCTAGCTACGACAGGGGCGAGCTTTGTCAATGCAGGGCTTTTGTATTACTTTTTGCAAAAACGGGATATTTGGCACTTTGGCAAACATTGGTACAAAATGGGCACGCAGTTTGTCATCGCCACGCTTGCCATGATGATAAGTCTGTATGCGGTGCTACCCTACTACCCCCAAGACGGCTCGGCATGGGCAAAACTTGCCGTGCTAATCGCTATCTGTGTGCTAGGTGCGGTGGTGTATGGCGTAGTGCTACTTGCCAGTGGGTTTAGGCCAAGACAGTTACGGCATGGGTGAGATTGAAAGAAAAGGGGAATGTGCAATACTCATCTTTTAAAATCAAAATATATTGGTGTGCGGTACACGCCTTACAAAACCACACATTCCCCAACAAAAAGAGCGATTGCTCGCCCTTTTTAACTTTTCTTAATTTTCATCATTTAATTGTGGCACTAAGGTTAATTCCAATAAATGAATATACCGCCCTTCTACGTCCACCACCGTGATTTGCCAGTCATTGATAGACACGCTCTGCCCCTCTAAGTTGCTCACCGCCCCCAACGCCTGCATGACCAGACCGCCCATGGTATCCACGTCCGTATCATCAAAGCTCGTCCCCAGCACCTCGTTACAGTCGCCGATGAGTGTGGACGCTTGCACGAGCCACACGCCGTCTTTTTCGGGGTGGGTGATGATGTTGTTAATGGTGCTGTCCTCATCGATGTCATCATGCTCATCAACGATGTCGCCAACAATCTCCTCCAACAAATCCTCCAACGTCGCCACGCCCGACACCGAACCGAACTCATCAACCACGACCGCCATATGCACCTGAGCCCGTTGCAGTGAGCGTAGCAGGGTATCCGAGCGTGCCGTCTCCGAGATGTATAGGGGCTTTCGTACTAGGTCTTTGAGCAAAAATGGAGGGTTTTGCCCTGCCGATTTTTGGGCAAGATAAGGAATTAGGTCTTTGACCAGCAAAATGCCCATGACCGCATTGTCGTCCGCCTCATCGATGACCGGATAGCGAGAATGGTTGGACTCAAAAATGGTGGCAAGCACCGTCTCAATGTCATCACTACTGGTAATGGCTCTCACATCAGGGCGTGGGGTCATAATCTCCTTGACCGCCATGGCAGGCAAATCAAGCACGCCCTCAAGCATATCTACCATGTCCGAATCCAAGAACCGCCGAGAGTCTTGGACAAGGTTAAGCAGGTCATCACGGGTTTCGGGGGCGGTGGAGAGCCAGCGTTTTAAGCCACGTCGCCAACTGTGGTCATCAGACATGGGAAATACTTTCCTTTGTTGTTTAAAAATATGTGCTTAATTTAGCGGATTTTGGGTGAATATTCAATCATTTTTTGTAAAATTTTAAGTCCTTGACTTTCAAAATAAAAATATCCATAATGCTTCATCACCCCATTTTTAAGGATTAAAAAATGCGTGCCAAACACTACCCAATCCGCCCCAAACAAGCACAAGGCTATCTGATGGTACTCTCCATGCCCATTTTGTACATTGTGCCAACTTTTGTGCTGACTTTTTTTCTAAAAGACAATGCTCTTTCTTATTGGCAAAATTTTATCATTGCTACAAGTATTGGGCTTGTGTTTTATTTTTTGGTGCGTGCGTATTTTAAACCCAAAATGTATGGCATTGCCTTAATCATTGACGATAAAGGCATTAGAACCAACAGCAATTTTTTAAATAAACTACCCAATTCCACGCCCATTTTATTCAAAGACATTGATAGGATAGACTACGCCGAAAATTTAATCCAAGAAATGACGGGCAAATTTTTATCAAAAGGCGACCCCTATTTAAAAGACTTTAATAAAACCCTAATCATTCACGCCAGCAAAAAAGAACGCTTTGGCAAAATCAGCCAAAAGTTTATGATTAGCCATCATATGTGGGAAATTGATAATTTTGATGAACTCTTGATAGTTTTTGCTAAATATGGACATACACCCACCGCCATTGACAACCAAACTTACATTAAAGACAATGTACCACAATTACAAGAACTTGGCAAGCGTTCGGGGTATTTGGCTTACTCGTCATTTTTCTTATTTATCATAATGGGGGTGTTATTTTATTTTGATAAATTTATTACCCTAGATTTTGGCAATATGTCATCTATTTTTATGGGCGTGGCGGTATTGGTTGGCATTATGGGGCTTTATTATGTTTATCATGAAAATAAAGAATGGCAAGGGGCGGTATCGCTTGTTTTGTTTGTGCCCATAACAACGGTATTTATATTTAGTGTGATGTTATTTTTATCGCCTTTTGTGGGGCGATCGCATTTGGTGGATTTTGATTTTAAGGGTGGCAAATGGCAAACCAATTTTAACCAAAAACCCCTTGAAATAGAATGCCAAGAAAATCAAACCAATATCAATTCAGATGGTAAAGTCAATATTATAGATACTTTGGGAATGATACGAATTTCCTTTGATGAAATTAATAAAGTTTGTCATGGTGGGAAATTTACCAAAGGGGATTAAATCTTCACCCATCTTATCACCCGCTCTTCTATCTCGTCATCACGAAAGTTTAGCTCCGAATGACATCGCCCCGCCACACTTAATTTTTTCATCTCTTTATTGTGCCTGTCTTGCCCTGCTTTTAGATAATGCCAATGCGGTAAGCCCTGCCCTAGATATAGGCGTTTGTAGGCGCAATGACGGGGTAGCCACATCATATTTGGGAGCATATCCACCGTCAAGCGAATGCAGTCAGGCACAAAGCGTTTGCGGTTGGGATAATCCGAGCAATGCCCTGTGGCAGTGTCAAGGAGTTTGCACGCCACGTCTGTATATTCAGTCTGTCGCACGTCATCATCGTCTAGGTATTTGACCAAACAACACACCCCACAGCCATCGCACAAGGCTTCCCATTCGTCATCGGTTAAGGCGGATAGGGGATAATTTTGCCAAAAGTTAGGGCGTAAATCGGACACGGCATTTTCCAAAAATATTTATTGTAACAAATTTGGCGGTTTTTGGTGGCAAATTTGCCAAAAATTTTTGTTATAATCATCGGTGGGTTTAAAAATTGGTTTTTAACTTTTGCAAAATTTTGGTGTAGGGCAAATTTATGATTTACGACATCATTGGCGACATTCACGGACACGCCGACAAATTAACAGGATTGCTTGATAAATTGGGCTATACTCATAATGGCACAAGTTATATCGCCCCGCACGGTCATCAAGCGATTTTTATGGGTGATTTTATTGATAGGGGTAATCAGCAATTAGCCACACTCCAAATCGTTTTTGATATGATTGATAATAATGAGGCTCTTGCCGTCATGGGCAATCACGAATACAATGCCATATGCTACGCTACCCAAAATGACAATGGCAAATATCTACGTCCGCATACCGACAATAATAACTTTCAGCACAAAGCCTTTATTGATGAAGTAGGATTTGATAGCGAGTTGCATAGATATTGGATACAGCGGTTTTATGAATTGCCATTATGGATAGAATTAGACGACTTCATTTGCATTCACGCCTGCTATGACAAATATAGCATACAGATATTAACACCCCTACTTCATAATAATAAACTAACCCCCAATGCCTTACAGCTCACAGGCAAAAGAAACACCAAGCCTTATTATGCCATAAAACATTTATTAAAAGGCATAGAAAGCCCCCTGCCGACTGGCTTAACCATGACCGACAAAACAGGCATTGTCCGCACAAATGATCGTGTCAAATGGTGGATAGACGATTGGCAAAATAAATCCATTGACAAAACGCTATTTGCCAATGATTTGCCTGAGATTTATCTTAATGATTTGTCTGATGAATTATTGGCATTTAGCGTTACAACCAACAAACCAATATTTATCGGGCATTATTGGTTACATGGTAAGCCCACGATTTTATCCGATAAAATCGTGTGTATTGATTATTCGGCAGGCAGGGGTGGTCATTTAACCGCTTATCAATTTGATACCAATAATCCGATATTAGATGATGATAATTTTGTGCAATTTGTGGGGTAAATGATCTGGGGAATTTTGTTTAAAATTATCCTAATAATTTTAATGGGTTTATTTTAGAATACAGACATACAATAATGATTTATTCACCCCAAAATCTATAATTTACTTTAACAATTTTATTTAGATTAACCATACCAAATTTTTTAAAGATTAAATTTCCCCACACCCTTAGCATTCGCCCCAATATTTGCTATAATACTTTTTTCAACCATTTTAGCCATTTTAAGGATTATCATGTCAAACGCCCACGCCCCAAACCCTGCCCCCATTTCATCGCCAGACGGCACCCCAAAAGTCGGTATCATCATGGGCAGTCAGTCCGATTGGGCGACCATGTGTGAGACGGCACAGATTTTGGCGGATTTTGGCGTCCCCTTTGAATGCGAAGTGGTCTCTGCCCACCGCACGCCTGACAAACTCTTTGATTATGCCAAAACCGCCAAATCTCGTGGCTTGTCCGTCATCATCGCAGGGGCAGGCGGGGCGGCTCACCTGCCGGGAATGTGTGCCAGCCAGACAGATTTGCCTGTGCTTGGCGTGCCTGTCAAATCAAGCATGTTAAGCGGTTGGGACAGTCTTTTGTCCATCGTACAAATGCCCAAAGGCGTGGCGGTGGGAACGCTTGCCATCGGTACGGCAGGGGCGTACAATGCAGGGCTTTTGGCGGTGCAAATGCTTGCCATTTCTGATGACAAATTAGGGCAAAAAGTCTCTGAATTTCGTGCCAAACAAACACAAAGTATTTTGGATAATCCTGTTCCGGGGATTATTGGTTAAATTCGTCAAAGAAACCGTCAGGTGTGTATGATGCACCTTTTGGGATTTGGACTTTAATGGTGCGTGGTACGCACCTTACAAACCGCCCTTATTCTGTATTAACTCTAAAACACCAAAAACCAAATTGAGAACCCCTATGCCAAACACCCCCATCTCCATCGCCAATTTTTATAGCGTCAATCACTCCAAACACCCCGTCAAAACCATCGGCATTCTAGGCGGTGGGCAACTAGGCTTAATGCTTGCCCAAAGTGCCTTGCCACTTGGCATTCGCTGTGTGTTCCTAGAAGACGCTCCCAACTGTCCTGCTCGCCTTTTGGGTAAGGTGTATAGCAGTCAGCAGTTTGATGAATTTGCCAAAGCCTGCGACACTTATACCTTAGAATTTGAAAATACGCCCTTAAACAGTGCCAAAGTTTTGGAGCAAACGGTCGGACTGTTTCCGCCTGCTCACGCCCTATTTATCGCCCAAGACCGCTTAAATGAAAAGAATTTGTTTAATACGCTCGCCATTGACACCGTGCCATTTTTGGCGGTCAATTCGTTTGATGAATTACAAAATGCGTGCGACAAATTAGGCTTGCCCCTTGTGTTAAAAACCACTCGGGGTGGTTATGACGGCAAAGGGCAATTTGTCATTAGAAGTGAAACCGACATCAAAACCGCTTGGGACGAGCTGGGCAAGGCGTGTGAAACTACCCCCTTAATTGCCGAAGGGTTTATCAATTTTAGCCGTGAAGTTTCCATCATCGCCGTTCGCTCAAAGCAAGGCGAAATCCGCTATTATCCTTTGGTGGAAAATGTCCATCACAATGGCATTCTTGCCAAAACAGAAGCCCCTGCCCCCAATGTAGAGAATTTGACCGAACAAGCCCAAAGTAATATCAAAAAACTCTTGGAACATTTAAATTATGTCGGTGTTTTGACCTTAGAATTGTTTGTTACGGACAAAGGGCTGATTGCCAACGAAATCGCTCCCCGTGTACATAATTCTGGGCATTGGAGCATTGAGGGGGCGGTGTGTAGCCAATTTGAAAACCATATGCGGGCGGTGGCAGGTTTGCCCTTGGGCGATACCAGCATTGCGGGGCCGTCTGTAATGCTCAATGTTATTGGCGAATATCCCAATATCAGCGAAGTGCTTACCCTTGACGGCGTGCATTATCACGGCTATGACAAAGAAGAACGACACGGACGCAAAATCGCCCACATTACCATAATGCCAACCGACAGCGAGAAACTTACCGAGACGGTGGAAAAGGTGGTGGGGCTGTTGCCGAATAAGCTTGGAATGTGATTTACATTATTGAAAATAATTGGTTTATTGATTTTATTGATAGACCAATTGGAGGGTAATAATGCAACGATATCCATTTTGGATTGGTCTTATTTTATTTTTAATTTTGGTTAATTTTGGTCAGCATTTTTCTGAAATGGTAAATAAACTTCTTTTTGTCTCAATTGCAATAATGTTTACTCTCAATTTTATAGATACTACCAAATTTTTAAACAAAAGTTTAAGAGAGTTTTTTAAAAATTTAAAATCATGAGATGATATGTTTACCGACATTGACCGCCTAAAATCCGCCCTTGATAATAACCGCCCCTTGCCATCTCATTTGGTCAAAAGTTTGGCAGAAGATTTGACAATTCGCTGGACTTACCACAGCAATGCCATTGAGGGCAATACGCTGACTTTGCTTGAAACCAAAGTCGTGCTAGAAGGCATTACGGTGGGCGGTAAGGCATTGCGTGAGCATTTTGAGGCGATTAATCACAAAGAGGCGATTGATTATGTCTATGAACTTTGTGATAAAAATGAACCCCTAAGCGAATGGCACATCAAAAACCTACACGGCTTGGTACTAAAAAACATTGACCCAGACAATGCAGGGCGGTATCGGTGTGCCAATGTCATCATCACAGGGGCAAGCCACACACCGCCTGAGCATTTTTTGTTAAATGAACGAATGGGCGGGCTTATGGCGTGGTATGAGACCAAGACAAATTTACACCCTATAGAAAAGGCGTGCCAGCTCCATACGGATTTTGTGATTATTCACCCCTTTATTGATGGCAATGGGCGGACTGCTCGGCTTTTGTTAAATCTTGAACTTATCAAACACGGCTACCCGCCTTGTGTTATCACAGTGGACAAACGCCTTGCCTATTATGAGGCGATTGATGACTGGGCAACCACAGGCAACCGCCATAAATTTTTGACCCTAATTCACGACTGTATGATGGAGGGGTTTGGGGTTTATCAAAAGTTGGGGATAGTATGATTATTTACATAGACGCAGACGCCATTCCCACCATCGCCAAAGAGCTGATTATCAAAACCGCGGGTCGCACACAGGTGCAGGCGATTTTTGTGGCAAATGCTTATGTCAAATTACCGCCATCACCTTATTTAAAGTCGGTGGTGGTCAGTCAAGGTTTTGATATGGCGGATAATTTTATTGTAGATAATGTGGGCGTGGGTGATTTGGTGATTACATCAGATATTCCCCTTGCCGATAAAGTGCTGACCAAAGGAGCAAAAGTTTTGACATCACAAGGCGAAGAGCTTACCCCCAATAACATCAAACCCAAATTAAACGTGCGTGATTTTATGGAATCCTTGCGTGGCACTGGTGTCTTAGACCCTACCGATATGGGCGGACAAAAACCCTATGGCGATAAGGACAAACAAGCCTTTGCCAATGGGTTAAATCGGCTGGTCAAACCAACCAACAAATAAAAGTAAAATTTAATTAAAATGATTGGTGATTTTATATGATTTTAACCGATATTGAAAATATTTAATTTTAATAATGATGATGCCAATTTATTTTTGGTTGATGATTTATTTTTAAAAGCCAACGCCTTAAAAAATTCCTTATTACCAAGATTACAAGCTCTTATTCAACATTGTACTACCAAAATCAATGAAGTTTATGATATTAATGTCTTTCAAGATTCAATCATTAACAAATATCCAAACTTTCGCAATCAAAGAATGAATGATTTTGATATTGATTATATGCAGGTGTTTGCTGGCATTGGCGGACAGCGTGCAGATAAATGGAATGGGTTTGCTAATAAAAATAGCAAATCTATTATGGTTTTACCATTTCGTTTGGGATTTATTGCAACGGAAAATGGCATTCAATTATTATTAGAAAACGGTTGGTTAAAAAATCTTAATAAAAACTCTTTTGATAAATTACTAAAATTTCATTTCAATCATCAAGAAAAAATCACTTCTTTATTGTTGTTGTCAGGTATGCAACTGGATTATATTGATAATCAAAATCCTTTATTAACCATACCCGAACATTTGTCCTTTGTAAAAAATAATGATATTATTGATATGAGTTTTATTGGTCAAAATATTCATTATCCCATTCAAGAAAATACAATATATACACTTATTAGAAATTTTTTATATTTTACCTCATTTATGACAGTTATATACAAATTGCTAAGGGCAATAAAATTCGTTTTAATGATTTATTGGAAAAACTCAATCAATGGCTACTGACAGATAATACCATACAAACAAGTTGTCAAAAACCAATTATCAATCAGACTGTTTTAATTCAAAATGCAGAACAACATTTTAAAGTTATGCCTTCTATTCGTTGGCGGGTTTTTCAAAGAGATAATTGGAAATGCGTTTCGTGTGGTCGCACGGTTCATGATGATGTGATTTTGCATATTGACCACATTATTCCACGCTCGATTGGCGGGACGGATACTTATGAAAACTACCAAACACTTTGCCATATTTGCAATATCGGCAAAAGCAATAAGAATGATGCGGATTTGAGAAAGAGTTCATGATGCTAGATTGGTGTGGTGATTTTAAGTGTGCATTTAAATTGTTTTGGTTGAGTCATCAAAATTCAGCAACATAAACACGCAAACACCACAAAATTCCCATGCGTTTTTGTCAAAATTTTGGCATAATATCCCCCATTCATAACACTTTTTACGCATTTTTACGCCAAAACTATGATTGAACAATGGAATAAAGAACTCGTCTTACAACGCCTGCTCGCCTTGACTTTGCTTGTTATCTTGATTGTGCTGTGCTTTAAAGTGGTGCAATTTTTTATCGTGCCAGCGTTGTGGGCAGGGATTTTGGCGTATGTTACTTTTCCTGTTTATACTTTTTTTCACACCAAGGTCCGCCTAAGCCCTAGTTTTAGTGCGTTTTTGATGACTTTTTGTATCTCGCTCATGATTGGCATTCCACTGATTGTGGGCGTGTTTTATTTGCAACATGAAGTGGTAAGTTTTGTTGGTACGGTAATTCGCCGACTGCAAGCAGGCTATTTGGATTTACCTAGTCAAATCAAGAACTTACCTGTCATCGGGCAGACGATTAAGGACACGCTTTGGGAGATTAACAAAAACCCTGAGGCGACCATGGAGACGGTGCGAACGTGGATGCAGTCGCATTTGTATTATGGCAAAATGGCGTTTGATGCGGTGCTAAAAAACCTTGCCAAACTTGGTATGGCTCTGATGACCCTGTTTTTCTTTTATCGGGACGGCAAAAGTCTAGTTCACCAAATCCGTCAAGCCATGAAAAACATCATCGGCGACCGCATTGACGACTACATCGACTCGGTGGGGGCGACCACGCAAGCGGTGGTGTATGGCATTGGATTGACGGCACTGGCTCAGGCGATTTTGGCAGGGGTGGGCTATGCTTTTGCCAACGCCCCAAACCCCATTTTGCTCACACTTCTTACCTTTGTTGTGGCACTCATCCCCTTTGGCACGCCCTTTGCGTGGGGCGGTGTGGCGGTGTGGCTACTCACTCAGGGGCATACAGCAGAAGGCATTGGGCTTGCCCTGTGGGGGACGCTTGTCATTAGTTGGGTGGATAATCTTATTCGTCCGATTGTGATTAGTGGGGCGACCAAAATTCCCTTTATCATCATCTTTATCGGCGTGCTTGGAGGATTGACGGCATTTGGGTTTGTGGGGCTGTTCATCGGGCCTGTGGTGCTGGCGATTGGCTTGGCGGTGTGGCGAGAGTGGATAAGTCAGCACAAAAATGAGATTTTTACCCCCAAAGACAGCATTGTCCCTGTGGCGGACGGCAAAGCCTTACTTGCCGACACCCCAACGCCCAAGCCTGTCTTGGATACAGAGAAATTGGAAAATTAGATAAATTAAACTTCCTAAAAAACCAGTTTTCCGTTCGCCCTGAGCTTGCCTGCGGGTAGGAAAACCGTTATGGTTCAACTTATCTCACCACGAACGGTTTTCTTTGTAGCATACTTTTTGAACCAGAACCAGTTTTAGATATATAGACCGGCTATTTTTGCACATCTATGCCAAAAAGCATTTATTAACCGTACCCCAAAATCCAGATGTTTTTGGGGATTTTATACCCAAAAATACATCACAAATCACACATCTGCCATCAATAAGGACACAACCTGTCCATGTCATGACTTATTCTGTCCGCAACACTAGGTCAAACCCCACCTTTGGGTCAATACCTAGTGCTTGACAATACTGGATAAATTCCACCACATCAAGACGGCGGTCGCCATTCTCCACCCGCTGGACGAACGAATGCGGGCGGTCAAGTCGCTCGGCAAGCGTCCGCATGGGTAAGTTTTGGGCGGTGCGTGCGTCATACAGCCACGCTCGCAAGGCTATCATCTGGGCGGTGTGAATACTTCTGGTCATTACCATGAACTCATGGAAAATAATAGACCTATTTACACCATATTGACGAATTTATCCAAAATAGGTACAATACGTTTATTCGCTCATTGCTCTTGGCATAAAGTGATAACGCACCACAAGGAATTTATTTGACAGCTCATGAGCAACAAGCATGAACGACTGGCGGACAGATTTGCCGACATCTTTATCCGTCTAAACAGCAACGAACGCCTAAACACCAAGGCTCTGGCGGACGAATATGGCGTGTGCGACAAAACCATTCGCCGTGATTTGAATCGCATGGAGTGCTATCTGCCGTTGGTGCGTGACCGTGGGGTCGTGTCTTTGGATAATAGCCGACGATTTGATTTAACCCACAAAGAATTTGGCGAGCTGATTAAACTCATCGGTATTCATCATTTGTTGCCAAATATGGATATTGGTTTTTTAAGGGAGCTAATTAAACAAAAGTCGGACAGCTCATATCATATTCATCATTATGCCTATGAAAACAGTCAAGCATTTGATGAAATGATGAAGCAGTTAGACAGTGCTATCAATAATCGCCAAATCATACACTGCCGTTATGATAATAAAGAGCGTACCATTTATCCTTACAAACTAATTTTTAAAGAAGGATTTTGGTATTTGGCAGGTGTGGAAAATGACCAACTAAAAAGTTATCGGTTAAGTAAAATTGTTGATTTGATCATCAGAAAAGAATGCTTTGATAGCAATGATAAAATTGATACGCTCATCAATAACGATGACAGCATTTGGCTTGGGCAACAAGAGATGACCGTTCTTATCAATGTCAGTCAAAAGGTCATATCCTATTTTCAGCAAAGACAGATTTTACCCAAACAATCCATTATCGCCAAACAAGCCAATGGCGACTGGCTTATACAAAGCACGGTTTGGCATTATGATGAATTATCGCCCATTATACGGTGTTGGATACCGCATTTGACCATTATCGAGCCAAAAGACTGGCAGGATAGGTTGGAGAGTGAACTAAGGTCATATTTAGATTAGAATTTATTTTAACCCCGCTGAATATCAGCATTTTTATAAGGAAACTAACCATGCCATTACCATTTATCCTAGGCGGTATCGCCATTGCCACCGCAGCTACTGGTGCTAAAAAAGCCTATGACGGCTATCAAGACAAAAGTGAAGCCGATGATATTGTAGAAAATGCCAAATACAGATATGACCTTAAAAAATCAGAGTTAGAAGAAGCCAATGAATTAACCGAAGGAAAAATTAATCAGTTGGGCGAGCTTTATCTAACGATTGGACAGGACTTTAAAACCTTTGAAGAATTAGCTGATGAGTTATCAAATAAGCTCAACCAACACTCGAATAGGCACTTAGAAATTAATTTGCCCAAATATAAATTAAATCAAATTAAAGCACTTTCAATGAATTCGGTTGCGTATGCAAGTAAGGTTGCTATTGGCGGCGGTGCAGCAGCCTATGCTGTTTATGGCGGAACCATGGCGTTGGCCGCTGCCTCTACAGGCACACCAATCGCTGCTCTGTCAGGTGCGGCAGCTTATAACGCCACAATGGCAGCTATTGGCGGTGGCTCACTGGCAGCAGGCGGCTTAGGTATGGCTGGTGGAGCGATGATTCTAAGCGGTGTAGTAGCAGCCCCTGTTATTGCTGTAGCAGGTTGGGCGTTCGCCTCTCATGCCAAAGATGCCCTAGAAAAAGCCAAAGAAATTCGCACGCAGGTTGCTGAGTATGAAAGCAATGCCGATGCTGCCATTGCACATCTTAACGATACTCGTGCTTATGTTCTCAACATTATCCTAAACGTCAAAAATATCTATCTCCAATTTAAACATTATCTAAAAGACTTGCAACGGGCTGCACAGTTAATAAGAAAAGGTTTATTGGATACCATCAAGGAAACAGATACCATTATTCAATCAATCAATAATGGTTACGCTTTGGCGGCAATCTTGACTGATATTATCCAAACGCCAATTTTTAAATTAAAAAAAGAAAATGGTGAAATTGTATATGATGAAAATAATGTACCACAACTCGAAGAAGGTCCGCATGGCAATGTGCTAAATACCGCAGAGATGAGCGATAAACTGCAATCATCATCAAGCAATGCCAGAAAATATTAACGCTTTGCTACTCTTTAAGATGTCCTAACTCATAGGACATCTTATCCCTTGGAGAAATCAAATGACAAACACCCAACACTTTGATTGGCGTAATGAGCTTAACAAAACTGTTACTCATAGCCTTGTAACAACCTTCGGTTTGGACTTTTTATTATTTGAAGATAAAAAAGGCGGTGATGTAGATACCATTCACAATGCCCGTCAAGGCATATGGGCAACCGATGAAGCTCGTTCTGCCTATGAAAATCGTGGCGATTACAATTCACACGCTTATCATTCGCATGAAAATTATATCAACAAAGGCAGAGAAGATAAGCAAAAATACCAATCGGGCAAATTGCATGATGCCTACCGTAACACCACAATGAAACACGGCGAGAAACGTCATTTAGACCATATTATCTCCGCCAAAGAAATTCATGATGATGCAGGTAGAGTTTTGGCAGGATTGGACGGCTCAGAACTTGCCAATCAAAATAGCAACTTTCAATCCACCTATGACAAAATCAATATTGCCAAAAAACAACATTCTACCGAAAAATTTTTGAATGAAGTTTTACCAAAAAGCATTAATAATTATGAAGCCAAAATTAAAAACTACGAGCAACAACTGGCAAAACTTCCAAAAGATGCTCACGGTCAAGATGTTTTGGATTTAAAACAGAATTTACGCCAAGCCAAGGAAGATTTGGAGGCTTTGCAAAATATTGACAAAGAAGCCATGATTGAAACTGACAAGAAAGCACGGGCTGAATACAATCATGAAATTGGTATGGCTTATTACACCAGTAGTAAATTTTTTAAAAACACCGCAAAGGCTGCTGCTAGCCAAGGCTTTCGTATGGGAGCAAGACAGGCGATAGGCTTGGTATTGGCAGAAATTTGGTTTGAATTAAAAGAAGCTCTGCCAAATCTTTTAAGGAAATGTCAAATAAATTTTAGCCTTGAAATATTTTGGGGGGGGAACTAAAAAATACCTTAAACAATATTTTTGAAAGGGTAAAATTAAGATTTAAAGATGTACTAAACACCTTTAAAGACAGCTTTATTGCTGGGGTTTTGTCTAGCATTACCAACACCATTTTAAATATTTTCTTAACCAGTACCAAATTAATGGGGAAACTTATCCGTGAATCCTGGAATAACTTGGTGCAAGTCATCAAACTGTTGGTATTAAATCCCCAAAAGTTGGCATTTGGCGATTTGATGAGAGAGATTACCCGACCTATTTTTGCAAGTGTTTCTACCATATTGGGCGTTATGCTCAATCAGCATTTGGCGACAGTCTTAACCATGCCTTTTGGCACGGAGATTGCTGCTTTTATCAGTGCATTATTTACAGGTCTTTTGATGGTTGGCACTGCTTATTTTATTGATTATAGTTCCCCTATGAAAAAAGTGTGGGGGTTTTTAAACAGTCTTAAAAATAAGTATGATGTCTTTTTAGACCATATGAAAGAGATTAATGCTGAGCTAAATGCTTATGTTACCAATCTTGCCAAAATAGAGTTTAATCTCAACCCCCAAGAGTTAAGGGATTTATCTAACGCTCTTAGCCATGCCAGCAATGAAATCCAAAAAGGACAAGTCTTACAAGCCGAAATAGACAGGCGTGGCATAGAATTACCCTATGAAATGGGGGATGGCGACAGCACCATGTCATGGCTACAAAGCAAAGCCAAAAAGATCCATGGATAATCTCACGCCTTTTCCATGCACATCCTGTGGCAAATGCTGTCGCCATGTCAACCTAAGTGAACATACTGCTTATTTAGACCGTGGCGATGGTGTTTGTCAGCATTTTAATGATGACACCAACCTGTGTTTGATTTACGATGACCGCCCACTTATTTGTCAGGTAGAGAATTATTATAAAAAGCACTTGGCCGAACATATTGCCTGGGACGAGTTTGTTCGGCTAAATCTGCAAATCTGCGAAAAACTATGATTGAACAACAAGTCCTCCGCACGCCATCTCCACTGCCTTGACGATGGCGAGGGCTTTTTTGTTGGTTTCGTCCCACTCTGCCACAGGGTCGGAGTCCGCCACCACGCCTGCCCCTGCTTGGATATGGACTTGCCCGTCTTTTAGCACGGCGGTGCGAATGGCAATGGCGGTATCCATGTTGCCCGACCAGCCCAGATAGCCCACCGCCCCACCAAACACGCTACGGCGAACAGGCTCAACCTCATCGATGATTTGCATGGCTCGGATTTTGGGAGCTCCTGACAGCGTGCCTGCTGGGAATGTCGCACAGAACACGTCCAGAGCGTCCTTATCAGCCGACACCACACCTTCTACGTTGCTGGCGATGTGCATGACCTGCGAGTAGCGTTCAATAAACATTTTATTGGTTACCTTGACCGTGCCAATGTCGCACACCTTGCCGATGTCATTACGCCCTAAGTCAATGAGCATCAGATGTTCAGCGATTTCTTTTTGGTCGGAGAGTAGCTCGGCTTCTAGTGCCAAGTCTTCTGCCGCATCCACGCCACGACGGCGAGTGCCTGCCAAAGGTCGCACGGTAACTTTACGCTCATCACCCACCATCTCAATACGAGAGAGAATCTCAGGCGACGCCCCCACGATGTGAAACGGCTCATCATTGGCAAGCTCGCCTTGTATCAAAAATAAGTATGGAGAAGGGTTTAGGTATCGTAAGGCTCGATACACCGCCAAAGGATCTCCCTCAAACTCAGCAGACAGTCGCTGTGCGGGAACCACCTGCATGACATCTCCTGCTTTGATGTATTCCTTAATGCGGTTTACGTCCGTGCAGAATTTGTTTTGCCCTGTTTGCGAGACAAAATGCGGTAAGGGCTGTTTTTTGACGGTCAAATCAGGCTTGTGCGAGAGTAGATTTTCAATAATATCAAGCTGTTTGACCGCCTTTTTGTAGCCGTCTTTGGCTTGTACGTCCGCATAGACCACGACAGATAGGGTATGTTCTAGGTTGTCAAATACCACGACAGACGATGATAGGGTCAGCCACATATCAGGCAGAGCCAAAGGATTGGGCGAGTTTGACACGCCAACAGTCGGCTCAATCACTCGTATCATGTCATAGCCAAAATAGCCCACGAGTCCGCCACTAAATGCAGGCAAATCAGGCATGATATCTTGGCTTGGGGTTTTGTACTCCGCCATAAAGGTGCGGATAAAATCAAAGGGGTCGGTGTCGTGCGTGGTCGTCTCGTCCTTGCGAGCATCCTTTACCACCACCTTGTCGTCATGATACTCAATAGTAATGTCCGAACCCAGTCCAATCATGGAATATCTTGCCCAACGTTCGCCCCCCACCACCGACTCAAACAGATAGGCGGACGCAAAAAATTTACGCAAATTGGCAAACACCGACACAGGGGTGGCATCGTCCATTAAGCGTTTTTTGATAAGTGGAATGTGGGTGTAGCCTTGCTCGGCAAGAGCGTGAAAGTTGGATAAAGATAGCATGACAAGTCCTAAAAAATTTTTATTATTATAACCCAAAACGCATGACAAAAGACAATAAAAAAACCGCCTAAGCTCTCACTTGGCGGTCATCATCAAATCAGCCCACTTACCACTGCCGACTGATACAGGCGTTTGGCACGGCTGCCCGTCCCACAAAACACCATGACAGGCTTGGGCAAATCAGACAACAGATGGGCAAATGCCGTCACCGTCTCCAAGTGCAAACTCTCGCCATCCACGGGCAGATGACGATAGGACAAGCCAACCTGCTCGGCACTTTGGCACAGCTCGGCAGTCTTGGGCTGACCTGCCATCTCATCATCAAAACGCAAATTTATCAAACTCTTAAAACCCAGCTCGGACAAGGCTTGGCATTGACAAGGGTAGATTTGTTTATACAATGTGATGTTTGTGTGCATGTGATTCCCCATACTTGGCGATTTATAATAGGACTTATCTTACCCAAAAACAGACGGACGTTCAACGCCAATTTGGCATAAGTTTATGAAAAAATTTTAAAATTTGGGGGATTTTTAAAAATTTTGGAATAAGGGGTGTAAAATTGATTAAAATTTAATCAGACTATTTTTCAATTTTCAATTTTCAATTTTCAATTTTCAATTTTCAATTTTCAATTTTCAATTTTCAATTTTCAATTTTCAATTTTCAATTTTCAATTTTCAATTTTCAATTTTCAATTTTCAATTTTCAATTTTCAATTTTCAATTTTCAATTTTCAATTTTCAATTTTCAATTTTCAATTTTCAATTTTCAATTTTCAATTTTCAATTTTCAATTTTCAATTTTCAATTTTCAATTTTCAATTTTCAATTTTCAATTTTCAATTTTCAATTTTCAATTTTCAATTTTCAATTTTCAATTTTCAATTTTCAATTTTCAATTTTCAATTTTCAATTTTCAAAAGATTATCAGCGGATTTGGCAGGCTGTCAAGTATTTTTTAAGGTGTTTACCGCCATACCTGTACTTAAAAACACTTGACCGCTTAGTGCTGTGATGACAGGGGTGTGCATGAGAGCATCCATGACGGGCCCTTTGATTTCGGTAAAGTGTAATTGCTTGTCATCCATGATGAGTGTGCGGTTAAAGTCGGCAAGCATTTCTTGGGCGGATAAATCCACGTGATTGACCGCCGTCATGATGACGACGATGTGGCGAGCGGTAGAATACTCACGGCAGATGTCATCTAGGGCGGTGCGGACGGTGGCGATATTGCCAAAATACAGGCTCTCATCAATGCGAATGAGTATCATGTTATCAAAGGTCTGTACGTCATGGCGATGGATGTTCCGAAAATGCTCGCTACCCTCAACCTGCCCCACAACCGCCATATGCACACGGTGCGAGCGATAGATGATGAGTGCAAAGCTGACCAGTAGCCCTGTGATAAGCCCGATGTTCAGCCCAAAGCCCACGCACGCCACAAAAGTCATGGCAAGGGTTAAGGCTTCGCTTTTGTCTTGGGCGTGGGCAACCCTAAAACTTGCCACATCAATCATGGCAATCGCGGACGTGATGATGATGGCAGAGAGTACCGCATAGGGTAGCCCCGTGATGAATTGCCCCAAAAATAACGCAATAATCAGCACGCCTATGGCACAGACCATGGACGATAGGGGCGTATTCGCTCCGAGTGCGACATTCATGCTGGTGCGAGAGATACCGCCTGAGACGGCAAATCCGCCAAAGAGCGAACTTGCGATGTTGGCAAGTCCCAGCCCTTTTAACTCATGGTTGGGAGCAAATGACTCATGGCGAATGCGTGCCAGATTGCCCGCCACACTGGCACTGGATATAAAGGCGATGAGTGCGATGAGCAGAGCAGACGGCAGTAGTGTGATGATGATGTCTAGACTAACCACAGGAAAGGCAGGCAGGGGCAGATGTGTCGGCAAGGGGGCGAGCGTGGCAATGCCGAGATTGGCAAAGTCATACTGCCGAGCGATGATGATACTGATACCAACGAGTACCACGATAAAAAAACGGGCGATGTGAGCATGGGCGGACTTAGGCAGTAGGCGATACAGCACGCCGTGCATGAGTGTGGGGCGGTAGCGGTTCATGAAGAGTAGCCCCAACGCCCCCAGTCCCAACATGGCAGTCGGGGCATGAAACAGTCGCTCCTGCCCTGCCATCTTGCCCATCATGTCAATGAGTCCATCGCCTGATAAGGGCGTGCCGATGAGATGTTTTAACTGCCCCAAGATAATCAGCACAGACGCCCCACTGATAAAGCCACTTGCCACGCCACGACTGACAAACTGCATAATCCAGCCCAAACGTATCACATGGGCGAGCATGAGTAGCATGCCAACCATCAGGGCAAGCGTTACCGCCATCGCCTGATACTGCAAGCTCCCCAACGCATAGGACGACAACGCCCCTGATGTCATAATGGCGGTAATGGCAACAGGCCCGACGGCATTGACCGAGCTTGAACCAACATAGGCATACACCATCGTTGGCACGATGGCACTGTATAGCCCCATGACAGGCGGCAGCCCTGCCAGCAGTGCATAGCCCAAACTTTGAGGAATGACCAGCACCGCCATCATCAGCCCTGTACTAAGCTCAGGCAAGGCACGCTTTGGCTCTGCCAATAAGGGGGAGAGCCATGTGGAGGCGAGCATTGAACGTAGTCGTCTTGGCATGGCGTATCAGTGAGCCTTCTCCCAATTCTCCCCCACGCCAATCTCCACAACAAGTGGCACGGCAAAATCGACGTCCCAGCCTAAGCTTTTGGCGGTGTCGGTCAGTACGTTTTGCATGGCGGTTTTGATAAGCTCGCCTATCTCGTCCGCCTTATCGCTATCGACTTCAAATACCAATTCATCATGCACTTGTAGCAAAAGTTTGGCATGGTCTTTGGGTAGGATTTTATCCACGGCTATCATGGCAAGTTTGATGATTTCGGCGGCAGAGCCTTGTAGTGGGGCGTTAATGCTTGCCCGCTCCGCCCCTTGTCTTATCATGGCGTTTGATGAGTTGATGTCGGGAGCGTAGAGCTTACGTCCTAAAATGGTGGTAACATAACCTGTTGATTTGGCGTAACTTTTGGTATTTTCCATGTAATCATGTATGGCAGGATAACGGGCAAAATACCGCTTGATGTAGTCCTTTGCCACGCCGTTTTCTACGCCAAGCTGTTTGGCAAGCCCAAACACGCCCATGCCGTATAGTAGCCCAAAATTCACCGCCTTTGCTGAACGTCTCTCGTTTGGCGTTACGTCTGATAGCTCCTTACCCATAATCTCGGCAGCGGTGGCGGTGTGAATGTCTAGGTTGTTTTTAAAGGCATTAATCAAACTCTCATCGCCACTAAAATGAGCCATGAGCCGCAGCTCAATCTGCGAATAATCCGCCGCCATAATCACACGCCCTGTCGGCGCGATAAAGGCTTCACGAATGAGTCGCCCTGTGTCGGTGCGAATGGGGATATTTTGTAGGTTGGGGTCTGATGACGACAGTCGCCCTGTACTCGTCAAGGCTTGGTGATAGCTAGTATGCACTCGCCCCTGTTTGTCAGCGACTTTGGCAAGAGCGTCCGTATAGGTGCTTTTGAGCTTGGACAGACTTCTGTGTTCTAGCACCACGTCCACAAGCGGGTGGTCAATCTTGGCAAGGGTCGCCTCCGATGTGGAATATTGCCCTGTTTTGGTTTTTTTACCGCCTGATATGCCTAATTTGTCAAACAAGATCTCGCCAAGCTGTTTGGGGCTTGCCACGTTAAAGCTCTCGCCCGCCAGCTCAAAGGCTTTTTGTTCTAATTGACTGATTTGATTGTCAAAAGCAAGCGATAATTTACCCAAAAATTCGGTCTTTATCAAAATGCCGTCATGCTCCATTTGGGCTAAGATTTGGGCGGTGGGGATTTCTAATTTGTGCAAAAGGCTATTGGCATTAGTATCTTTTTGTAAATACTCGTCAAACACACTAAACAAGCGATACGTAATGTCCGCATCTTCGCACGCATAATCGCTTGCCTTGTCCATGTCCACTTTATCAAAGCTAAGCTGTTTTGCCCCTTTACCTGCCACGTCTTCAAAGGTGGTGGTATTTACGCCCAGATAGTGTCGTGCCAAATCGTCCATGTTATGCCGTGTCGCCACGCCATTGATGACATAACTGGTTAACATGGTATCCATATGCCAATTATTTAGCTCAATGCCATATTTTTTAAAAACATGACTGTCGTATTTAATATGCTGTCCGATTTTGCCGATACTCTGATTTTCTAAAATGGGTTTTAACTCATTTAAAACAAAGTCCCTATCTAATTGATTATCAAGCAAAATATCAAAATCGCCCGTATGTCCCACAGGGATATAATAGCCTTCATAATTGGTTGTAGCGATAGATACCCCAACCAACTCTGCCTTTTGCCAGTCAATGCTAGTCGTCTCGGTATCAATGGCAAAATAAGGCACACTCTTTAATTTATCAATAAGCTTATGAAATTCATCAAGGCTATTTATGGTTTTATAAGTACCTTGTTTAATGGGTAAGGGTTTAACGGTTAATTCATCGCTGTTATCCGCCAAATTATCATCAAAAGGATTGTTTAATTCATTATCGGCATTGTCATTATTAAATAAATCATCAGTAACAGGCAACTCCGCCATTTTTAATAATGCCAACTGCTCCGCCATTTCTTTTTTAAATTCTAATGTCTTAAATAACTCATATAACGCTTTGGCACGTTTTATTTGTGTCTGTTTGTCATTGTCTAATCTTAATTCGTCAAATGAAATGGGCAGTTCTAGATTGGTAACAATCGTGGCAAGGGTGCGATTTAGGGGGATTTCGCCTTGATGTTCGTATATTTTTTGCCCAACCATGCCTTTGATATTGGCAAGATTTGCCAAAATGCCGTCAATATCGCCATATTCGGTCAATAACTTGCTTGCCGTCTTCGCCCCAACCTTAGGAATGCCTGCAATGCCGTCCGATGAGTCGCCCATGAGCGTGAGATAATCGGCGATTTGGGTGTTGTGTACGCCAAATTTGTCAAATACGCCCTGTAAGTCCGTGATTTTGTCCTTAAAACTGTCTTCCAAAATCACACAGTCATTAACCAGCTGTGCCATGTCCTTGTCGCCTGTGGAGATGACGACAGGATAGCCGTTTTGGCAAGCGGTGTGAGCAAGCGTGCCGATGATGTCGTCCGCTTCAAAACCGTCAATTTTGATGAGGGAAATGCCCAATTTTTCAATCAAATCATGAATATACGGAATCTGCACTCGCAAATCATCGTCCATCGGCGGACGGTGAGCCTTATAAGCGTCCGATAATTCGTGGCGAAAGGTGGGGGCTTTGGTATCAAAAGCGACCGCCATGTGGGTGGGCTTGTATTTTTTGATGAGCTTGCCCAAGGCATTTAGCACACCACGAGTGGCATTGGTGGGCAAGCCGTCTTGGTTGGATAGTAGGGGCATACCGTGAAAACAGCGAAATAGATAATACGAGCCGTCCACGAGAATGACAGGTGGTTTGGATTTATCAATGGCGGACGTGTCAAAAGTGGCAAGGTTGGGGATGTCGGTGTAGGTCATGATTTTAATAACTTTTTTGATATAAAATTTGAACTATTATACCCAAAAAAGGAAAATTAGGGAAAATTTTCCCATAAAAAAGCCCTGATGCTCAGGGCTTAGATTTACCGTTTAGTCATATTCGGTGCATTCCACGTCTTCATCACGGCAAAACATCTCATGGTGCTCGGCTCGGCATTGTTTGAGTACATCTAGGCGAGTCTTGCCACGACTGGTGTTTTCGGCGCGGTAAGTTTCGGTAAAGGCTTTGACTTTGCAGACATGAACACTGTCTTTATTTTCTTTGACAAGCACAGGCACGCCCACAGGTACAGGCACGACAACCGCCCCTGTATTTGGTGTATCAATGGGCGCAACACAGGCGGACAAAGTTAAAGCGGATAAAATAAGAGCAGGGGTAAAAAATGATTTCATGGTGAACTCCCATTAAAAAAACAAAACACAATAATTAAGTAAATCAAATATTTCGTATTGTACAAGGCGTAACTGTCATGAGTTTAAGCAATTTGTAACAAATTGTAAAATTTTCTATCAAGTTTGATGAATGACTATGATTAGGAAATCTGTGCAAATAGATTTTTTTAAAATAAGATAGCAAGCCAAAAGAAAAAGCACCCAAATATGAGTGCTTTTCGTGGCGAAATACTGATTAGTATTTACGCACAGTGCGTGCTTGTTCACGCCATACTTTTTTCTTATAACGCTTGACCGCAGCGGCTTTTTTACGCTTACGCTCTTGGGTTGGTTTTTCATAAAATTCTTTTTTACGTACGTCAGCCAGAACGCCTGCTTTTTCGCAAGCACGTTTGAAGCGACGAATCGCAATATCAACAGGTTCGTTTTCTTTGACCTTTACTAAGGGCATGGTTTACTCCGATTATCAAGACAACTAAGACATCAATTTGGCTGTATATTATAATTAGCTGGTACGGTCTTGGCGTAGGCATCAGCTCAAATTGGAACAAGGTGTTTTTTACAAAACCTGCCGATTATACCAAAACAGTCCAAATAAGGCAAGTTGTTTTGACGCATTAAACAAAACAAAAAACGCCCCAACTGGGACGTTTTTGGTGTTTTAAAAACTACATAATAATATTCTTAATCTCCTCAGAAATGAAAAGGGTGGCACCATTATTTGAGATATACTGATCAAATCCTACCTTAACCTCAGATGTAGATTCATCAATCTTGGTAAAGGTGCCATCCAATGTGACCGTATCCAGCCCATCACCCAAAACATCAAGGGAACGACCCTCAGGGTTTATGCTGAGTACATCTTTGGCAGTAATGGTTAGGTTTTGTGCCGTACCATTATTCATGTCCAATACCTCAAAGCCAGTTGCTATGGTGTTGGTTAGGTCAATATTTCCATCCAACTTGACTTCATCACCGACTTTATATGGCTTGCTAACAAGTAGCAGAGTATCTATACCTGCACCACCATCAATAACAAGATCATCAGCATCATAAACAATCTTATCGTTACCCTCGCCGCCATATAGTTTATCAGCACCCAATTCACCAATCAACGTATCATCACCTTTGCCGCCGTAAATAATATCTGCAGCTGCAGCTGTTGTTCCGATAATGTAGTCATGGTCATCAGTGCCATTAACGGTACGACCTGTGGTTTCTTTGGCATAATCATTAAAATTGATAACAACAGTGTCTTGAATGCTATCACCATCGTTGTCTTGATAAGTATAGCCAAACACTAACCGATCCTCGACACCCAAATCAACCACTTCAGCAAGATTATCAGCACCTCTAAACTCGTAACTACCGTTAATATTACCGATAAATGTGCCATATTTGGTTTTAAAGGTGAATGTTGATGGATTATTATCGCTATCAACAATGTTTTTATTGGCATCTGTAATGTCTTTGAGTGTCCAAATAACCTTTTGTGCGTTAGGATCTAACAATCTGGCATCGCTCACAACATCACCACCTGTTCTAAAGTTGGTTGCATGCTCAAGATCGTTATTAGCATCTGGATTTGGGTCAAGTGGGATTAGTGTTGCAGATAATTTAAAACCATTATTCGCTTTTTCTTTGGTGTTGATAATCACCACCTTTCCAGAGACCACATCCTCTCGAGTAATACCATCCAACTGAGTCTTAATCAAGTTGGCAGCACCTGTATTGTACAAACTGTTAACACCTCTTATATCATCAGAGCCGCCTCTTGTATTATAATTTTCCTCCATCTTAACAAGCAGATCATAGTTATCAACACTGTCGCGTAGCTCACCATTGCCACTGACTTTTTCTGGCTGATTTAACTTTAATGTATAGCGTTTACCGCCAATGAGGAGTGTTGTCTCCTGCGGCTTGAAAATAACAAAATCATCAGGGGTGATACCATAGATTAAGTTATCCAACAAGTCATTGTTGTCGTAATCTTTATTAGGAGTCTCGATATGCTTTAGATCAAAGATGGTCTTAACAGTCTGTTTTTCGCCGTTAATACTCACCACAAAATCAACGTGCATATTAACAGACTCCAAGCCTTTGTTGACATAAATACCTTGGTTGTCATGGTTAAACGTACCTAAACTAAAAGGTATATTAAAACCATCTAACTTCTTATTGATCATACTGACATCTTCTGCGATGCCATAGCTTGCTCTAGGTTGCACATTCCTACTTGGATTGCCCCACTGGATAGTCTCAGCATAAACATCTTTATCATTATTGGTAGACACAAAATATCGTTTGTCCGTTTCATTACTTGAATCAGGGTTGCTAAAGCCTGTGACGATATCCATCAGTCTAACATCATCGACAGGTACATCGATATTGTGAATACTAACACCTGATACAGGCGAGTCATCCTCCACCCTCGTAACGATCTTATTGTCACGTGCAATCTCAGTTTTGCCATCTTTGACCACGATACCAAAATTAACTTCTAGATTATCTTCTTTGTTATCACCCTCCGTATGATCAATAGGTGCGTGTAGCTCTGTGGTGTATTTATAAGCAATGGTGTTACCTTCTTTTACAATCTGCTCTTTGAGCTTGATAGTAAGAACAGGTTTGTCATCAGGAGTTCTGCCTATCCATGTCAAGCCCTCATCTGGTGTTGTCCAAGTGACTGGTTGCTTGCCACTGGTAACAATTGTAGTAGGCTTGGTTAAAGCCAATGTTACATTTTTGGATAGACTTGTATCAATGCTTGTAATACGAATCTCTCCATCAGAAGTGGTAGCATTCGTCTTATCCACACCAACAGGATCGTTGTCTTTATTACCACCCGGTAAGCCTTCCTCGGATACATGTGCTGGTGGATCCAATTTAATCACTGGTTTGTCTTTGTTAACACCGACCTCTCCATTAAAGTCATTAATGGTAGTGGTAACTGTATCTACGCCCTTACTGGCGTTATCTGATACTCTAGTCATATTAACCACAAAAGTTTCGATACCTTCATAGACTTCATCATTTATGATTGGCACATTAATATCTACCGAACTAGTACCCACTTTGATAATCGCCGTCTTAGTGACACCAAAAGTACCATTCCCGAAGTCAGCAGCCTCTGCTAGGTTAATACCTGCCGCATTAGCAGGAACAGTTACCTGGTACTCAATAACAACGTCTTTATCAGCAGTTTTGCCATTAGCCAGTGTAAATGTATATTTGGCAGTGCCCGCACTCTCTAACACAGTTCTCACACCTGACAAATTTACAGTCGGCTTATCATTATCCGCATCTGGCACAGGGTTGGTTGGTGGCAGACGTGGATCAGGATTGTTGTCTGGGTTGTCTGGATCTGCTGGGTTAAATGGTGGTTTAGCAGGATCGCTTGGCACGTTTGGACTGATGTTGTCCGGATTGTTTGGATCGCGACCATCAGGCGTGCCTTTGCCATCATCATGAATGGTGGTAGTTACATTATCCTTAGCTGTATCAATACTTGCATTACCCTCAACTTTAGTAATGGCAATGTTGTAATCCTCAGCAACTTCATATTCATTATCGTTGACAATACCCACTTTAACGGTAGCAGAAGTTTCGCCTGCTTTAATAACAACAGTCTTGGTAACAAAGCCGTCTTTTAGGTCAGCAACTTCGGCAGGATTGGTGCTCGCACCTGCTTTAGTTACATAAGTAACCGTAATGTCTTCTTTGGCAGGCTTGTCTAGGCTGATGGTGTATTCAACCTCGCCAACTGCTTCATTAACATTGGTCAGACCTGTAATAGAAACCTTGGCAGGACCATCATTATCCGCATCTGGCACAGGGTTGGTTGGTGGCAGACGTGGATCAGGATTGTTGTCTGGGTTGTCTGGATCTGCTGGGTTAAATGGTGGTTTAGCAGGATCGCTTGGCACGTTTGGACTGATGTTGTCCGGATTGTTTGGATCGCGACCATCAGGCGTGCCTTTGCCATCATCATGAATGGTGGTAGTTACATTATCCTTAGCTGTATCAATACTTGCATTACCCTCAACTTTAGTAATGGCAATGTTGTAATCCTCAGCAACTTCATATTCATTATCGTTGACAATACCCACTTTAACGGTAGCAGAAGTTTCGCCTGCTTTAATAACAACAGTCTTGGTAACAAAGCCGTCTTTTAGGTCAGCAACTTCGGCAGGATTGGTGCTCGCACCTGCTTTAGTTACATAAGTAACCGTAATGTCTTCTTTGGCAGGCTTGTCTAGGCTGATGGTGTATTCAACCTCGCCAACTGCTTCATTAACATTGGTCAGACCTGTAATAGAAACCTTGGCAGGACCATCATTATCCGCATCTGGCACAGGGTTGGTTGGTGGCAGACGTGGATCAGGATTGTTGTCTGGGTTGTCTGGATCTGCTGGGTTAAATGGTGGTTTAGCAGGATCGCTTGGCACGTTTGGACTGATGTTGTCCGGATTGTTTGGATCGCGACCATCAGGCGTGCCTTTGCCATCATCATGAATGGTGGTAGTTACATTATCCTTAGCTGTATCAATACTTGCATTACCCTCAACTTTAGTAATGGCAATGTTGTAATCCTCAGCAACTTCATATTCATTATCGTTGACAATACCCACTTTAACGGTAGCAGAAGTTTCGCCTGCTTTAATAACAACAGTCTTGGTAACAAAGCCGTCTTTTAGGTCAGCAACTTCGGCAGGATTGGTGCTCGCACCTGCTTTAGTTACATAAGTAACCGTAATGTCTTCTTTGGCAGGCTTGTCTAGGCTGATGGTGTATTCAACCTCGCCAACTGCTTCATTAACATTGGTCAGACCTGTAATAGAAACCTTGGCAGGACCATCATTATCCGCATCTGGCACAGGGTTGGTTGGTGGCAGACGTGGATCAGGATTGTTGTCTGGGTTGTCTGGATCTGCTGGGTTAAATGGTGGTTTAGCAGGATCGCTTGGCACGTTTGGACTGATGTTGTCCGGATTGTTTGGATCGCGACCATCAGGCGTGCCTTTGCCATCATCATGAATGGTGGTAGTTACATTATCCTTAGCTGTATCAATACTTGCATTACCCTCAACTTTAGTAATGGCAATGTTGTAATCCTCAGCAACTTCATATTCATTATCGTTGACAATACCCACTTTAACGGTAGCAGAAGTTTCGCCTGCTTTAATAACAACAGTCTTGGTAACAAAGCCGTCTTTTAGGTCAGCAACTTCGGCAGGATTGGTGCTCGCACCTGCTTTAGTTACATAAGTAACCGTAATGTCTTCTTTGGCAGGCTTGTCTAGGCTGATGGTGTATTCAACCTCGCCAACTGCTTCATTAACATTGGTCAGACCTGTAATAGAAACCTTGGCAGGACCATCATTATCCGCATCTGGCACAGGGTTGGTTGGTGGCAGACGTGGATCAGGATTGTTGTCTGGGTTGTCTGGATCTGCTGGGTTAAATGGTGGTTTAGCAGGATCGCTTGGCACGTTTGGACTGATGTTGTCCGGATTGTTTGGATCGCGACCATCAGGCGTGCCTTTGCCATCATCATGAATGGTGGTAGTTACATTATCCTTAGCTGTATCAATACTTGCATTACCCTCAACTTTAGTAATGGCAATGTTGTAATCCTCAGCAACTTCATATTCATTATCGTTGACAATACCCACTTTAACGGTAGCAGAAGTTTCGCCTGCTTTAATAACAACAGTCTTGGTAACAAAGCCGTCTTTTAGGTCAGCAACTTCGGCAGGATTGGTGCTCGCACCTGCTTTAGTTACATAAGTAACCGTAATGTCTTCTTTGGCAGGCTTGTCTAGGCTGATGGTGTATTCAACCTCGCCAACTGCTTCATTAACATTGGTCAGACCTGTAATAGAAACCTTGGGCTTGACAATCTCAGGATAAGTGATATTAACTGGTGTTGGCTTAGAGAATGTGCCTGGCTCTTTATCGTTTTCAACAATATAGTTAATTGGTGATGGGTCTTTATCCCCAAGCTCAGGTACTGGAGTAAAGGTTACTTCGCCTGGGTTAGGGCCGACAGTCCAAGTACCTTCATTTGGCACAACAATCTTGTCGGTTGGATGACCTGTGATAGGATCAACCAGTTTAACCGTATCAGGTTTAACATTGTTATCATTGCCAGTTACGTTTTGGGTGACGGGTTCGCCTTTATAGCCCGATTTACTATCAGGAGTGGTAGCGATTGGATTTGGGTTTGCAGGGTCAACTGGCGGATATGTTACATCCACGCTCGTAGGTGGCAAATCTTTACCATCCTTATCTTTAACCACGTATTTGATTGGGTCTGGGTCACCAGTAAAGCCATCTTCAGGAGTAAAGGTTACTTCGCCTGGCTTAGGACCGACAGTCCAAGTACCTTGACCTGGTACTTTAACTTCGTTGCTAGGTGGGTTGTTAGGATCAACAAGTTTTACCGTTGATGGATCCACATCACCGTCGTTGCTTGTGACATTTTGGGTCACAGGTTGTCCTGGAGTACCTGGTTTGGTGTCGGGCGTGGTGATTGTTGGATAGGTCACCGCTACTGGGGTAGGTTTCAAATCCAAACCGCTCTTATTTTTGACAATGTAATTGATGGGTGTTGGACTCTGTTCAAAACCTGGATTAGGCTTGAAAATTACCACGCTTGGATCGTCAGGGTCTTGAGTCCAAGTGCCTTGACCTGGCACCTTGATGGGTGTACCCACTGGCACTGGCTCCTTGCTAACAGGATCAACCAAACGGACAGTGCTCGGGTCGACATTCTCATCGTTATCAGTTACCTTTTGTGGTACAGGCTGACCTATTTTGCCCTTCTTAACATCCGCCACTGGCTTGGATGGATATGTTACCGCAACTGGTGTTGGCTGAAGTTGGTTACCACTTTTGTCATTAATATAATAATTAACTGGACCTGGATTACCAGTAAAGCCATCTTCAGGAGTAAAGGTTACTTCGCCTGGCTTAGGACCGACAGTCCAAGTGCCCTCATTTGGCACAACAATCTTGTCGGTTGGCTCACCTGTCTTAGGATCAACAAGTTTTACCGTTGATGGGTCTACATCACCGTCATTGTTTGTGACATTTTGGGTCACAGGTTGTCCTGGAGCACCTGGTTTGGTGTCGGGGTTGGTAAGCTGTGGGTAGCTGACATCCACGTCGGTTGGTGGTAGGTCGTTACCGCCTTTATCTTTGACCACGTATTTGATCGGGTCTGGGTCACCAGTAAAGCCATCTTCAGGAGTAAAGGTTACTTCGCCTGGCTTAGGACCGACAGTCCAAGTACCTTGACCTGGTACTTTAACTTCGTTGCTAGGTGGGTTGTTAGGATTGTTAGGATCAACAAGTTTTACCGTTGATGGATTCACATCACCGTCGTTGCTTGTGACATTTTGGGTCACAGGTTGTCCTGGAGTACCTGGTTTGGTGTCGGGGTTGGTTGGTGTAGGCTGTGTTGGTTCTGGATATGTTACATCCACGCTCGTAGGTGGCAAATCTTTACCATCCTTATCTTTAACCACGTATTTGATCGGGTCTGGGTCACCAGTAAAGCCATCTTCAGGAGTGAAGGTTACTTCGCCTGGCTTAGGACCGACAGTCCAAGTACCTTTACCTGGTACTTTAACTTCGTTGCTAGGTGGGTTGTTAGGATTGTTAGGGTCAACAAGTTTTACCGTTGATGGATCCACATCACCGTCGTTGCTTGTGACATTTTGGGTCACAGGTTGTCCTGGAGTACCTGGTTTGGTGTCAGGGTTGGTAAGCTGTGGGTAGCTGACATCCACGCTCGTAGGTGGCAAATCTTTACCATCCTTATCTTTAACCACGTATTTGATCGGGTCTGGGTCACCAGTAAAGCCATCTTCAGGAGTAAAGGTTACTTCGCCTGGCTTAGGACCGACAGTCCAAGTGCCTTGACCTGGTACTTTAACTTCGTTGCTAGGTGGGTTGTTAGAATCAACAAGTTTTACCGTTGATGGGTCTACATCACCGTCGTTGCTTGTGACATTTTGGGTCACAGGTTGTCCTGGAGTACCTGGTTTGGTGTCGGGCGTGGTTTGTGCATCATAAATAATAAAAACTGGGGTGGGCTGACTCTCTTTACTCTCTTTATTTTTGACCACGTAGTTAATAGGTGTTGGATTGCCATTATACCCTTTCTCTGGGGTAAAGATAACCACACCTGGCTCTTTCGAGTCAAGCTCCCAAGCGCCCTGACCTGATACAACAACTTTTTCAGTTGTCGGGCGTCCAGTTTCTGGATCGATTAGTCTCAACGTCTCTGGCACGGCATTATCCGCATCATTCTTCAGTACATTGACACGCACGGGGTTGTCACCATCGCCTCTTTCAGAATCGTTAGTGGTAGAAATAACACTATCTGGTGCCGGGGCAGGTTTATCATCATCCTTACCTAGAAAAGGAATCACACCCAAACCAAGTAGTGGCCACCATGGGAAAGTACCAGTGGGCAACATGAGCCATAGTGGAGTTAGGTGATGCTCGCCACCTAGTGCCTGACCTTCTACGTCAGCGTCTTGAAGCTGAGTGACATAATCTGCCACCTCACCGGTATCAGGAATATAGTAGTAGTAGTGACCATCTTCGGCAACACCGATAAGAGCCTTATCTTCATCCTCAAAGAACCCTTCGATGATAAGGTCGTCATTTTGCCCTTCACGCTCAAAAGAAACGTGCAGGTCTTTGCCTTTACGCTTGGCAATGATATGGTTGGGAGCACGTCCGATAGAGTGGTCAAAAAACTCATAGTTGACATTTTTATCAGCTTTAATCACATCAGGCTGACCATCATGTGTGGCAAGGGTCAACTCTTTAATTTGCTCCACATGGCTGTGAACTTTGATGGTGACATTTTTTGCAGTAACTGGTACCATAATTATTCTCTTTTTATCTAGTTATGTTGGTAGGTATTATTAACCACCAACCTTAGTGAATATAATGAAAGGTGTTATCAGTAAGTAAACACAGCCATCACACGACGGTTAAGCTGACGACCTTCAGCAGTGTCGTTAGTGGCACGTGGTCTTAGTTCTCCATGACCTTCGGTGGTAACAACCGATTCGTCAACACCATAGGTCTTAACCAATACATCCTTAACCGCCTTGGCACGACGCTCAGATAGAGCTTGGTTATAAGCCTCACTGGCACGGCTGTCGGTATGACCTTCGATGACTACAGTAGCATGTGGATGCTGTTGCATAAAATCAGAAACACGTTTAATCTCTTCGTGATACTTAGATTTGACAAAGTGTTTGTCGGTATCAAAAAGCACTTCGAGCTCGATGGCAAGCGTTCGCTTCGCTGGAGCTTCAACGATAGGAGCTGGAACTGGTTTTGGCGGTGGTGGCGTGGCAGGTGCTGGGCAGTTTGGTACCACACGGCTGATTTGGTGTGCTTGACGGTTGGTGTTTTCTAGAAGTGCTTTAGCACTGTCATTATCAACCTGTTTTAGAGTAGATTTGCCCTGCTCATCCACTTCTAGATAGAAATAGTATGTTGCACCACCGGCTAGGTTGTGCGTCTGGTTATTAATATATAAGTCATTGTGTTTAACACCAGTGATGTCTGAGCTTAGTACGTTAATGCCAGCACAGGAGTAAACTTGACTGTGATTACCTGGTTGCAGACTTACCTGAAAACGGTCGTTAACAGCAATATTGGTACTGGTTTGTAGCGGATCAAGGTCAGCTTGACGAATAAAAACCAAGTTAGTGGCATTGTCTGGGACATTGGCATTAATAACACTGTCTGCATCCACACTCGCTTCTTTATGCCATTTAACATGACCGACAGCTTTTGTATTTTCCTTATCAATAATACGAACAGCATGAGCCGTGGTTGTGCCACACATCGCACCGAGCATGGCTAGACACAAGGTAATTTTAGTAAATTTCATAATCTCTCCTGTGAGAATTAATAACAATTCTTGTTTCTGGTGTCATAAAAAGATTGAAGATGATATAACACAAACCTTGCCTATAGTTTAGCACAAACCACCAAATCAGGCTTAATGTTGACACCATAAAAAAGTACAGTCATCGTAATTTTTTGTGTTTTATTTTGATATAAAATAACAAAATAAAACAATTGTCTGTCAAAAAACGATTGTATTTATTAGTACCGCAAGATTCATGCCAATCTATGTAACATTCTACAGATATAATATTAAGAAAATGTTACCAGTTCGCAATAAAACTACTTCTATTATTGCAAACACAAAAGTCATTACCGACTAGCCTGCAATGACTTCATGAAATCAACAACCATCTAAGCATGCCTGACTTTGGTGTTTGTAATGATGATAGCAAAGGATACATCTGACCTTTTCATCATATCTTTAGGACACCATCAGACAGACACACTACTTACATCACAAAACAAAATAACAAACCAACGGTTCAATGCCCACCTTTGACTTTTTTAAGCATCACCACCAACGCCACAACCAGACAGCCTGCGATAAAGCCCACCACGCCATTATAGATGGTCTCGGTCAGACCGTCAAACATGCCCGAAAAGTGCGACAAATGCTCGGCTTGATGATGTAGTATATCCACGCCATGCACCAAAATACCGCCACCAACCAAGAACATGGCAAGCGTACCTGCGATAGATAGGAATTTCATGAGTTTGGGGGCAAAGGCAAGGAGCAGGTTACCCATTTTTTGTTTGGCAGGGTCAGGTTGTGCCGCCCAATGCATACCCACATCGTCCATTTTGACAATCATCGCCACCAGTCCGTACACCCCCACTGTCATCAAAATGGCAATGGCAGATAGTGCCAAGGCTTTGATCATAAAGGTCGTCGCTGTCATTACCCCAAGCGAGATAACCACAATCTCTGCCGACAAAATAAAGTCGGTGCGAATCGCTCCTTTGATTTTGTCCTGCTCCAACGCCACCAAATCTTCATCGTTGGCGTTGGCTTCTAGGCGTGCCTGATGAGCGTCTTCATCGTCTAAGTCATGGGGTAAGAGCTTGGGGGCGAATTTATGAATGACTTTCTCTGAGCCTTCATAGCACAAAAACAGCCCACCAATCATAAGTAAAGGTGTGATGAGCCACGCCGCCACCGCACTGATGGCAAGAGCTGCTGGCACAAGGATACATTTATTGATAAATGACCCCTTTGCCACCGCCCACACCACCGCAAGCTCACGGTCGGCACGCACGCCTGTTACTTGCTGGGCGTTTAATGCCAAATCATCGCCCAACACACCTGCCGTCTTTTTGGCGGCGACCTTTGTTAATATTGACACGTCATCTAGCAAGGTTGCAATGTCATCTAGTAGTATCAGCAAACTGCCTGCCATAGTTACCCTATTGCCTGTCTTAATAAAGAGCGTAGTTTAGCATAAGCCACCAAACTTTCCTTAGTGATTTTGTAGTTTTGCGGCATTTTTGACTGGCAAAACAAAATACTGATTTTGATTTTTTTAATCAATAAAATCATTAGGCAAATTGATAAAGTTTGGTATAATAACCCTTTTTTCTTTTATCATTTATCATCATGACCATCAAACCCACCCTATCACACACCGCTTTAACCGTCGCCATGACCGCCCTACTGCTGGTCGGGTGCAACCAAGACAACAAAACGAACAACAAGAAAACGGACAGCACGGCAACTGCCACTGACCAAACCCAAGAAACAAGCACCGAGCCAGTGGACAACACCCCTGCCCAAAATGACGACCCCAACCATCAGCCCGATGTCGCCCTTGCTCTACAAAACAACCTAAACAAATCAGGTCTGAACGCTCAGGTTCAGTCCGTCGTCCCAACCGACATGCCCGAGATGTACTGGGCGACTTTGGATGGCGTTTCGCCATTTTTTGTTGATAAAACTGGCACGTACGTCATTCAAGGTGCGGTCATGAAGCTGGGCGATGGCAGACCTGTGGACATCAGTGGTGCCATGATGTCAAAAGCGGTCGTCTCCGAGCTACAAGCCGTGGACAAATCTGAAATGATTATCTTCCCTGCCAAAGGCGAGACCAAAGCGTCCATCTATGTTTTCTCAGACCCCACTTGTCATTATTGCCAACTTCTACACAAAGAGATTGACCAAACCAATGCCGCTGGTATCGAAGTTCGCTATCTGGCATGGCCTCGTGGCGAGTCTATGATAGGTCTGACCGAGAGCGTGTGGTGTAGCAGTGACCGCCAAACCGCCCTAAGCAATGCCAAACAAGGCAAAGACGTCACCGCTCCAAGCTGTGACAACCCCGTGCGAAAACACATGGTACTCGGTCATAAGCTGGGCGTGTCAGGCACGCCTGCCATCTTTGCCGAAAATGGAAAACAGCTTGGGGGCTATCTGCCATCGGCTGAGCTTGCCAAAGAGGCTATTGCCAACCGTTGATGGTTAATTTATAAATAACAAACAAAAGGGCTCGGTTTTAGCCCTTTTTTATAAGATTTTAAAAACAAATCACCACACTCATCAAATCCCATCACCTGTTACAATTTTTACAAAAAATTTTGACAAAACCCATAAAAATTTTTACAAACCCCTAGCATAAGCCATGAACTTATGATAAGTTAAGCAATTCGGTTTTACCGTCAATTTTTGTTATAGATAACCAGTTGGGGCATTCATGAAAGATAAAATTAACATTGCGGTTTTGGGTCTGGGAACAGTTGGTACAGGCGTGGTCAACCTACTAAAAGACAACGCCGTTGAGCTGTCTCGCCGTAGCGGTCATGACATCTGTATCACTCACGTCGGCACAAGGAGGCGGCGAGATGACATTGACCCTACCATCAAACAAAGCGATGATTTGATGTCAATCGCCGCCGATGATGATGTGGACATCGTCATCGAAGTGATTGGCGGTAAGAGCGTCGCCAAAGACGTCATCATCCACGCCATCGAACACAAAAAACACGTCGTCACCGCCAACAAAGCCTTACTTGCCGAACATGGCAATGAGATTTTTGGGCTTGCCGAAGAGCATGGCGTACAGGTGCGTTATGAAGCGGCGGTGGCAGGTGGCATTCCGATTATCAAAATCATCCGTGAAGCCCTAGCCGCCAACAAAGTGGACTGGGTGGCAGGCATCATCAATGGCACGGGCAACTTTATCCTAACTGAAATGCAACAAAAAAACCGTCGTTTTGGCGACGTACTAAAAGAAGCCCAAGCCCTAGGCTATGCCGAAGCTGACCCCACCTTTGACGTTGAAGGTATTGACGCCGCTCATAAGCTGTCCTTGTTGGCATCGATTGCCTTTGGCATTCCTTTGCAGTTTAACAAAGTGTACTGTGAAGGCATCACCAAAATTAACTTGCAAGACGTGGTCTACGCCAAAGAGCTTGGCTACACCATCAAGCATCTCGGCTTTGCGTTTCGTCGTGAACACGGCTTTGAGCTACGTGTCCATCCCACGCTCATCCCCAACAGCACCCTACTTGCCAATGTCAATGGCGTAAAAAATGCCGTCATGGTAGACGCTCACCCGCTGGGGCAGTCGTTGTATTATGGCGATGGTGCAGGAGCGGGGGCGACGGCATCGGCAGTCATGGCGGATGTCATGGATTTGATTTATGTCATCAATGCCAACACCCCAAGCGACGTACCACATTTGGCGTTCGTCCCCGAAGAGCTGTCCGACACTCGCATCCTATCTAGCGATGAGATGACCTGTGGCTACTATCTGCGCTTGACGGTCAAAGATGAGCTGGGCGTACTGGCTGACACCACTCGCATTCTGAGTGAAAACGGCATTAATATTGATGCCATCATGCAACGTGACGCTCACAAATCAGGGCTTGTACCTGTCATCATCTTGACCTTGCCCGTACTTGAATCACAGATGAACAAAGCCATCAAAGAGATAGAAACCCTTGGGGCGGTCACCGAGCCTGTGGTGCGTATCCGCCTAGAAAGTTTAGAATAATAAAGCCAAACCACAAATGGCAGAGTGCAAGATTGCAAATTGTCAATTCCCTACCATTTGTGGCATAATAGCATTATTTGAATAGTCATCCGTTAGGAGTTCTCATGAAAGCCAAATTATTTACCGCCATCATCAGCACAAGCCTACTACTTAGTGCCTGCGGGGGTCATAACAACCCAAAAGCCGTGGACAAACTAGAAGAAGCCGAGGCAAATGCCAAAGCCAACGCCCCAAAAGCCGAAGAAGTGAAATTTGACGACCACGGACAGCCCACAATGGGTGGTGTTGGTGGAGCGTCAGATGCATCGGTCGCCCCCGCTACTGATGTAGCAGAAACCACCACAGCCACTCCTGAGACGACAGAAACGGCGAAGCCAGCAAGCACAAAGATGGCAGAGACCATGGCTGTTGCCGAAGCTCCTGCCCCCGCTGAAACAGCAACAGCAAAAGAAACCGCTCCTGCCGACACCGAAACCAAACAATAATCATAAAAATACCGCCTGTCACAAGCAGGCGGTATTTTCTTTATGGCATTCTCTTATAAACTTAACGTCTTTGCTCCACCACAAGCGAATCAATGCCGTTATTACTCAATCTTCTGCTGGCAGACAGTGCTTCTTCCTTAGAGTTCATGGTATTGGAGATGACTTGATACAGCTCCATGCCGTCATCCACACGCTTGATGACCCGAGCATCTATACCCGACATCATGACCTCAGCACGCATGCGGTCAGCTTCATCGGGGTTGTCATAACTGCGAATTTGTAAGATATAAGTATTCTTATGAGCCGTTATCTCAATGTTGCCAGAAGTTGACTCACCTTCATAGGTAGCATCTTCTTCGGTGATGGCTATTTCCGTCTCGTTAGTACCACTTACATTGTCATTCTCTTGATGGCTGTCAGAAATGACCACCGCATCAGGCTTAACCTCAGGTTGCTCAGTTATGGTCGCCTCATCTGTCACTGGCTCACCCCCTGCCACATTCTCCCCTGTATGAAATTCCCGTGTTGGTAGCACTTCATAAAACTCATAGTTATTTGCTTGCTCTTTTTGTGGCAATGGCTCAACTTTGGTAGGCGGATTGACTTCTACCTCTGTCTTAAAACTATCAAACAAAGGCGATAAGTATAAGAAAAATCCTATCATCACCGCAATCACCGCCCCCACAAACATCCAAAGCAGGCTGATAAGCCCTGATGACGTACGAACTTTTTGTTCACGACTGATTGGTTTGTTATAAGGTCTTTGGGGCATAGAATACCTTTTTATGGTTGTTTGTGGTTGGCTATTTATTTTTTGGTAAATACTTTTAGTATAATCATTTTTTTAAAAAATTTTTATAAAAATATTGTAACATTTTTTAACGCATGTCATCTAAGGACAAAACTTGTTAAGCTCGCCTGCCATTTTGCCAAAAAATACCCAAAACCCCAAAAGCTGATAAACTTTTTGGGTTTTGGGTAAATCACACCACAAGATGCCCAACAGAATATTAGGGTATTTTTATTTTAAGCCTTTAACTGGCGTTCCATCTCATCAAATTCGCCCATAATCTTGGCACTGGGCGGTGGGGTCAAAAGTGAGACAACCACGGTCGCAATGGTACTCAGCACAAAGCCAGGCATGATGGAATAAATGGCGTCATTGGCAGGCTGTCCGCCAATCGTAATACCCCCATACACCCAGACGATGACGGTCAATGCCCCGACAATCATGCCTGCCAAAGCCCCTTGGTAGTTCATGCGTTTCCACATAAGCGAGAGTAGCACCAACGGACCAAACGCCGCCCCAAAACCTGCCCACGCGTGCGAGACCATCTTTAACACCGAGCTGTCTTTGTCCCCTGCCAGCATAATTGCAAGCACCGCCACCAGTACCACCGAGATACGCCCGACCATGATTTGACGGGATTCGGACGCTTCTTTATCCAAAAACAGCTTGTACACATCACGGGCAAGAGAGCTTGACACCACCAGTAGCTGACTAGAAATGGTACTCATAATCGCCGCCAATATCGCCGCCAGCAAGAAGCCACCGATGAGCGGATGAAACAAAAGCTGTGAGAACACCAAGAAAACTGTCTCAGGGTCATCTAGGTTCATGCCCTTATTATGGATATATGCCACGCCCGACACACCAACAAACAATGCCCCAATCAAGCTCAATATCATCCAGCCCATGCCAATACCGCACGCCACAGGCACGTCCTTAACCGAGCGAATCGCCATAAACCGCACGATGATGTGTGGCTGTCCAAAATAGCCCAGACCCCACGCTGCTAGCGAAATCGCCCCCATGACACTCACGCCACTCATGATGTTAAACAGCTCAGGGTTCACAGAACGTGCCACGTCCATGCCAGCACTGATACCGCCGATTTCATTGAAGGCGACAAACGGCACCAGCAGCATGGCAATGAGCATAATCACCCCTTGGACAAAGTCAGTCAAGGACACCGCCAAAAATCCGCCAAAGAGCGTATACGCCACGACCACGCCTGCCGTCACCCACAGACCCAAGCCATAATCAAGCCCGAGCGAGCTTTCAAAAAGCTTACCGCCCCCAACCAGACTTGCCGCCGTATAGACCGTAAAGAACATGATGACCACGATGGCAGAAACCATACGAAGTAGGTGCGTTTTATCATCAAAGCGATTGGCAAAAAAGTCGGGCAAAGTAATGGCATTACCTGCCACTTCGGTGTACACACGCAGACGTGGGGCAACGAGCAGATAGTTGGCAAATGCCCCGACCGTCAGCCCCCCTGCTATCCACAAACTCACAATGCCTGACGCATACATATAACCAGGTAACCCCAGCAGTAGCCAGCCCGACATATCAGACGCCCCCGCCGAGAGTGCCGTTACCGCAGGCGATAAGTTACGCCCACCGAGCATATAGCCTTCGACATCTTTTTTTTGTTTAAAATAGGCATACACCCCAATGGCAATCATGCCCAAAAAATAAATTGACAGCGAAATCCATACGCCCGCCCCGCCTGATGTTACAGCATCCATGACACACTCCTTACATTGTTTAACAAAAAAGTAACAAGCGATTATAACAAAATTAAATTCATTTGCAAATGGGGTGCACCTTATTTAAACGCTTGTTATTTTTATAAAAATTATCAGGTATTAGCAAATGCTTTGGCTGATTTGCAAAAACCACTTGCCACATCGCCCAAACTGGCTTATAATAGTTCGCCATTTTGCAAATTCTTTTGCACTTTTGTATGATGATTGGTCGAAAATCATCATTTTTGTAGCCTTTTAATATAGGAAATCCTTATGAGCTATACTCTAACTACGGTAGCACGTGCTGCCGACGAGCAGGGCAAAGGTTCGAGCCGCCGCCTGCGTAAAGCCAATCTTATCCCTGCCATCGTTTATGGCGGTGATGCTAAGCCACTATCTGTGAGCGTTAAGCTAAACGAACTGGTGAAAGCCCTACAAGACGAGAGCTTCTTTTCAAGCGTGACCACACTTGCCATTGATGGTAATGACCAAGAAGTCATCATTAAGGCTCTACAACGCCACCCTTCAAAAGGCACACCACTTCACGTAGACTTCCAACGTGTTGTTCGTGGTCAAACCATGCACTTTACCGTGCCTGTACACTTCACTGGTACTGCCAAAGGCATTAAAGCAGGTGGTATCCTACAAACCAACGTGACCGAGCTACACATCAACTGCTTGCCACGCCAACTGCCAGAAGCCATCGAAGTGGACGTGACCGACCTAGAAATCGGCGACCTACTACGCTTCTCTGACATCAAACTTGCCGATGGCATTACCATCATTGAGCTTGACAGCAACGCCACCGACCGTGTTGTGGTTAGCGTACAAGCACCGACCGTTTCTGCTGACAGCGAAACCAACGAAGAGAGCACAGACGCTGAATAAGTCGTCACTCTCAACAAAAGCCAATGGGTCATCTATTGGCTTTTTGTTTATTTCATCATCTATGGGGCAATCATGATAAAACTCATCGTCGGTCTGGGCAATGTCGGTGCAGAATACAAAGACACTCGCCATAACGCAGGCTTTTGGTTTGTGAACGCTTTGTGCGACAAATTTGGCATCACGCTCACCCATGACAAAAAATTCCATGGCAGTGTCGGGCGTGGCACGATACACGGACAAGATGTCCGCCTACTGACCCCTGATACATTCATGAACCGCTCAGGACTGGCAGTCGCCCCCCTTGCCAAATTCTATAACATCGCCCCCCATGAGATACTCATCGCTCATGATGAGCTTGACATCTCGGCAGGTAGCCTACGCCTAAAAAAAGGCGGGGGGCATGGCGGACACAACGGCTTAAAGGACATCGCCCCCCACATCGGAGCGGACTTTTGGCGACTGCGTGTCGGTATTGGCAGACCTGCTCACTCATCACGGGTCAGCGGTTGGGTACTGTCAAAACCCACGTCCGATGACCGCATTAGTATAGATAAGGCGATAGAGTGTGGCATTGACGCCTTAGAGCTACTCATCAAAGGCGATGAACAAAAAGCCATCAGTCTTGCCAATGGGTTTAAGCCAACATGAGTGTTTTTGCTCATTTGTTCGCCCACCCTGTCCGTCTGCTCGCCCCGATGGAGGGCTTGACCGACCCACTCATGAGACAGATTTTGACACAGATTGCTCATGATTTGGGTCGCCCTTATGATTGGTCAGTGAGTGAGTTTATTCGTGTCACGCATTATCCCTTGCCTGCCCATGTGTTCTATAAATATGTGCCAGAGCTACTCACGGACGGTAAGACAGCAAGTGGCACGCCCATTCATGTTCAGCTACTGGGCAACAACCCTGACACCATGAGCCAAAGTGCCGTTACAGCGGTGTCGCTTGGGGCGTGTGCGATAGATTTAAATTTTGGTTGCCCTGCCAAAACGGTCAATAACCACAAAGGTGGTTCGGTACTGCTTGATGAACCTGATACGCTGTACGCCATCATCTCTGCCGTGCGTGGGGCTGTCCCCGCTCATATTCCTGTATCGGCAAAAATCCGCCTAGGCTATACCGATATGGGCAAAATGAGCGACATCGGGCAAGCGGTCAAACAGGCGAATACAAGCTGGCTTACCATTCACGCCCGCACCAAAGTACAAGGCTACAAGCCCCCTGCCTATTGGGACAAAATCGCCCCTTTTACCGAGCTTGGTTTGCCCATTATTGCCAATGGCGAGATTTGGAATGCGACTCACGCCCACGACTGCATCCGTCAGGCGAACACGCCACATCTTATGCTAGGGCGTGGGGCAGTCACTCGCCCAGACCTTGTGGCGAGTATTGAAAATACAGACAAAACCTTGACATGGGCGGAGCTAATCCCCCACCAAATCGCTTTTTTGAATGACACCACCGACAACCAAAGCGGACTCATCGGTCGCTATAAACAATGGCTCGGTATGCTTACCAAAGGCTATGATGAAGCAAATAAACTGTGGGATATTGTCAAAAAAGAAAAGGACAAGGCACAGATTATCTCGCACTTATCGCAGTCGGCGCCTGCTTAGCTGACAAACCCAAAATAAAAGGGCAATCATCAAGACCGCCCTTTTATTTTATTATTACGCCATTCTCAATTTTGTATAAGTGATTGATTTATCAAGGGCGAATGTAATTCACCCCTATAAATAAAAAATAATTACTGGAGAATCAAAAAGTTGCTATTTTAAGTTGAGAATGAAGTTGTTAGTAATTACAGTTTTTAACCCTTAATCCGCTCAATATTGACCCCAAGCGATTTAAGTTTGCTCTCCACATTATCATAACCTCTATCAATGTGATAAATGCGGTCGATGATACTCTCGCCATCGGCACACGCCGCCGCCATGACAAGCGACATGGACGCACGCAAATCGGTTGCCATAACAGGAGCAGGCATAAAGCTATCCACGCCCGTAACAATGGCGGTATGTCCGTCAATGCGGATATTTGCCCCCATGCGGTTTAGCTCAGGGACGTGCATAAAGCGGTTTTCAAAGATGTTTTCAATAATGGTACTCGTGCCGTCCGCCAAACAGCACACTGCCATGAGCTGGGCTTGCATGTCGGTGGGAAAACCGGGGTGGACTTGGGTGCGAATGTCCACCGCCTTGGGTCTGCCTGTCATCACAGCACGAATCCAGTCATCACCTGTGGTAATGGTTGCCCCCATGGCTTCAAATTTCTTTAGGACAGAGTGCAAAAGCTCAGCCGATGTGTTGGTGGTCAAGACATCGCCTTCACTCATCAAAGCCCCAGCCAGATATGAACCCGTCTCAATGCGGTCGGCAATCACGCTGTATTCACAACCGTGCAAGCTCTCCACACCTTCAATAATCATGGTCGGCGTACCAATGCCGTCAATCTTTGCCCCCATGGCGACAAGCATATTTGCCAAATCCACCACTTCTGGCTCACAGGCACAGTTTTCAAGGCGAGTTGTACCACGAGCCAGAGACGCTGCCATGATGACATTCTCTGTACCGCCAACGGTTACCATGTCAAAGGTAAAATCACAACCTATCAGACGTCCGCCAGCAGGGGCTTTTGCTTTGACATAGCCATTTTCTACACTAATGCTCGCTCCCATGGCTTCAAAGGCTTTTAGGTGCTGATCAACAGGGCGTGAACCGATAGAACAGCCCCCTGGTAAGGAGACTTCGGCTTCACCAAATCGCCCAAGCAACGCCCCAAGCACCAAGATAGATGCACGCATGGTACGCACCAGCTCATACGGAGCATAATAGTTGGCAACGTGGCGAGCGTCTGCGATGACGGTGTTGCCTTCTTTTTTGATGGCAACGCCCATGCCAGCGATGAGCTTGATGAGTGTGTCGGTGTCTTTTAGGGTGGGGACGTTGTGTAGCACCGTCTCGTCATTGGGCAGTAGCATACCTGCCAATAAAGGCAGGGCAGCGTTTTTTGAGCCAGAAATGGCAACTTCGCCTGCGATACGGGTTTTGCCGATGATTTTGAACTTATCCATGATTATCCCTTTTTGGCTTCGTATTCGGCAGGTGTCAAGGCATGAATGGTCAAGGCGTGCATCGCTCCGCTTTGGATGTGCGGATTGGCAATGGCATATACCACCTGTTGGCGTTGCACCAGACGTTTACCGTCAAAGCTGTCATCCACGATAAGCACTTCAAATTTATTGCCTTGATTGACCGCTTGAATCTCAGCACTTGGAAAATGGGGGCGTAATAAGGCGATCAGGTCATCTGCATTCATAAAAAAATCTCTATATTTTGGGCGATATTATCGCCATCAAATCATGTTACCGATAAAAAAGTAAAAACGGGTTATTATATCAAATTTCCCGCTTTTACAGTAGGGCGTGTTGAATATTTATATTTGCAATGAAAAATGAGAAAAATCGCCCGTTTTTCAAGGAAAAAACTTGAGGCTATAGTCATTTTATCAGACCAGTTTTTGACGCAGAAAAACAAGATTTAGCCATTTTTCATGCAAAATATCTTTTTATTTTACAATTTTTTAAAGTTTAAATTGTGTTATAAATATTCGGCACGCCCTAACCACATTGTTAAAATTTGTTGGTTAGGGCTTGCTGGTATTGTTATACAGATTCACATAGCTTGATGTTGGGTTACCTTCCATTCTGATCACAGGAATATCACGATTTTGTGTGCCGTGATTATTCACAGGGTAATTATTTGCAGGATAGTTATTTACAGGGGTATTAATGGGATAATTATTGACAGGTGCATAACCCGTATTTGGCTGAGTTGGCACAGTCGGTGCAATTTGCGTGTTGGGGTACATGCTCTGCGGATAGCTCGTGGTTGACACAGAGTTAGTAGGCACGTTCGGATAAACAGGACTAGCAGGTGTATTAACAACTGCATTGCCACCATAGACCATGCCCCCCGCGTTGGGATTGTCATCAATGGCGACATTCTCGCCTGTCAAAGCAAGCAGAGCTGATGTATCGCCATCTATGCGTGTGCCAAGCATTCGCACCCCTTCTATGTCCTGCACCGATGAGATAATATTAACAATCGTCTGCTCTTGCTGAGCGGTCAAAAATCCGACCACATACGCCATGTTGTCTCGCACCACCAGTTTGTACTGCGACGACCTGATACCGCCTGCACTCACGATTTTGGCGATGATTTTTGATTTTAGGTAGTTTTCGTGCAGGGTGTGGCTTTGAGCCTTGGGCGTATTGGTTACGGTTAGATTGTCATACACTTGCTTGACATCATTAATCGACGCCACCATATTCGCCACGTCTGCCTTGACCTGCTGGCTTGGTACTTCGCCTGTCAGCAGTACTTCACGGCGAAAACTGTCAATGGCAATGCGTACATTATTCTCACTCACATCCCTAATGTTGGTCAGATTCTTATAACTGGTGCGTTCGATGGCTTCATCGCTGATACGCTCGGGGATGGTGCGGTACATGGCAGGCACGCCATAATAGCCTGTGCTGGCGTTGGTGCTGGTATTGGCGTTTTGGGTGGCACAGGCGGTCATGAGCATGGCGGTGGCAATCACGCCCACAAGCACTTTAATAGATGGTAAAGACGACATGGATGCTTCCTAATAATCGGTTTGGCTCTCATTCTACCAAAAAGGCGTTTCTTAGCCAATGGGTTTTTGTCTGACTTTCATTACTTTTTTGTCCTGCCTGCCCTATTGGTGGCACATCAAAGGCAATCACATCAAATCGATATGCCAAGGCTTGCTTTTGACTGGTAGTGAGTCCAAGATTTTGCAAAAACTCATCGCCATACGCCAAAAAATGCTCAGCCGTCTTGATGATTTTGTTTTGTTTGGCACGTGTTACCGTCTCTATCGCCTGCCCATAGCGAGCATTGGGGCTTATCTTACGCATTTTGACTTCCACAAACACAAGCGTCGGACACACCCCGCCTGCCTGCCGTGGCTCATCATGATAAGCGATGATGTCAATCTCGCCTGTGCGATGTGCGGTGTAGTTGGTCGTGATGATGGTCAGCCCCTGCTGTCTCAAAAACGCTTGGGCGAGCTGTTCATAATGGTCTCCAAGAGTTCTCATGGCGTACTCACTCAAATGGGCTAGCATAACAAATTTTACAAAACCTAAACTGTAAAATAAACCCCCGTTATTTACAGTATTAAGGTAAAATACTGCAAATGAACATACACAAAAACACAAGACTGCTTCCCCACCATAGGAAAGCCATTTGAACTGCTTACCATAAGAACAAGCAATCAGTGACTTCACTGGCACTCGAGTACAAAGTATCAAGACCTACCATTTACAAGGTCTTAAAACTTGCTCGCATTAAACTCCTTAAGCCTCAAACCAGTACCAATAATCGCTTTAAACAAGCCAAGTATGGCATTAAACGCTTGGCTAAGGTTGAAAAATCCATTCAAGACAAACTCAAAAGGCAAGCCAAGCGATACAACAAGTCCTATTTTGGTGAGATGGTTCATGTAGATGCCAAACGCTTACCTTTACTTAAAGGACAAAGTACAAACAGTCCTAGAGAATATCTGTTTGTTGCCGTAGATGACTATTCTTGTGAACTGTATGCTGCCATACTGCCTGACAAAACAGCCTTTGGTGCAGCACAGTTTCTGGTAGAGCAAGTGATAGAACCTTGTCCTTACCAAATTGATGTTATTTACTCTGACAATGGCACTGAATTTAAAGGCACAACACAGCATGAATTTGTCAAAGTATGTTATGATAACCACATCAACCAAAAATTTACCAAAGTAGGCAGACCACAAACCAATGGCAAAGCTGAACAGGAGATACGAACATTAATAGAGCTTTGGCATCATCAACATGAGTTTGTCAGCAGTGAACATAGAAAGCAAGAATTAACCAGATTTCTTAATTTCTATAACACTGTTAGACCACATTCATCTTTAACCAAAAAAGATGAGATTACAGGAAAAACTTTGACTTTTACGCCTTATGAATGGTTAGAGTTTTATTTTAAACAAAGTGTAAATAACGGGTGAGGTTTTTACAGATAATTTATAAATATAAAAAATAAATATATTGGTTTTATTGATAGCTTTATTATTTATCAAGGAATTTTACAGTTTTTCAATACAAATTTAAACAACAAAAAGCCCAAACCTTTCGATTTGGACTTTTTGAAATTTGGAGCGGGAAACGAGATTCGAACTCGCGACCCCAACCTTGGCAATGTCAGCCACCAAAGTCGCCTAGATAACCTTAACCCTTAAAAACAAGCCATAACAAGCATTTATGGTTTGTTTTTTTGTAAAAATTATTTGCCAATAAAGGTAATTTTAAGTAATATTGTAAGATATTATCACATCAATCACTCTATCAATGAGGACTAGTCATGGTAGCAGGTTCAGAAATTAAAATAAATGAGCATGGTGTATTCATTACCACACCGAAGATTTTCAAAGTCAAAGCAGAGACAACAAAGCTTCTGGAGGGTGAGCAGGTACCCATGCCCAACTTGCCCTTCTTACCCAAGCTCTACACGCTGTGTTTTTACTTTACCAATGATGATAATGTGCCATATGCTCATACTACTTATACTGCCCACAATAAAGTAACGGGCGAGCTATTCGAGGGGATTACTGACGATAAGGGCAAGACACAAGTGTTTTATACAGACTCCCAAGAGGATATCGAAATTCATCTAGATATTTAAGGAGTTATTATGTTGCAAAAAGAATATAAAACCACCACCGCCAGCACAGCGACAGATGCTCCGACTTGCAAGGTGGTCATCTCTGGTGTCCCTCGAAAATTTTTGGTACATTTTCGCAAACCTCTTGTTGATGACCCTTGGGGTTCTGTGAGCGAGCAAGTGCAAAACTTTGGTTTTGACTGGCTTCGAGATGAGTACATCCATGACATCGTCTCTGTCCTAGAAAATAACAATGAGCCCACACGCTTATACAGGGGCGATATTGACAAACTTAAAAAAGAATATACCCATCTTTGGTTTGATGACCCACAGCCTGTCGAGGTTTTAAGTAGGATTAAGACCTGCGGTGTCGATGAATATATCCCATCATGGCTGGCAGTATTTGCTGAGAAGCATAAGCCCGAAGGCGTAACACACACCCATGCTAAACTCCATCTACAGATAGACCAAGAGGCAGTAGACATGGATAGACCACTTGCCAAAGATGGCACGGTACTGATATTTACCCCCAGTGATGATGGTGTTGAGATTTATTTTAGAGACAAGTCTAGAGACAAGAACATTCTAAAGGTGCCACTGGAGATATTTTTGGAAAAAGGTCAACTCACCCGTCCTTTGGGCAAAGACACCTCCATTAAATACTATGCCGACCCAACCAAACAGCTTACCATCAAGGTCAAAACCCCCAGTGATAAGGTTCGCCATATCTTGGTAACCGCCAAACATAATAATCACAGCCGAGATGTTGGTGTTCTACTCATCTATCCCAATCATGAGATACCCGCCGCACACATTCAAGTAGTGCAATTTGCCATGATACCAAACAGCTACGCCATGCCAGAGCTTAGATATCAGGATAGACTAAGATCAGAAGCCTTTGGTCAGGCACTTATCAATCTAACCTTTGAGAGTAAGGTTTTTAACATGAGGCTTCATGAAAAAATACACACACGCCACCATCAAAGAGAGATAGAAGAGTTTTTAAAAAAATACGAATGTAGAAAAACCAGAACAAATAGCTACCCAAATCTGTTGGCTTTTAATAACACTCCTATAGATCGGCAAAATAGGTCAAATTTTGACTTGGATGTTCGGCAGTTATTTGAGCAACTGTATCCCAATACAGCACTACAAAGCAGTGCCATCTATGGCCACTGGACGGAGAGCAATCAAAATAAAACTACCCATCTCATATTTACCGATGTCAAGCCTGTTACCATGAATGTGGCAGTACCAACCTGCGAACCTGACGAGACAGGAAAAATACCTTCCACAGAGTATATTCATTCAGATAGCAGTGTTACTGGTGCCATTGGCGGTGTTGTAACACCACGCCCCTTTACAGAAGATGAAATCTCTTGTGGTTGTTTTGCAGGTATTCCTAACGACAAGTTATTAAACCAAGCCGATTATGTCAGTGGCAATACCGCCATCATCTATGCTGTCGCACAAAATGATATTTATGCGATATTTCACGAGCTTGGACACAGCTTTGGTCTGCCTCATACTTTTGACAAGCCACCAGAATTAGATAAACTCAAAGCCAGCAAAGGACATCTAGACGAGAGCCACGCCAAAGCCATCCTAAACCACTTTCCCACATATCAGTTTTATCAAGGATATACAGATAATGTGATGGATTATGAGGGGAGAATACCGTCATCTAAAACTCAACGAGATAAAGAAGCACCAGAGTATCCAACAGTCAATGAATATTCAGGTAAAATGAATTCTCTGTTTAAGTGGCAATGGAATATCCTCCGTGCTGACAGAAGCCTAACCATTCCCAAGAATAAGGAGTTATGATGAAATACTTTATCGCCACGCTATTTGCTCTTATCCATACAACTGCCTTTTCGGCACCACCTTATGAGTCAGCAGATTATTATAGCGAAAAACATTGCACTCCTAAGCATACATTTGAATATGACTATATACCGCCTCCACCTGTATACATAGGCATACCCCATGACAGAAAAGTTAAACTGATGTCTTTTGATGAATTCTTGACCCGTTTTGAAGTATCTTTGGATAAACATACAGATGAGCTGAGTCGTTGGGTTGTAAAAGAAAATAAAGCTCACATCATGCAGTTTAACGAATTAAACAGCTATCTTTATATCGGTAGAAGCCATGGCATGGTTCACTATTTACAATATTACATGCGTCATGAAACAGAAAAAGATAAGAAAAGAACGCATACTTTATCCGACGATGACAAAATGGCAATGATAGAAACCATTAATTTGGTTGTTCAAGACCATCAAAAATCCCAAGAAATATTAGACGAACTCTATAAAAGATATTTAGGGCGATTAGAGCTTGTTGTCGATGGATATATCTCTGTTTTTTTAGAGCATGATGGGAAGTATTTTTCTTTAAGGGGTATTAACACTCATTATCATCCTATAAAAAGATGTAATTTTAAAGTAGTGTATGCCTTATCTATTCTTTAAATGGCAATGGAATATCCTCCGTGCTGACAGAAGCCTAACCATCCCCAAGAATAAGGAGTTATGATGAAATACTTTATCGCCACTTTATTTGCCTTTATCCATACAACTGCTTTTTCAGCACCGCCTTATGAGTCAGCGGATTACTATAGTGAGACGCATTGTGTGCCAAAATGGCAAGTGCGGCATAATTATATACCCCCAACTCCGTATATCGGCATACCTGACGATAGGGAGGCTGAACTGATGTCTTTTAGTGAGTTTTTATCTCGCTTTAATGTGTCTTTAGATAAACATACAGATGAGCTAAGTCGTTGGGTTGTAAAAGAAGGTATTAGTCATATTATGCATTTTAAGGAATTAAATAGTTATCTTAGTATTGATAGAAATAATGAAGTGGTTTACCGTTTAACATATCTCTCGTCAGATGATGAAAATACCAAAAAACACAATTTAACCAATCATGACAAAATGGCAATGATAGAAACCATTAATTTGGTTGTTCAAGACCATCAAAAATCCCAAGAAATATTAGACGAACTGTATAAAAGATATTTAGGTCAGTTAGAGCTTGTTGTTGATGGAGAGATTATAGCTTTTCTCGAATATAATGGTAATTATTTTTATTTAAGAGGCGTCAATACCCATTATCATCCCATAGAAAGATGTAACTTTCAAGAAATATATGCCTTAACCATTCTTTAAATGGCAATGGAATATCCTCCGTGCCGACAGAAGCCTAACCATCCCCAAAGAATAAGGAGTCATCATGAAATACTTTATCGCCACTTTATTTGTCTTTATCCATACAACCGCTTTTTCAGCACCGCCTTATCAGTCCGCCGAACATTATCATGCTGGAACTTGTGATTTTTATAGCACGCTCATTTTTCCGCGGACACCGCCTTATATTGGTATACCCCTTGATAGAAATGTAAATCTTATTCCTTATCAAGAATTTATGGAGCGTCTAGAACCTGTTTTAGGTCAATATATAGACCCAAGAAGCCGTTGGGCTGAGAGTGAGGGTTTGCAACAATTTTTGGCTTTAAAGGATTTTGGTAGTGAATTGTATCTTTTTAAGAAAAACAAAAATATTTATAAAATCAGCTATATTACATCAAATACTATAGATATTGAAAATCAAAATCTGAGCAATTCTGACAAAATGATGATTTTGGATACAATTAATATTTTTGTTCAAGACCACCAAAAATCCCAAGAAATATTAGACGAACTCTATAAAAGATATTTGGGACAGTTAGAGCTTGTTGTTGATGGATATATCTCTGTTTTTTTAGAGCATGATGGGAAGTATTTTTCTATGAAAGGTTATAATATAAATTACCATCCGATAGAAAGATGTAACTATAAAATTATTCACTCAATTAGTATCGAATGAATGTACATTAATGTTTTAAATTCTGCTCTATTTTTTTGCACCAACAGAAGTCTAACCATCCCCAAAGAATAAGGAATCATCATGAAATACTTTATCGCCACGCTATTTGCTCTTATCCATACAACTGCTTTTTCAGCACCGCCTTATGAGTCAGCAGATTACTATAGTGAGACGCATTGTGTGCCAGAATGGCAAGTGAGATATAATTATTTCTCTCCACCTGTATACACGGGCATACCTCATGACAGAAAAGTTAAACTGATGTCTTTTGATGAATTCTTGACCCGTTTTGAAGTATCTTTGGATAAACATACAGACGATCTAAGTCGTTGGGTTGTAAAAGAAGGTAAAGATCACATCATGCAGTTTAACGAATTAAACAGCTATCTTTATATCGGTAGAAGTCATGGCATGGTTCACTATTTACAATATTATATGCGTCATGGAACAGAAAAAGATAAGAAAAGAACGCATACTTTATCCGACGATGACAAAATGGCAATGATAGAAACCATTAATTTGGTTGTTCAAGACCATCAAAAATCCCAAGAAATATTAGACGAACTGTATAAAAGATATTTAGGTCAGTTAGAGCTTGTTGTTGATGGGTATATCTCTGTTTTTTTAGAGCATGATGGGAAATATTTTTCTTTAAGGGGTATTAACACTCATTATCATCCTATAAAAAGATGTAATTTTAAAGTAGTGTATGCCTTATCTATTCTTTAAATGGCAATGGCACATCCTCCGTACTGGCAGAAGTTCAATGACACCAAACATCCATCATTTGCTTCCACCACAATTATGATTTGGTTGTGGACTTTTGGTGAGATATTTTGTTATGATATTGCTTTTAAGCCACCAAACAAGGAACCGATATGTCTCAAATCAACCGCTCTGCTTTATTTGCCAAACTAAATACATCACTATATAAGAGCCTTGAAAGTGCTTTTATGTTTGCCAAGTTGCGTGAAAATAGGTATGTTGAACTCTCCCATTGGATATATCAAATATTACAAATGGACGATACGGATTTACGATTCATAGAGGGTCATTTTGAACTAAATCACGACTATCTAATAAGCGACATTGCAAACCACTTAAAAACCCTAAAAACAGGCTATGAACAGGTCAGTGACTTCTCTGATGACGTCATGACACTCATTGAAGAGTCATGGCTGTACGTCTCCATAAACTTTAATCAAACACGCATCACCACAGGTCATCTTATTTACACACTGTTAGAATCCAACCAGTTTAAACACCAACTTCTTAGAATCAGTTCCGAATTTGGCAAAATCAATACTCAAAAGCTGTATGACGACTACAACCAAATATGCCAACATTCCATTGAAAAACCCACAGCTCAGGAAGTCTCCTTGTCACCCAGTGACCCAACGGGGCAATCTGCCTTGGCACGTTTTGGCACCAATCTTACCGAGCAGGCACGACAAGAGAAGTTAGACCCCGTTACAGGCAGGGATAACGAAATCCGCCAAATGGTGGATATACTCTCTCGCAAAAAGCAGAACAACCCATTATTGACTGGTGAGGCTGGTGTAGGAAAGACTGCTGTCGTTGAAGGTCTTGCTCTAAAAATTGCTCAAGGCGATGTGCCAAACCACCTAAGAGAAGTTGAAATCATCTTACTTGATATCGGTGCACTCAAGGCAGGAGCAAGTGTCTCTGGTGAGTTTGAAAATCGCCTAAAAGCAGTTATCAAAGAAGTCCACCAAAGTCCCAAGCCTATCATCTTGTTCATTGATGAGATTCATACATTAGTGGGTGCTGGCGGTGCTGCAGGTACAGGCGATGCCGCCAATCTTTTAAAACCCGCTTTGGCAAGAGGCGAGCTTCGCACCATTGGTGCAACCACATGGTCAGAATACAAAAAATATTTTGAAAAAGACCCCGCACTTACCCGAAGATTTCAAGTCATTCAAGTGCCAGAACCCAACCAAAAAGTGGCAACTGATATGCTAAGGGGCTTGGTGGACAGACTAGAATCCCATCATCAGGTACTCATCTTAGAAGATGCCGTGCAAACTGCTGTCAAATTCTCAGCTCGCTATATTCCTGCACGACAATTGCCAGACAAAGCTATTAGCATTCTTGATACCGCTTGTGCTAGGGTTGCCGTCAGCTTAAACAGCACCCCCCTGTCTATCACCACCAAAGAAGAAAGCATAAAATCCATCGAACAGCAGATTCACCAGCTTCAAAAACAACAAGAATCAGGCTACCTAACCGATGGCGATGTCATTGCACAAAAACAGCAACAAATCCAAGCCATACAGTCAGAGTTGGATGTTATCAATGCACAATATCAAGACCAAAAACAACTTGTCGAGGCACTTCATGCAATCAGAGCATCCATAACCTCATCGGATGATGATAAACCAGAAGAAATAAAAGCCCTCAAGGCAGAGCAACAAGCACTTATCACAAAACTTCAGACCATACAAAAACAAGAGACATTGGTTCATCCTGTGGTAGATTCTCATCTCATCGCTCAAATCATTGCTGAATGGACAGGCATTCCCATTGGAAAAATGATGGATGATGAAGTGCAAAAAATCCTTCATTTATCAGAAACGCTCAACCAACGAATCATCGGTCAGCCTCATGCAACTGATATGATAGCCAAACGCATACAGACCGCCAGAGCCAATCTAGACAACCCCAACAAACCGATTGGCGTCTTTATGCTAACAGGACCCTCTGGCGTGGGCAAAACCGAAACCGCCCTCGCACTGGCAGACATCATGTATGGCGGTGAACAAAACCTCATTACCATCAACATGAGTGAATACCAAGAACCTCATACCGTCTCCACGCTTAAAGGTGCCCCTCCAGGATATGTCGGCTATGGTGAAGGTGGCGTACTGACTGAAGCCGTTCGCAGACGTCCTTATAGTGTTGTCCTGCTAGATGAGATAGAAAAGGCTCATCCCGATGTTTATGAGATTTTCTTTCAGGTCTTTGATAAAGGATTTATGGAAGATGGCGAGGGTCGCTATATTGACTTCAAAAACACCATCATCATCCTAACCACCAATGTCGGCTCAGAGCTTACCCTAACTTTATGTCAAGACGAGCTTCTAAAACCCGATATAGAAGGACTGGCTACGGCATTAAGAGAGCCTCTATTGCAGACTTTTCCGGCGGCACTTTTGGGTAGAATCCAAAACATTCCCTACTACCCACTCAATCACGAGATGATGTCACACATCATCACCCTGCAACTAAACAAAGTCATCAAACGCATGCAGGATAATCATAACATCACATTAAGCCATGATGATGCCGTCATCACCCTCATCGCCAACCGCTGTCAAGAAATAGAGTCAGGCGGTCGTATGATTGATGCCATCATCACCAATCACATCCTGCCCATGATAAGTCATGAGATACTTTTATCTATCGGCAATCCTAGTCCCATAAGAAACATGACATTGACCGTTGTTGATAATGAATTTAAACTTACCATTGATAGACACACTCAACATGAAGACATCCCATGCCCCTAACCCGTTACTACATCCTAGAAAACGACACCACCACAGCAGGCGGTATCGTCCAGACAACCACCAATCCCATTGTCTTTAATGTAGATGGCAAAAAGCAAAGCTGTATCGGCGATGATGTCTGGTGTTCTGCTTGTCAATCAATGGGCAAAATTGTACCAACAGGTCCAAGATTGTCTTTTTCTTTGGGTGGGGCAATGCCTGCTTTAAATGATGATTTGTGTCTATGCAAATGCACTCCACCACCAAAACTTGTGCATTCACAGACAAGTTTTAAAGAGATTATTGATGATAATAGACTTGCCCAATATCGCCAAGCACAAGCACAGTATCGCCAAGCAAAATTACAAAACAATCTAACCAGCACCAAGGCTAACGATAACTTGCCAAACTTTACCGTGCATTTTAGAAGACCTGATGATTATCAAGGGAGGTATGGGTTTGATTGGTTAAGAGATGAGTATATTTATCCTTTGGTTGAGGTTAATAGCAAAAAACAGCGATTATTTCAAGGGTTGGATATTAAAAACTTAATTGGCGAATATCGCAAATTTAAAACGCAATCCATAAAAGAATTGGATAATATAGACAATCCAAACTATACCCCTACTTGGCTAACCCTATTTGCCCCGACCAATTCTGTTGGTGTTAGTCAAGTCTCATTAAAGTTGCGTATAGATTCAGATGAAACCAATCCGCAATCTTTAACCGATAATGGTATAGCCTTATCTTTTGAGTGTAGTCAAGGACTGCAGATAGCCACACCTACACTATCATTGGGTCAAGCTTTATCACAAATGACCAAACAACAAATCCATTTTGATGATACCATTCTTATTCAAGAAGCTTGAATTATCAAACCAACTGCAACACTTCATCAAAATAAACCTCATAAGGTGTTTTCCAGTTTAAACACTTTTTGGGTCTATGATTGGGTTCATTTACTTTACTGATAATATCGCTTTCATGCCACTTGCTTAAATCTTGATGCTTAGGGAAATATTCTCTAAGCAGTCCATTGGTATTTTCATTGCTTCCCCTATCCCAAGGGTGTCTTGGTGGGGGAAAGTAAAACTCTACATTTAACTGCTGACTGATTTTTTCATGATAAGCAAACTCTTTGCCTCTATCAGGGGTAATTGTATGGACTTTTACATCCTTTAATAAATCAATCATTGCAGTTTGTACATGTTCTGCCCTCTTGGCAGGTAATCTTCTGCACCACAGATAACGGCTTTTTCTATCTACTAAGGTGAGTAGACAATGACCACCAGAGATACCTAAGACAGTATCCGCCTCTATGTCACCTGTCCGCTCTCTTAAATCAGCCATCTTTGGACGTTCTGATAATTCATGACTGATCTTAATTTTACCACGCTTTTCATCATGAGTCTTAGCATGTCTTGTCTTACCTTTATGGCGTAGCTTACGACGTGCCAATCTGCCACCTTCATCAAACCATCCATGATAAATGGCTCGATAAATTGTATTGGCACTTATTTGGTGTTTTGTATTCTCAAGCCTAAGACGATTGCTGATTTGCTCTGGAGACCACCTGTGACTCATAAACTTATCATGCACCAACTGATATAACTCTTTGTCATCTAATTTAAACTTAAGTTTGCATGCTTGACGTTTTTTATCATAGTTTATCTGAGCCGTGTTAGCGCTATACGCTTGGTTTAACTTACAATTTCTTGATATTTCTCTTGAAATTGTTGAGCAAGAACGTCCTAACATGCTTGCGATTTTACTGGGCTTTATGCCTTGTGCAAGCATTAACATTATCTTTTCTCGTTCATTTATGCTAAGATGTTTGTAGGTGTTCATGGTTACTTTTTTATTTGTGTGGTAACAATATTATCAGTAATGATGAACATCTTTTCATTTGTTGCGGTTGGATTGTATGTTTAAGGGTTAATACTGTAAATAACGGGGGTTTATTTTACACATAGTCTTCTAAATATTTTTGATAAAACTTATCAAACATCTGCTCAGATTTTTGTTTATCATCGGTAATGATGTTAAGTAAAGTGACAACCTTTTGGCGTTCCCCATCGTAAATATAGGGGGTATATTTTTCTAGGCTGTCCCGATATTGGACGGAAAAAAATAATATTCCATTCTAACAAGCCTATCGGAACAAGCATCAAATCCTTTGCTAGCCTTTTTTCATTATTTACCAAATCTTGTGCATGATATTTTTCAACACGCTCAAAAAAGCTTCTCTATTTTCAAACAATGCTCTGCCCTTATAACACTCTGGTGGGCCTGCAAATGCCACATTAAAACACAGTGCCATAAGTGGTATGATAAACAGTTTAAGATATCTCATTTGGCTACTCCGATGGATTTGGTTAAATTGATGTCGTTGTGTATTTTAGTCCATTGCTATTTAAAGAGTGAGCATAATCATCGCTCTGACCTCCTTCTAATATCAATCCAATAAATTCCAGTATTGACATCTTTATCATGCCCCTGTAATCTACCGTGAAAATTAATAATAATATCGTCATAAATATATTGGGAGCCAATATAGCACCAATAGTCATAACATTCTTGCTTGGTTTGACTTAAAAAATCACGATATAGTTTATAAAAAATAACCTCAGCCTCTTTCTCGTTATCGGTAGCAATCTTAATTAAGGTAATAACTCTGTCTTTTTCAAAATCAAATATTAGATGCTCCTCAGGGTCTTTATCATAAAACAATGAAAACTCCTGCGGAATACGACCGCCACTATTTACCACCTTTGAGTGTTCAAAATATCCAAGAAAAAAGTATCGTAGCCCAACACTAAAAGGGATATCAGGTGACACATAATGCTCATCAAAATAATAATTTGAACCGCTTATTAAGCCATATTCAATAAAATTTTTATCATCATATTTTTCAATGCGTTCTACAAGCTCCAAATCAGTTAAAAATATAGGGAGATAACGACCAGCGTAACTTATTTGTGAATAAACACAAAACGCAAAAATACATAATAAATGGGTGAATTTCATAAAGTTACTTCCATTCAAGGTTGTTGTCATTGTTCATAATATCCCAATGATGTTTAAAAAGAGACCATTGAGTGCCTTTATGTAAATTACCATCGCCATTTTTGGTATGTTCATAGTCCATGATGCTGTCAGTATAACCTTGTGAGAAGATTAATCCTACCTCATCTTCAAAAGTATGCGATAACCCAAAACTATGCCCCAGTTCGTGAATGAGTGTATGAGTATCACTTTGATTAAATAGCACACAGACATTTCCCCAATGATTGCATACTCTGTCTGTATGACAAGCGTTGTAACCATCGGTTACTTCATGCTTTTGAGCAATCCCTGCCAATTGACTATCAAATCCAGCAATGGCATAATCACTAAATATAAGATGTGTATGTTTTTGATAATTTTTGCTATCAGCATATTCTTTTATTCCTGATAGTAATAATCTGTGCAACCCAACCAAGTCTTGCATTATACCCACCAAACCCCAAAATAACACTTCAAACCTTCTTCGATTGTATCAAACTCTGACAAATGACTTCTAAGTCATCTCTTAATCGTTGCCCAAGTTTGCTCTATTGGGTTTAGCTTGGGTGAGTAAGGTGGTAATGGTAAGATGATGTGTTTGTATGGTATGTTATTGATAAGCGCTTGCAAGTGTTTCATTCTGTGAAATCTTGCATTGTCTAAGATGATGATACAAGGCTTGCCTGTTTGTTTGGTGTGATTGTTAAGACAAGGCAGTAGCATTTGTTCAAACCACGTTTCAAACAAAGCACTTGTCATTGTATTGTTGTAGATGAGTGGAGCAATCAGGTTTTTGGCTTTGCCCCCTATTTGTCCTGCCACTAAGGAGACTCGTTGATAGCGTCTGCCACTGACTTTATCATAGGCTCTTTGACCTTTTAGGCTTCTTGCATGAGTACGGTGCAAGTAAGTATCAATGCCTGTCTCATCTATATAGACAAGCTCGTAACCTTGTTTGGACGTAGCTTGTAGTTGTGTTAATTTGTCTTGGAAGTCTTTGACTTTGTTTGGGTCTTGCTCTTTATAAGTTGTGGTCTTTTTTTTAAGAGTAATGTTCATTGCTTTGAGTGCTTTATGGATTGCCATATCACTACACCCAAATACTTCACCAATTTCACGTAGGTATTTGTCAGGATTTGCTTCTACCTAAGCAAGAAGCTCTTTTCTGTCAAACTTTCTGGGTCTGTTGGTGGGTTTTTTACAAGACAAATTGCCTGTTTCTTTAAGTTGTCGTCTCCAACGAAACACGGTGTGTCTTGATACACCAAAAGCTTCTATAACAAGGTCAATGTTCTTGCATTTGTCATCATAAGCCAAGGCTTTTTGTCTGATTTCTAGTGAATAAGCCATATAAGTAGTGATTGGTGAATGGTGATGGAGATATGGGGATAATTGGTGTTGTTTTAAGGTTTGTTGGTTATACAACCCAACCGCAACACCAAATAACATAAAGAAGCGTTCATCAATTTAATGTATTATTAAGTCACCACACAAAATAAAGCATTAAAGAGCATGAACACTTCTTACAAACATCTTAGCATAGATGAGCGTGAAAAGATAATGGTTTTGTTATCTTTGGGTAAATCTATGGGTATAATTGCCAAACAATTAAACAGAGCCAAGTCCACCATTTGCCGTGAAATCAAGAGAAATGGCGGTGTTGACAATTATTTGGCAATCAAAGCAACTTGTCTTTACCAAACAAGAAGACAAGCCTGTCGCCCGAGCTTAAAGCTCACCAATCCGTATGTATTTAACTTGGTACAAGACAAGCTATTTAACCATCAATGGTCGCCTGAGCAAATACAGCATCGCTTAGCCCTTGAAGGTAGCCAAATAACGGTGAGTTATGCAACCATCTATCGGGGTTTGTATCAAGGCTTGTTTTGTTACTTTGGTAGATAGATGTAGTCGTTTTTTAATTTGCACAACCGTCAAAGCCAAAAAAGCAACCTTGGTCAGTCAAGCCATCATCAATGCCTTAGTGAATCAGCCTGTGCATACAATCACACCAGATAGAGGGAAAGAATTTGCCAAACATCGAAAAATAACAGACCACTTAAAAGCAACCATCCACTTTCCACCACCAAGACAGCCTTGGCAAAGAGGAAGCAATGAAAACACCAATGGGTTATTAACAGAATATTTCCCCAAAGGGTCTGATATTAACCAGTGGGACAATCAATACATACAAACAAAGGTCGCCAAACTCAATCTGCGACCTAGAAAATGTTTAAATTGGCGAACACCTTATGAGGTCTATTATCAAAAGGTGTTGCAGTTAGTTTGATGATTCAAGGGTTAAATTGGGTACGGATTTGTACGAGCGAATTGCAATTCGCCCGTACGGTTTAATGGTAAATCCCATATCGTTTTGAAGTTTATAAATTATAACTTTTCGCCAATGGAATTTTATTAAAACAACTTAAATGTTTAATGCAATCTTATCAATTTTATTTACCCAAAAATCCTTATTTTGATTTTGAGCACAAAATAAACCCCACCACAATAAATTAACCACACTCTCTGCAATAAATGGGATAATTCGAAATGATAAGGTATGATGTGGGATAGGGTATTTGAAAGAGCGTTACACTAGGTGAAACAAATTGACAGGTCAAAAACTTTTTTGAGATGAGAAAAGGTGGGTGTCATCATTCGCCTTATATACCTTCCTTATTTTAGCACATAAGGCAGTATAAATACTATGGGGTTTTATTTAAGGAAAATAAATCAATCCAAAATCTCTAAACATGCCAAGCCTTCCAGCATAAAGTTAATATACTTTTTGGTTTGGTTGAGTGCTGGCTTATGAGCCATAATAAAGACTTGATGTGGTTTTTTACTAACCAACTTTCTGATATTTTCTATGCTAAACCTGGTTAGTTCTGTCCTTTCAATCAATTCCTTTGAAATAAATATTGTTGGTCTTATGGCACATCCAGCACTTTCTTTGAGACTTAACAAATCCTTATCACTCAATGTATCGGCAAATCTAATAAGAAAATCGCCACTGTTTATCTCGTTTATCCAAGCCTTGCCATAATAAATACGCCAGCAATCATCTTCAAGCTCTGATAAATCTTGCCCTGCTATTTCAATAAAAATGTCTTGTAAACCCTTTCTTTCTTGAAAGGGTATTGGCAAAGTCAAAAGATAGTTCTCTTGATTTAAAAAAGCAGACACAATAACAGACAGTCTTTGTCTGCTATTTACTTTTCTTTTGTGGGTGTTATTATTCTGTTTTGGGCTGTGTCTTTTGATTGATTGCAAAGAGTTACGGTCTAAGTCATCATCGTACTGCTTTTTTGGTGCTGGTTCTGTTAGGTCAAATAGGATTTCACCACTTTGCACATTTTGATAATGACTGTCATTATCTGATTGGTTACGGGTAATCTTGGCAAGGTTTTCTTGTCTGCCTAACTTGCAATCAATCTTGTGATTTTCTACTGAGCGAAAGTGTGGCTCTACTTTGCGTTCGTTTTTAGGTTTGGATAGATTGACACAAGTTACCGCTATGCCACACAAAGGGCAAGTAAAATTCTTTTGGCTTGCAATCTTGCCAGCCTGATACGCAATATCAGCGTCTTTGGGATTGATGACTTTTTGTAAATCCAATGAGTAGGCGTTAGGTAAGGTCATTGTAGTGCCTGGTGGTTGCTAATTTGAAATTTATCATAGCAATTTTTAAGAAATGGCACAAGATGGATAAAGTGGCAAAAGGTTTAAAAAGTGCCGATGTCGACACATTTGAAAATATTGGACAAAAGCGACGATGTCGTCGTTTTATCTCTGTTTTTGGATTAATTCAATAAGGTAATGCTGGCATTGCTTTTGACCATCGTTAGCTTTTAAATGTGCCACTGGCGGTACATTTAAGACTGGTAGCGGTTATCACTTCTATAAATTACCCGACGTCGGGTAATTTAGAAAATGAAACAGTCTTTCAAATGTCCCGCTGGCGGGACATTTGAAACAGCGTTTTAAAAAAATCAGATAAGAACAATAATTACATAAAATGGACGCCAGCGTCCATTTTAAACATTTAAAATAGCGGTCAAAAATGGTCATAACCGCCTTCATTAGCATTGTTGAGAGTTGAACCAACATTCAATAAAAAAAGAGTATAATAAAGCTTGTCTTTTATGTTTGCAGACATCTGCGAAACAGTCATCAAAATTATCAACCAATAGCAAAAATCCCGACATCGGGATTTTTGGGTAAAAGTGACGCCAGCGTCATATTTGAAATGTTAGAAAAGTTCCGCCAGTGGGATTTTTATAAATCGGACGATGTCGTCCGTTTTGATAAAATGCTGAGCAAAAGCGACGCTGGCGTCGTTTTTATAAGTGGTTTGATTTTTGAAACGCTGTTTCAAAGGTAACGACATCGTTACCTTTGAAAGGCTATTTCATTTTGACGTTAGCCTCTTAAAATGCACGCTGTCGTGCATTTTGGACAATCTTTTAAATCGGAAAACGTTTTCCGATTTGCCAATAAAAAACCGCCCCAAAGCCTTAAACATCAAGGCTTTGGGGCGGTAGCGAGAACGCTTAAATGAAACCAACCGTTGCACTTGTTGGCGGATGTATTATAGCCCAAAATGGGGAAAAGCGAAAACGGTTTTCGCTTTTAGACGGTGATTTTTTAAACCTGTTTGAGAAAATTTGAATCAAAAAGTAAAAAATGCTTGACAATGTCCCATAAAATTAGCATAATGATTGTGTTACTGCAAAATCAGTAGCCAGCCGTGAGAAGCTGAGTATTAACAACAGGCTAGCAAGCCGTATTTGTCATTATCGCAGTCTACAATGATTGCTTTATGTAATGATAAGCGGTTTTTTGTTTGCACCCCTTTTATACCTTTTCTTTTTATGGTGGATAAGGGGCAAGGCGGGCTTATGCTCGGCTGGTGTCTGTTGTGCCAGTTTCTCACCCTTGTCCTTTATCCATCGCCCTATACGTGAGAAATATAGAGCGGTATTTTACGATACAACAGAAAAGGTAATCCCTATGACCACTTCCAATCATTCCCATTCTGGCAATCCTAATTTTAATAGCACCAGTCAACACCCCATCAGACCAAAGCCAAGCTGTGTTTGGCAAAATGGGCAATGGCTACTTAACGACGAAGCCTACAATCACCTTTTGAATGTGCGTGATACTTTGCTTGCATTTAGTAGCTATGCTCGTATCAATAACGATAAATGCAGTGATGCCCTATTAAACACTTTGGGTATGCTATCGGACATGATGACCAGCACCCTAGAAGCCCAAGAGTCCTAGTCAATATCGTTGCAATCCTTTGATTAAAACCGCCTAAAAATACTTTTGGGCGGTTTTTGTTTTTAAAGTATTTTCTTAAAACGTTTTCATGGAGAGTTTGTCGCCTGTTTTTGTAAAATGTTTTTAAAAATTTGGCAAGCCTTTTAGGTCTGCTTGATTTTTTTGTTATTTTATTTATCACTTTTTAAGGTGTTTTATGAGCAAAATCAATGCACAAGATGAACAGCAGTACGAAATGGTGATGGCAATCTCAGAATTTTTAAAAAATGAGAAGCTAGTCGCCAATGATTGTGATGGTGTGGCAATGCGATTGTATGAATGCCTGCAAAAGGTTTTTGGTGGTTGCAACATCTATTTTAAAAAAGGTGTTGTTGGGCAGGCGGACGAAGAAGGTCGGCAAATGCTGATAGACCAAGACAGAGGGCTTAGTATTCATCAAATTGCCCAAAAATATCAAAAGACCTGTCAATCCGTCTATAAAAAACTCTCAAAGGCACGAGCAGAAAGACGCAAGCAAAATAATGAAAACTTTGGAGCTTTATAAGGTGGCAAACAATGAATAACTTAGAAGTAAAACGCTTTCAAATTTCAAGAACGGGCGTGCATACAGACAGTAACGGCAATGAACATACTTTTTCTGATACGCTATTTAATAAACTGGTAACACGATTTAATCAACTGGCAAATCATGGTAATCAACAAACACCCTTATATCTTGAACATCCCCAAAGCAAAGCTGATAATGACCCAACACGCCATCAAAGCTATGGTTATGTGTCTAGCCTTGAATTGGATAATGGGCGATTGTATGCGGTGGCGTGGGTTAATCGTGAGCTTATCAATTTGGTAAAAAGTGGGCAATATAAGGCGGTATCAGCTGGCTTTATGAAAGTGGGTGATGATTTGTGGCTAGACCATGTCGCTTTTGTCAAAAGACCTGCGGTAAAAGGCATGGAAGTGCTTAGTTTTTCAGAGCATTCTTTTGTGCAAAACTGTGTAACAGCATTGGTAAATACCCATAATTTTAATGCTGGCAATACCATTCATGAAAATGCTTTGTCGTGGATGAATGCTTTTAATACTGATTATGAAACAGCAGTTATTTCGGTGATGCGTGAGCAAGCAAATACTGCTAATTTTTCAAAAAGAAACAGCAATAACCAATCCTATCAGTTGCACCAAAAAGCGTTAGCTTACCAAGCCCAATACGGCGTAAGTTATGAAGTGGCGGTGCGTGAATGTTTAAAACAAGGGGCTACTCTATGAGCAAATCAACCATTAAAAATGATATTGCTAAAATTAAAAACGAAATTCAAAAATGGCACGATGAATTAAAGCAGTTGAATCAAGAAAAATCAAGCTATGAAATGCAAATCAAAGAACTTGAAATGATGCCTGTAAACCGTGCGGATTTTGGTGTATTGCTGAAAGAATCTATTGCACAAGAAGCAAATAACTACACCAAAAACATTGCTCAAAGCCTATTGCAACCTGAATTTTCTGATAAAGAAATGCAAGAAAAGCACAATGGATTTAAGGCAATGAATGAAAGAAGTCTTAAAGACTTTGAGTGGTGCAAGAATAATCAAAGATTTGAATGGTTGTTTAATGCTTTTCGTAGCCATAAAAACATAATCACACCAAGCAATAGCACAGAAACAAGGCAAATGTTATGTTGGTTAATACCTGATGTGGTGTATGAAAAAACCATGCACATTATCAATACCGAAATAGGCGACGAATGGGGGAATGATGATTTACCAAGCATTAGTGAAAGATATGAACTAATTTTATCATTAAAGGAGAAAATTAGTTCATGCCAAAATCGGATTGATGAATTACAAGGGGTTATTGATGAGATGAGTTCAATAACAATTAAGCCTGAAATTTAAGTGAAAAAAACACCTTTAATGTAAAAAATTAAAGGTGTTTTTTGTTTTGTGTCATAAATAAATTGAAATGCCTTTACACCAAGTGAAAGAAAAATTTTGTTTGTTTTATTGCAAACATTTGATAGTTTTATCGTGTTGCGTAACAACAAAACGCTTCAATGACCTTAAAGACATTATCGCCAAATCCACCAACATTTAACACATCATTGCCATTTTTGGCTTGGGAAGAGGTATAAGGCTGTAAATCCACGCATATTAGCTTGGCATTAGGGCAACGCTTTTTTAAAATTCGCCATTCTTTCATCATTTGTGTGCCACGCCCAGACTGCTCGTCCGCCCACGATTCATTGTCCGAAAAATAAATCATCACATCAATCTTTGCTTTTTGGCGATTTAATTCGGCAAGCGGTAAGGCGGTGTGTGTTCCGCCCCCGCCAAACTTGGCAAGCCGTTCGGCTAAGGCAAGCACATCAACGGCAGGCGGTGTTTGGGCGGTGTCCGCTTTGCCAAAGGCGGATTTTAGGCGTACACTAAAAGGTTTTTTGCCTGTGATTTGACTAATATTATCATTAAAATCAATCACTTGGTGCAAACGGGTATCAAAGGGCATAATCATCGCTGTGGGGTTGGCAACCTTCATCGCAGACGCAAACAAACTTGCCACATCAATGCACCGCACCTGCGATGTCGCCCCACGCCGATAGCCCATTACGGGCGAGTGCATAGAGCCTGACACATCTACGCCGATGGCGATTTGCCCGTCAAGGCGTGGCACATTGGCAAGGGCGTGGCTCATCGCCGTTTTTAGGGCGTTTTTGATGACGGCAGGAACATCATCGCCCAGAGCCTGCCAAGTGGCGTAAAGCTGATAGGGAAAGGCACGGGCGTGTTTGACCGCCTGCTCGTCCGCTAATTTATCCGCCAGCATTTGCGCCATACCGTCCACGCCAAACACGCCGTGACGGACAAAGGTGTTTAAATTCATTCGCACCATTTGCCACGAGCCTTGTTTGGCAAGGCCTGCCCAATGCTCCGTTGTCAAATCAAGCGACATCAGCCACTCAATGGGCAAGTCGGGCAAGGGCTGTTGGTTGTCCTTTTGAAAGTCAAGGAGCGAGCGAGCAAGGGGCGGTAAGTGATTGTAATTAAAGTCTTTTTGCAACGCCCATTTGATAAGGGCTTCGCTCTTGTCATCAAAAGGTTTTGGGTGGCTTAGGCGAATGACATCTCTTAGGGTGGGTTTATTGCCGATATTGGCGTTAATAAATTGTCTGTCGCTAGCGGTAAGTAACCACTCATTCACCAAATTTTTGGCAAAATTACCCAAACTTTTACGCCCAACCGCCCCGCCCCGCATTACCTGAACAAAGTTTCTAAGCTGTTTGCCATTATTGACAATGTCCTTAAAAATGGCTTTGGCAAAGGGCTGACCGTCCGCCTTAACGCACAAAATCGCCAAAAGCACAACGGGCGTGTCTTTCATCAAGGCGTGCTGACGGGCGTATAGGGCAAGTTTTGCCAAAAATGCGTTGTCAATTTTGTGTGCCAAATCAATGACTTCGCCAATCTGCTCGCCCCCTGTGACATAAAAAGTCTGGTTAAAAGTCCCCGTACACACAAGCTGAGCAAGGGCTTGTTTGGGGCTTAACTCGTACGCCTTGCCCCCTTGGTGGTTGGTGGTTTGGGGGTTAAAAATGTTGGTGTTCATAACCAATCTCCATTTATGAAGTTATACAAAAAGATAGAAAAATTTGGTGGACACGACGGGATTCGAACCCGCATCTGTGCTGTTACTGCCATTTTTAGTCGTACAGCCGAGCAGTCTTATTGGAAACGCGCGCCAGTAGTAGACCATTTGCCATAGCCAGTACCTGCATCTGCAACCGTACCAAGACCCCCGCTTGCGAACAACACCCAGTTTTACCCAGACTACCCAAGACCCAATCGTTTTTGGTAGCGTCGCCCCCTGTATGACAGCGTGCCCGTATTTATCATTATCCAAATCTTGTGCCAACTTGGGAAATTTTGGGAAAAATAGTTTTTAAGTAATTGATTTTTAATGGATTAAAATTTTAACATTGGAGAAATTTTAGTATTGGCTTGTAAAAATTTTGGGAAAAATCTATAATATTAGATAGATTTATATTTTTTTATTCTAGGTAATTTTAATGGAAAATTTAGAAAATGATAAAATCACAACCCAAAATCAAGGGCGTTTTGATGATGTTTTTGGCATTTTAACCGCCACAACAGGGGCGAGTGTTGAAGAAATGAACGAAGCCATTATTGAAAGTGCGTGTGAATTTAACAAAGATTTGGAAGATTAATAATGAAAAAATCGGTCATGCTTGGCTTTTTGGGTACGGTGCTGGACGATGGATTTAGCCAAAGACGGCACGCCAAATGGCGACCGAATGTCAATGTGCATAGGGTAATGGCGTTTGACCGTGTGGAGCTGTTTATTTCGCCAAAATATCTGGCACTTGCCGAGCAAGTGGTGGCGGACATTAAGGAGATTCGCCCAGAAATCACGGTCAATTTGGTGGATATACCCCTTGACAATCCGTGGGATTTTGGCGAAGTGTATGAAAAATTAGCAAGTTGGGCGGACAGCTATCCTTTTGATATTGAACAAGAAAATTATTTTACCCACATTACCACAGGCACGCACGTTGCCCAGATTTGCCTGTTTTTATTGGTGGAAAGCCGCCAAATTCCAAGCCTACTTTTGCAGACCGCTCCGCCCAAAGACAGCCCTTGCCAAGTGGAGACGATTGATTTGGATTTGGCTCGTTATGATGCCCTAGCCAGTCGCCTAAGCAAGGTCAAGGACGATGCGGTGCGGTTTTTGAAAACCGACATTGCCACCAAAAACCCCACCTTTAACGCCCTAATCGGGCAAATTGAACAAGTGGCGATGGGTTCAAAGTCGCCCATGCTGATTATGGGGGCGACTGGGGCGGGCAAATCGCAACTGGCACGGCGAATTTATGAGCTTAAAAAGGCTCGGCATTTGGTGGCGGGGCGGTTTGTGGAAGTCAATTGTGCAACTTTGCGGGGCGATATGGCGTATTCGGCTCTGTTTGGGCATAAAAAAGGGGCGTTTACGGGGGCGATGACGGCACGGGACGGCTATCTTTTGACCGCTCATCAGGGCGTGCTGTTTTTGGACGAGATTGGCGAGCTTGGGGCGGACGAACAGGCGATGCTTTTGACTGCGTTGGAAGACAAACGCTTTTATCCGATGGGATCGGATACGCCTGTACACAGCGATTTTTGGCTCATTGCAGGGACAAATAAGGATTTGAAAGCGTGTGTGCGGGCGGGAACATTTCGGGAAGATTTGTACGCCCGTATCAATGTTTGGCAATACACCCTGCCCGCCCTAAAAAACCGCAAGGAAGACATCGCCCCCAACATCGCCTATCAGCTTGACATTGCAGGCTTTGAGCTTGGGCGGAAAGTGCGGTTTGGCAAGGAGGCGTATGAGCGGTATTTGGCGTTTTGTATGAGTGATGGGGCGGTTTGGCGGGGCAATTTTCGGGATTTATCGGCGAGTATTTTACGCCTTGCGACTTTGGCAAATGATGGCAAAATCAATGAAAAATTGGTTAATGATGAAATTGGGCGTTTAAAAGAATTATGGGCGGACGATGATAATCAACTTGACAAAAAGTCCAATATTAATATTAACCCCGAATTGTTAAATAAAATCAATGCCCAACATTTAGATGAATTTGATAAAATGCAATTATTAAATGTCATTAAACTTTGCCAATCCCACCCCACGATGGCAAGTGCAGGACGGGCATTGTTTAATCATTCACGGCTGGATAAGGCAAGTGGTAATGATAGCGATAGATTAAGGAAATATTTGAGGAAGTTTGGGGTGAGTTGGGGGGAGATTAAGGGGTAATTTGGGGGTGTAAGGTGCGTAATACGCACCTTACAAATCAACAAAGAACCACATTTAATTTTCTTTCTTTTAAAATATCAACAATGATGTCTTTTTCTTTAAAATTACTTTCATTAAAATCACACCAATAGACAGTAATATCCTTAACGCCAAAAATATCAAAACAATCATCAAATCCATCTAAGTCAGAACCAAAATACCCACCAATACCCACCAATACCCACCAATTGTTCAGAAAAATAACATAAAAATGAATTTTTGCTTTGTATGTCTTTGCCAGAAATGTGAATGGTTTGGTTGTATTTATGATGTTTTCTATTATAATAATAACAAGCCCTTAGCCACTCATATTTTTCTTGTTCTGAATAATTAATCCAGCACTTTTGTTGTTGTTTTATCATCTTATTTATGTGATACAATAATTTATCATGAGAAATCCCACTTTCATCATTGATAAAATATTCTTCCAATAAAACTTTCATGTAATGCTCCATTTTACAGCAAACATTCTTCACTAACAAAAAGAAACACAAAAACCAAAAATTAAAGTGTTTGCCTTATCAATTAAAAATCAACCAAAAACCAAATTGATAAAATTATGTTCGTATAACTCATTGTTTTTATCAATACAAATTTTACTGACAAATAAATAATCAATCCAATCCGTATTTGGCAATAGGCTATTTAATTCATTAACAATTTGGGTTTCTGATTTTTCTTGAAAAATTTTTTTAATAAATCATTTACCAAAGAAATCACATATTGATTTCTTTGGCACTCATCGGACAGCTGGTATTCTTGAATTTTTTCAAAAAAATTTATGGGCAATAAAACCACCATCTGAGTCAATATAATCATTACTCCAAAAGATATAACCACTCCATTTTGGGTCAATAATCAATTTATCAAGTTCATGATGTATTTCATTACCCCGCTCTTCGCTATGATTACCACCCACAAGTTCATTAATTAACTGTGTAATTTTTTCTTTTTGAATGGCGTTCATAGCTTTATCCAATCATTATCACAAATCACCCCAACACCCCCTGCACACCCTGCCAACCAACCTTCACCCCAAGTCCGACCAGCACCCACAGGATAAGTGTGCGAAATTTGGCGGACGGCAGGCGTTTGCCAAGCCTTGCCCCGATGACAATGCCAAGCACCGACAGCACGGTTAAGCCGATTATCATCGTCCAAGTTTGGGTAGGCACTTCTAATAAAACTTCTTTTAAAACAATGGCTTGTACCAATTTATTGACAAAATAACACAAATTCCCAACTTTGATAATCGTGTCCTTATCATCGGTCATTGAAAGTAGATACATCAAAAGCACGGACGACATCGCATTGGTTGCCCCGCCGACCACGCCTGCCACAAAGCCAATCACCACAAGCGATGTGGTGGTGTTGGGTAGGACGATTTTTTTACCCATCAGACTCGTTGTGGCATACCACAGCACCACCACCGCCAAGGCAAGCATCAGATAAGCAGAATTAACCACCAGAAGCAAATACGCCCCCAACGCACTGCCAAGAATGGACACCACGACCAGCGACCAATATTTTTTAAGATAAAAAGTGGCGTTGTGCCATACACCGCCTGAGCCACCGACCCACGCAATCAGATTAAGCACCGCCGTTGGTACAAGAACAAGGACAATGGCAGAAGTCAGCCCATAGACCCCCGACAACGCCCCAATGGTAATCAGCGGAAAGCCCATACCCGCAATGCCGTGTAGTAGGCTTGCAATGATAAATAATGGAATAAGCCAGAGTTCAAATTTCATAAAAATCCTTTTAATAAAATATTAGGTAGTAATCCAAAAAGTATGCTATAACAAAAACTAAAAAGACAACTTGCACAAAAGTTGGTAATTTACGGTTATGAAGACACAAATTACCATTACTTGCCCAAGTTGCCTGTCGGTTAGTATAAAGAAAAATGGCATAGAAAGCTATGGCAAACAGAGCTATTTTTGCAAAGATTGTCATAGACAGTTTGTTCATCATTTACAGCTTACTGACAAAGGTTGTCAATCTTACATCAATGACAAAATACGCTTAATGTCAGCTTGTGGTTGTCGTATTGCTGACATTGTGATACTTGAACAAGTCAGTAAGGGTAAAGTATTTAGCGTGCTTGCAAACAGTAATCACCAAATCAAACCAAGACAAAAGCATTACAATACCTTAAAGATAGATGAGTTTAGGTATGAGTTTTAACAAAATTGCTTGTGATGATTGGGACAGCTTTCTTGTTGCTTTTAAGCACTCTATCAAACAAGTGGGCAAACGCTTTACCGTTGGTATTGAAGGCAACAACACAAGGCTTAGAGCCTTTGTTAGGCGAGCATTTAGAAAAACGTGTTGTTTCTCTAAAAACCTAACCAATCATCTTAAAGCATTTGACTTGGTGTTTCATTATATCAACCATGGGTGGGTGTAGCATACTTTTTGGGCTAGAGACAAATATTAAATTACCCACCCAACAGCTCTCCAATACACCCCACAAGCCCCTTAGCAATGTTATCCTTACTCATTTTTGCCAAATTGACCTTATCAAGCCCATATTCTGACGCAAAAAACACCGTCATCGCATTGTCATCAGACCCAAAGCCAATCGTCTTATCCGAGACATCATTGACTGCAATCATATCCAAATTTTTGGCGATGAGTTTGCCTTTGGCATAATTTTCCACATCGTTGGTCTCGGCAGCAAAACCAACGGTCAAAAGGTGCGGATAAGTAGTGGAAATTGTCGCCAGCACATCGGGGTTTTTGACAAGATGCAAGGTTAAGCCGTCATTATCAGCGGTTTTTTTGAGTTTTTGCGTGGCGATATTGGCAACCTTAAAATCCGCCACAGCCGCCGTAGCGATAAAAATATCCGCCTTTTCACAAACCTGTAAACACGCCTGTAACATCTCGTCCGCTGTGCCTATCGTGCGTTTTTGCACCCCCAAAGGCGTGGGTAGATTGACCTTCGCCCCTGCCACGATGATGACTGTTGCCCCTGCGTTCACGCACGCTTTTGCCAGAGCATAGCCCATTTTGCCTGTGGAGTGGTTGGATAGGTAGCGGACGGGGTCAATGGGTTCTAGCGTTGCCCCTGCCGTGATGACGACCGTTTTGCCCGCCAAAGTTTGGGCGGTGCTTTGAATGGTTAAAAATTGGTCAATCTGCTCGCATAAACTCTCTGGCTCGGGCAATCTACCCGCCCCGACATCACCACACGCCTGCTCACCGCTGTCGGGGGCAATGATAGTAAAGCCAAAACGGGCAAGTTTGGCTAAATTATCTTGCACAATGGCGTTGCCCCACATCGCTTGGTTCATCGCAGGGGCGAGCATTACAGGGGCGGTGGTGGCAAGAATGACATTGGTGACAAGGTTGTCCGCCAAGCCGTTTGCCAGCTTGCCAATGGTGTTGGCACTTGCAGGGGCAATGACGACCAAATCCGCCCATTTGGCAAGCTCAATATGCCCCATTCCTTTTTCGGCTTGTGCGTCCAAAAGCTCGGTGTGGACTTCGTTGCCCGTCAAGGCTTGGAGAGTCAAAGGCGTGATAAACTCACAAGCCGAAGGGGTCATCATCACACGCACTTGGTGTCCGCTTTTGATAAGTAGGCGTGCCAAAATGGCGGATTTGTAGGCGGAAATCCCGCCTGTTATGGCAAGTAGGATATTTTTGGGGGTCATTGGCTTAAAGGTAAATTGAAAATGGGCTATTTTAGCATAAATTGGCGGTGTTTGCCATTTGGGGGGATTTTATTTATAATGGGAATAAATTTTTGGGAGCAATCACAATGCAAGTTACCGCCGTTATTCAAAATAATACTTTAATCATTCCTAATGTGGATTTGTCGCAGTTAAAGCTATTGGCTGATGAAAATGGATTAATTTGTTTTGATTTACCAATTTTGGATAGGGTTAAACCCACCCAAGCCGAAATACCCAAGCCAAGCAAAAAACTGTCTTTGGCTGAATTGTTGGCAAAAAAGACCATTAAATCCGATATTGTAGCAACCGTTGAAGAAATGAATGAGAGTATTGGGCAAGTGTATGCTAATAAAATAAATTAAAGAATTGAGCGTAAGGTACGTATTATGCACCAATTATAAATAATCTCAAAATCGGTGCATAATACACACCTACGGCTTGTGGTATTTTAGGGTTAATTTGTTATATAGTCGTATTTATTAATGACTTGTCATTGTCAAATTGCAAATCATTTGCTTGTGATGACTTTTGATAAAAAAGCGTCTAAGTATTTGAATTTTGAACTATTGGAGTAACTTATGAAAAAGTTGGCAATATTATTTTTAATATCACTAATTGGCAGTTTGTCCTTTTTAACCGCCAACGCCAAAATTGTCAATTCTCTTAGTGAAGTACCAAAAGCCATCACAAGCAAAGAAATTCAAAATCACTATGACGAACAAATGCACGGCATTTTTAAAGACCAATTTTCGGCATTGTCTCGTCAAAATAAAGATGTAACGCCTTTTTAAAATTGATTGGACATTCTACCGATACCGAAAAATTAGCGTTATTGGGTGTGCGTGCTTGGAATAACAATCAATACATCATTACCGCTTGTTCTTATCATCAAGCGGTTGATTGGCAATATGAAGAACACACTCTTTATGCCAATTGTGAAAGCGATGATTTGGCGATGATTACATTGGCAGTTGCCCAAAAAGACAATAATGGGCAATGGCAATTATCCGCCAAACCTTATCAAGAAAAATTTAGCCAAACTTTTAATGAACAAAAAATCAATCAATCGTCTTTTGCCATTAACAGCATTATTGATGACAATAAAACCATTGGCACTTTGGATAGAATAGACACCGCCAATTATCAATTAAATGACAGCACAAAAGCATTTGGCATACGCTTTAAAACTTTTGCAGGATTTTCAGGCGGTGGGATTAGCAGTCAAGCGATGACTTTATTTGCGGTGATTAACGGTCAATTAACACCCATTTTAACTGCTCCCACTTATTATTTTGAATACCTTGCAGGCAGTTGGAATGATGACGGCACTCGCCAGCACCATATTGAACAATCGGAACATATTTTAATTTTATCCAAACAAAAAACCAAAGGATTTTATGATATTATTTATAAAGAAAAAGGCAAGGCAAAATCAGCAAACATCATTTATCGTTGGAATGATAAATTATTAGAATACCAAAGCAAATAATACTACGCACCATTTAATTTTTTAAGTTAAGTGGTGCGTATTATAGCCATTTTTACAAATCAAAAGAAAACATATTTCACCACCATACAAAAACACACCACCACAATCACAGGGCGGATAAATTTTGCCCCGCCTTTAACCACAAAATGACTGCCCAAAAATGCCCCAATGATTTGCCCGACCATCATCACAAGCCCCACCACCCAAACAATCTGCCCACCAATGATAAAAAATATCAAACTGGCAAAATTGGTGGCAAAGTTTAACAGTTTCGCCCGAGCGGTGGCTTGTATCAATTCACGCCCACGCAAAACCACCTGCGACAGACTAAAAAATGTCCCCGTTGCAGGTCCAAAATAGCCATCATAAAAGCCAATCAAGGGGGCAATGGTACGCTCGTAAGTTTTTTGGCTTATTTTGGGGGCGGTTTGTAATTTGCCCAAATTGGGCGAAAACAGCGTATAAAGCCCCACCAGCCCAATGACAAAGGGCAACGCCTTTTTTAGAAAATCAGGGGGCGAGAGCTGTACTAAAATCGTCCCTACGCCTGAGCCAACAAAGGCAAAGACAAGAGCAATTTTCATCATTTTGGGGTGAATCAGCCCCTTTTTTATCATTGCAAGGCTTGCCGAGAATGACCCTGCACAGGCTTGTAATTTGTTGGTGGCAAGCACCGCCACAGGGTTCATGCCTGTCAAAAGCAAAGCAGGAATGGTCAAAAGCCCGCCCCCGCCTGCAATGGCATCAATAAAGCCTGCAAATAACGCCACAAAAAAGAGTATGGAAATAAGCTGAGTGGTGAGTTCCATGTCATTAGCCCAAAATTCTTATTTTAACAAAAAATGACTGAATTTTGTAAATTTATGTTAAAATGACGTGTTTTTTGTTTAAAATCATGCTTTTGCACATCATAGGACTTGTTATGTCAAAACTTTTTTCATGGTATTTTAAGCCAAATTTATTATTAAGAATCCTAATCGGCTTAATCCTAGGCTCAATTTGCGGTATCATTTTTCAAAATGCCCAAACCGCCATTAGCATTTTATCGCCCATTGGCGAGCTGTTCATTCGTCTGTTAAAGATGATTGTCATTCCTGTCATTGCGTCCACGCTCATCGTGGGGGCAAGCTCAATCACGCCTGCCCAGCTTGGGCGTATCGGCATAAAAACACTCATTTATTATACCATTACGTCCATTTTTGCCATCATCATCGGGCTTGGTGTGGGCAAGCTCTTTAACCCTGGTTTGGGACTAGAACTCATCGCCAACACCGCAAGTGAAGGCAAAACCGCCGAAGCTCCAAGCATGCTTCAAATCCTGCTTGAAATCGTCCCCACCAATCCAATCGGCGTGATTAGTAGCGGTCAAGTTTTGCCCATGATTTTCTTTTGTTTGATATTTGGCATTGCTCTTGCCTTTGGGCGTGATAGCGATGATGAGAATGTCAAAAAAAGCTCGGACACGGTGTTTTATTTTGTGGACGGGGTTAGCCAAGCGATGTTTAAGATTGTCGGTTGGGTCATGCAGTACGCTCCGATTGGCGTGTTTGCGTTGATTTTTATTGTTTTTTCAAAAAATGGGGCAACCGCTTTTGGCTCTTTGGCAAGCGTTACAGCAACCGTTTATGTCGGCTTTATCATGCAAATCCTACTGGTGTACTGCGTGATTTGTGCGTTAATGAAACTCTCCCCACTTGTCTTTTTGAAAAAAGCTCGCCCTGCCCTTATCACAGGCTTTGTAACCCGTTCATCAGGGGCAACCTTGCCTGTGTCTATCCAGTCATCGCAAAACATGGGCGTGCCTAAGAACATTTATAGCTTTGGCTTGCCTGTCGGCTCGACGATGAACATGGACGGCACGACTGTATATCTTGGCGTGTGTGCGATTTTTATCGCCAATGCGGTGGGTGTACCGCTTGACGGCTCGCAAATGCTGACCATCACGATGACTGCCGTGCTTGGGGCGATTGGGACAGCAGGTGTGCCAGGAGCAGGGGCAATTATGCTACTTATGGTGCTAGAATCCATTGGCTTGCCTGTGGAAGCTGGCTCGGCGGTGGCGATTGCCTATGGCATGATTTTGGGCATTGATGCCTTGCTTGATATGGGACGCACCGCCCTAAACGTTGGGGGCGACATCGCAGGGGTGGTAACTGTTGCCAAACAAGAAAATACGTTGGATAAAGAAGTGTGGGATTCTTGATTGTTGATATTTGAAAATCAAAAATAAACACAAGATAGATAATTAACCCAGACAGGTAGGATAAATGTGGGAAATGGTGGGAACGACTGGGTTAGATTAGGATAGAGTTTGAAGTAGCATTGCATAGTGTGCAATAAAAAAGGCTTTGATGATTTTGAGTGTCAAACTTGAATTTATCAAAGCCTTTTTTGTTGTTAGGAAGTAATTTGGGAAAATAAGTCAGGTTGGGAGCGGTCTTGGTACTCTTTTCGCATACGGGCTAGGATTTCATAAATATAGGGCAACGACAAATTAAATTTTTGCACCAGCTCAAAATGATTATCGACCTTAAACGCTTCCCAAATCGCCAAATCCCTCTCGTGGTATTGCCAAGCGTTGTGTTTGGTAACATAAAACATAGAACCGCCCCAATGCTGGGCAAGGCGGTTGGCAAGCTCACCTGCGATTTGGTTGGCAGTCTGTTCATCAAGATTTGTGGTGTGGGTAATGATTTGTGTGCCAAAGGAGCGTAAATCGGTAAAAAAGTTCTCGGCTTGGGCATTAAATTTGCCCTTTCGTTTGCTGTCGGTCATAAAAGCACCTTTATTTTTGTTATTTCCCACATTTTAGCAAAGAAAACAACGGTAATAAAAGGTAACTGCCACAAAAAAGCCACGATTTTTTGTCGTGGCTTTTGTTTGGGATTATTTTAGTTTTGGGGGTTTGGCGGAGCAGTATCTTCCGTTGTTTCGGCTTGTTTTTCCAATCGCTCCAACCATTTTTTAAGGCTTTCAATCACACGGCTTGCTTTGTGGGTAGGTAGCCACGCCAATAAATCAATCCCAGTTTGGCGTTTGACATAAGCACACAAGGCTTTTTCGCTCGGGTCTCTTACCGCTCCAAGATTGTGCAAGGTGAGCCAAAGGTGGCGAATAAGTTTGGCTTGGGGGTCTTTGTCTTGCTTGATTTTACCTGCTGACTTGGGGGCGGTGGGGGTAAAGCCAAGCTGTTTTAGCCTTGTCATCACCTTGTTTAACTCACCCAATGTCATTTCTTTTGTGCTGGTCTTGCCTGTGGTAGTTTCCAGAAGACTGCGGTAGGTTTCATCATCAAGGCACAGCTTGGATTTACCAATGTGGATAAGCTGGACAAGTTTTTTCTTTTTGTCGTAGGGTTTTGTGGTTTTTGTTTGAGTGCTTTGGGTCATTTTATGCTCCAAATGATTATTAAAAAAGCGTTTAAAGCGACTTTTAACCCACTTTAAACGCTTTTGTTTACCTAAGAATGGTTTAATTTACAGCTTCTTTTAACCCTTTGCCTGCTTTAAAGCTCGGCACTTTTTTGGCTGGCACTTGGATTTTTTCGCCTGTCTTTGGGTTACGGGCGGTGCGGGCTTTTTGGGTACGCACCGAAAAAGTACCAAAGCCGACCAGCATCACTTCATCGCCCTTTGTCAAAGTATCGCTAATGACGGCAAGGGTTGCGTCAATGACATTTTTGGCGTAGAAACTGGCATTGTCTGTTTTTTCGCCGACAGCTTGAATAAGTTCTTTCTTGTTCATAAGATTTTCCTTTTAAAGTGGTCTGTTGGGACAATGACAAGGCGACCAACTCTTGCCATTGTTTTGGTTTTCTTTAAATTTAAAGGTTGGCAAAATCAAGACTAATCTGCTGATATTTACCGTGTTCATCTCGTTCATAAAACCGCATATATTCTTTTGATGAGATGACTTGGGTGGCGTCTGAGATAGCCGTCATTGCTTTTTGCCATTTGTCATCAACGATATTTAAGCTACGCAGGGATAGTACTCGGCGGATGTTAATTTTGCCTTCTTTGTCCACGGCAAAGGCGTTATCAATAATGGCTTTGATGTTGTCGTTGCTGTCGGCTGTCCACTCACGCAGACATTCGTCAATGAGTGATTTGGCAACTTGCAGGCGTTCGTCAAAGACTAGGTTATCTTGAATGGCAATTTGTACTTTGTATTTGCCGTCAAAGCTCATTAGGGTAACATTGCCCTTTTTACCGCCAATTTGGGTATCGTACTCTTGGGCGGAGAGTTCCACAAAATTGTGAAATTCACCAAATACCTGCCCTTTGATTGACCGCATTTGGATTTGTAGGCTGATGGCTTGCCCCACAAGTTTTTTGACGGTTTCGTCTCTTAGTTTGTCAATTTCTTTAATCTTATCCACAGGGATAAGGTGTCCCTTGTCATTCAGGCGGTAGCCTTCGGGGACGGTTACAGGGGTATGGGTAGTCATAAATTTACTCCGATTGTTTAAAATCACAATGCCAAATAACGGCTTTGCAGGGTGTTGGCGTTCAGAAATAACGCCATTTTCATTAGATGGTCATCATTGTCTTTGTTAAGTTCAAATAACTCATCTTTGGCTTGTCCGATTGCATTTGCCAATTTTTCTTTGTCAAGGTTGCCATTTTTGACAAGAATTTGAATGGCTTCGTCCAAAAGTAGCACGGGAGCGGACAGGCAGTCTGTGGCTACCATCTTGCCAAAGCGATTGTGGCAAGCAATATGGCGACAGGCGTGTTTGAACGCTGGCTTGGGCGGATTGAAACCCAGCTTGACGACTTTAAGACAAACACGCCTGATTATGATAGCCTTAAAAAAGAAGAGCGGATTGTTGGTTTTCGCAAATTTAACACAGGCGAAAGTTTTCAAGTGGCGGTATTAAGTGAAGAGCAACAAGCCATTTTGGACGTGCAAACTCGCACGGTGCTGTTTAGTGAATACGATGCTCTAAAACAGGCAATTAGTCGGGACGGCAACACAGGTTTTGATGCCAGTAGTTATCATCAAGTGCAACATTTAATAGATAATGCCACGCTGATTGTCCGAGAATATGATAAGAAAAACGAAACCTATCGTCAGCAGACGACTTGGGTAGAAGGCTTTAATGCGGACGGCAAAAGATACCTTGCCATCATTCATCAAACCAAAACAAATGATGAAGTGTATTTAAAATCTTACCGCCTAGACAGGGCAAGTGATGAAAAATTGAAAAGCAAGGGTATGGTATTGTTTGAAAAACAATCCCGAGAATAAAAAAGAGCAATCAGAAGAACGCTACCCAATTCTTGATTTGTTAAAACAAATCCCAACACGCCAGAATGCCAATGGCAAACACGGAAGTCGGTAGACTACAACTTTCCTAAGGGCTGATTGCTCTGTTATTTTACCACAATCAAAAGGCAATAGCAATGCTTACAGTAGAAGTGCAGGGGCTAGAAACCGTCCAAAATCAGTTAAGACGACTTGCTGAGCGTGGGGCAAACCTTACGCCCTTACTTAAAAATATGGGCGAGCAGGTCTTAAACAGCACCCAAGAACGCTTTGAAAGTAGCACCGACCCTGACGGCAACCGTTGGGCGAGCAATAGCCCTGTTACCTTTGCACGGCTTTTGGGCAGTCGCCACACCAACAAGAGTGGCAAAATCAACGCTCGTGGTGTGTCCCGTGTGATGAGCAAAAAGCCCCTTATCCTAAGCTACACCCTGCAAGGCTCTATCCGTTATCAGCTCAACGGACAATCAGTAATGGTTGGCACAAATATGGTCTACGCCAAGATGATGCACTTTGGTGGAACAAAATCCGCCTTTCCCCATTTGTGGGGCGACATTCCTGCCTGACCATTTTTGGGGATTAGTACAACCGATAAGCAGGTTTTGGAGCGAATGGTTATTGATTATTGGCAAACTGTCTAAATGGGCGTTTTTGCCCTATTTTGGCTTGGGTGTGGGTGTTTGGTGCTTTTTATGGCGGATAGGCGTTTATGAATGTTTATAAACGCCTTTTTGGAGTTATTTAAGCTTGCTTTGTTGGTTTGCAACAACATTGGAGGCAAAGACTGCGACAATAATGGTTTTTAGGTGGTCTAATTGAGAGGAATTAAGCCAATGACATCCATTATCAAATCCCAACCAACTACAACCATTTTCGGACGGTGTCAGCCAATGCCAAATTAACACAGCGGACATGACAACAAAAAAGAACCAAAAAACCCAAAATGTACCAATAAAAGCGTAAGAAAAATGGTTTTTCCAACGCTCAGAGCGGTGATGTTCGTTTTTTCTGGCTTGTGCCTCTAAATCCCCTTGTTCAATAGACCGCTGTTCTGCTATGGCATTTTCAAGCGAGACAAAGTTGTGATTAATGCTTGGTGTGGGAATATCCGAATTGGCAATATCATCAATGGATGGTGGACTGATTATTTGAGTGTTGTTGCTCATAGGTTGCCACCAACTGATTATAAAGTTGTTTGTAATGTTTATGAATGGTATGATTTGGAATAACATCACCCCAAGAGTGAGGGTTGAATATTTCCGACCACGGTGTATTGTTTTGGTGTGTCAGCATAGACAATTGAATGCCGTCAAAATGCCCATATTTTTTATACACAAAATTAACCACCTTTTGCTGGTCATCATCTAGTTGATTGTTATTCAAAATATTGCCAATACCAAGCCAAGGATAGCTAATATCTTGGGTTATTTCTGTATTGCCATATTTTTTAATGGTTTGATACAATTCAGGGATAACAGGTCCATATTTCCACGCCTCAATTGTATCATCAATCAAAGGTTTGTTAAAAAAACCATAAGACCAGCCGTGAGCAATATAGACGAGCTTTAAAATTTGCATAGGAGTAAGATACTTGCCGTCCTGCTTTGCAAGGCGGATAAATTGGTTGGCAACAGCAATAGAACTAACCATTATTAACCTCCTTAAATGTAAAAAAAATCCTCTCGTGCATAATAACTTATTATACACGAGAGCGAAAAAAAATGAAACACTATTGCACATAGTGAAATGCTATTTTTTGTAACAAAGTAAAAACCCTTAAACCGCCCTAAAATTCCCCCTAACAAAAATCCCCTATCATTGGCGTTAATATTCCAAAAGGGATAAGTCCAATGAAAAAAATCCATATCTTTAAAACAGGTACACATACCGACAGCAATGGCGTGTCGGTGAGCTTTACCGAAACCGACTTACAAAACTCTATCAACGCCTATAACCCTGCCATTCATCAAGCCCCTATTGTTATCGGACACCCCAAAACCGATGCCCCTGCCTTTGGCTGGGTCAAATCTTTAACGGCTGACAATGGCAATCTGTACGCCATACCAGAACAAATCCAACACGACTTTGGCGAGCAGGTCAAACAAGGGCTTTTTAAAAAAGTCTCAGCTTCTTTTTATCCGCCCAATTCCCCAACCAATCCAGTCAAAGGCGTGTATTACCTACGCCATATTGGGTTTTTGGGAGCAGAACCACCAGCCATTAAAGGCTTAGAGCCGATTGAATTTAACGAAAATGACAAGGCGGTGGAGCTGACCTTTGATTTTAGTGAAAGTCCAAGCGACACAGCCGACACGCCCGAAAAGACTTTATTTAACAAGGTGGTGTCCGCTCTTGGCTCGCTTTTGTTTAATGAACAACCGCCAAGCGAACCAGCCACACCGCCAAATCCAAACCCAAATCCAACTTCAACCCCACAAAAGGAAAACGCAATGACAACCCCTAATCCAACCCCACCAATCAACCAAGCCCCAGCACCTGCTCAGGCTACGCCCCCTGCCACGCCTGACCCACGAGATGCCGAAATTGCCAATCTGAAAGCTCAAATCGCCCAAAAAGAGCAGTTTGAGGCACAAGCCAAAATCAAGGCAGATGAGCAAGCAAACAACGACTTTGCCGAAAGTCTTGTCAAAGACGGCAAACTTGTGCCAGCCAACAAAGAGATGGTTGTGGCGGTACTAAATGCCATTGACACCGCCAACCGTACCACCCCTTTAAACTTTGGCGAAGGCGATGCAGCAAAACCCCTAAACCAAGTTTTCAAAGACGGTCTAAATGCAGGGCTGATGGCGGGCAAGTCTTATTTGTTTAGCGAAACGGCAAGCAAGGGCAGTCAGCCTACCCATACCACCCAAAAGTACGACCACAATCTACCGCACAGCGTGCAGGTGGACTCGGATAGTATGGCAAAACACCAAGAAATCCTAGCCTACTGCGAAGCTCACAAAGTGGACTACACCACCGCTGTAATGGCAATCGGTTAAATTTATTGATAAGGAAAAATTTATGAAAACCCAAGCAATTAGCCTTCTGACCTTATCCGTCCTACTCGCCCAAGACACTCTAAAAGGTGCGTGGGTAACGGCAACAGGGGAAACCCCAAGCGGACAAGCCCCCTTACTTGGCGTAACCGACACAGACGGCAAACAGGGGCAAATGGTGTCTGTAACCGCCATTGGCACAGCCAGTATGAATTTAAAAGACATTGCCACAAGCCCTGTTAAGCAAGGCGATGTAGTTGTCTACGATGGGACAATGATGGTTGTCCCCCAAAGCCAACTGGCAAGCTACGAAGGCAAAGTGGTGGGCGTGGTGCTGTATGACGCACACCAAGACAGCCACGCTGAAATTTTAATCCGTTGATTTTAACCTTTTGATTTTTAGGGAAAAGTTATGTCTAAAATCGTTGTAGACCAAGTCTTAACCAATGTTGTGCAGGGCTATCAAATCCCTGAAAGTGTCGGTCATTTGTTATTTCCCCGAGTAACCGTTACCAAGTCGGGCGGTAAAGTGGTGATGTTTACCGACAAAGATGGTCGCAACCCGCCAAGCGAGCTGACCGCAGGGCGTATTCGTATTGGTTACAAATTTACGCCCATTTTCCCAATGGAGCGGATTACCTTTGAGCGAGAAGTAACAGGCGAGTTTTTGTTAAATTTAAAATCGGTTAATTTAGGGGGTCTGTAAATGTCAATCACAGTTCATAAAATCACACAGGGCAATGCCTATCTAAACGGCGTAAATCTGCTTGGCAAGGTGGAGAGCGTGGACAATCCCGACATTAAATTTATCTTTGATGAGTTCAAAGCAATGGGAATGGTAGGCAAGGTAGAACTACCCACCACAGGCATTGACAAAATGGAAGGTAAGATGAAGTTTAACTCCATCTATCCTGATACCGCCAAACTGTTATCGCCCTTTAAATCCAATCAGCTACAAATCCGCTCCAATGTGCAAGTACACGGCAATCACGGCGTGATTAGTAATGTGCCACTCGTTACTTTTATGACGGTAACTTTTAAGAATATGCCGACTGGTAAATTTGAACAGCACAAATCGGTGGACGGCGAGTATGATTTTACTTGTACTTATTTTAAGCAAGTGTATGACGGCTATGAAATTGTAGAGATTGACGCACTTGCTAACATTGTCAAAATCAATGGCGAAGATGTGCTAAAAGAATATCGTGAAAATATTGGTATGTAAGCATTAAACCGCCCTAAAATTCCAATCTTAACAAACCCCTTAAAATTACCCTTAACATTTTTCAACCGTTAAGGGTAATTTTATGTCTAAGCCAATTTCTCAAAACGCTAACACCATCAAACTTGAAACGCCTTTTACCACCGATGCAGGCGTGCCGATTGAACAAGTAACCGTCAAACCATTGGTGGTGCGTCAAATGAAAACCGCCCAAAAACAAGGCGGTGGCGATGATGCTGAAACCGAAACCATTATGATTGCAATGAGCTGTGATTTGGTGGTGGAAGACCTAGACAAGAGGTTCCTTGCTGACTATATGGCGGTGCGTGAGCGATTTCAAGCACTCAATTTCAATCGTACCAATGGACAGCTGGACGAAACTGCAATCGCTACTCGCTAAGTGGTTTCATATCCAGCCTTCTGAAATGGAAGCGATGACGGTGGACGAGTTTTTGGCGTGGGTGGATGAAGCCAATGCCCAAATAGATAGGCAAAATAAGGCGATGACAAATGGCTGATATGAATTTATTTGTACGCATTGGGGCAATGGTGGACGGCAGTCTGTCTCGAGCCTTAAATGGGGTCAATAATGATTTAAATCGCCTTGACCGTACCGCCCAAGCTCTCACCGCAAGACAACAAAGACTGGGCGACATTATGGCTCGGTCTTTGTCTCGTCCACACGCTGACATTGGCAGATTGCAACAACAATATCAACGCACCACCAACGCTATTAACCAAGTTATCCAAGCCCAAGAACGCCTAAATCGTTCCATTGCTCGTGGGCAACAAATTGGACAACTCCAAGACACCAGCAAAAGCAATTTTACCAACAGCGTTGGTTCATTGACGGCTTTTGCTGTGCCTGTGGGGAATGCCATTCTGCAAGCGGTTAAATTCCAAGACCGCATTATTGACCTATCCATTACCGCCGAATGGACAGCCAAAGAACAGGCTCGGATTGGCGACACCGTGCGAGCCACCGCCCTACAATACAATCAAACCCTAGATGACATTGGCACAGAATTAAACACCCTTGTCGCTGGGGGCATCTCGTCCGCCAAAGAAATTGAAAATTACACACCCAAACTGACCCAAACGGCGACCGCTTGGCGTGCATCCTTTGAGGATTTGGGAAATACCACCGTTGCATTAAGAAATAACTTAGGCATAGGCGATGCAGGTTGGGACAGGGCAATGAATATGCTCGGTTACGCTGGTAAGGCAGGTCAGTTTGAAGTCAAAGATATGGCAAAATGGCTACCTAGCCTTACGCCTTATTATCAAGCATTGGGCGTGCAAGGCGAGCAAGCGGTTGCTGAGATTGGAGCAAGTTTGCAGATTGCCCGAAAAGGGGCTGGCACTTCGGACGAGGCAGCCAACAATATGCGAAACTTTCTGTCCAAGCTGACTGCCCCCGACACAATGAAAGACTTTGAGAAGGCGGGCATTGATTTACAAAAATCAATGCAAAACTTGGTTGCAAATGGTATGACCCCAATACAAGCGATGTTCTCCACCATTGAGCAATATGTTAGCACAAAGTCGCCTAAGGCTCTTGCTGAGTTTACCAAAGCAATGTCCATCAAAGATGACAAAGAACGACAAATGGCGGTGGATAGGCTCAACGAAACCTACAAATTAGGCGAGCTGTTCCAAGACCAACAAGCGATGAGCTTTATTCGCCCGATGATGGGCAATAAAGATGAGTTTGAACGCATTAAACAAGGCTCGCTAAATTCTGCTAACAGCAACGGCATTGGCAAAGACTACGATAAGCGAATGGGGTCGTCCGCCGAACAGCTCAAATCTTTTAAAATCCACATTACCGACCTTGCGGTAACGATTGGCAATGCCCTGCTTCCTGCGGTCAATCAAACCCTAACCAGTATTAAACCAATGATAACCGCCTTTGGCAATTGGGCAAAACAAAATCCACAACTGGTTGCCAGCGTAAGACAAGCGGTTGATGTGGGTAATGGCGATTTTACCAAAATCAATGACCTAACCCAAACAGCAAGCCTATTATTTGGTGAGCTAAAAAAGAACGCCATTATCGGCACGCTACCACCCACCACCATTTCTGCTCATCAAGGCAATGTGGGGACGGTGCTAGACACATTAAATGGTGGCAAATCCGTCCTTGCCACACTCGCCAAACAGCGAATTTTAAGAAAGGTAGGTTAATAATGACAACCACCACTCAATACCTGCAACACCTTGCCACCGAAGGCGACCGCTGGGACACACTTGCCCATCAATATTATGCAGACGCTACCGATTATGAACGCATTATTGCCAGTAACCGCCATTTGCCGATTGAGGCGACTTTGTCGGCTGGGCAAATTGTTTTTATTCCTATTATTGTCAAAGATACCAATGCCCACGCCGTTCCTGCGTGGTTGAGAGATGATGAATAAAGAGAAACAAAACAAATGATTAAAACACCTGCCTTTACCCTGCTTTATAATAACAAATCCGCCACCGCCGACATTGCCAAAGACCTAATAGAAGCGGTGTTTACCGACCATTTGACAGGTGAAGCGGACGAGCTGGACATTACCCTTGCTGACCCGGTAACGCCCAGAAGTTGTAATGCCAAACACTTTGACCCACCTGTCAAAGGCGAACAAGTGGCAATCCTTTTGACCGATGATGGCGAGACGGCAATTTGTCTAGGCTCGGTGTTTAGTGATGTGGACAACGCTCCAGCAGACCGCCACCAATTCGCCAAAGTCTTTGATGACGGCACAGCGATTACTTATGACAATGACAGCCACACCTTGACCGTAAATGCCACAGGTACAATCAACATCATTTGCCAAAATGCCAACATTACTGCTGACAAAACCACGATTGACGGAGCGGTAGAAATTAACGGCGACACGACCATTAATGGCACGGCAACCATTAGCAAAGATGCCATCATTGGAGGTAGGTCGTTTAAAACCCATAAGCACGGCGGTGTGCGTGGCGGTAATGGTTCTACCACGCCACCAATCTAAGCCCAAAATACCTTAAACCGCCATAAAATCAAGAAACCCACAAACCTTTTATGATAGCGTTATGAATATCAGCACCGAAACCAGCCCAATTTCCACCGCAAGCCATTGGCAACCGTCCTTAGATGATGACGGCATTGTGATTGGCTTTGCCGATGTGGAGCAAGCCATTGCCATTATCTTGTCCACGCCAAAAGGGAGCGTGCCACACCGTCCAGAATTTGGCTGTGAAGGCTTGGGGCTTTTGGACGGACAATTTTCCAAAGTCGCTCCGCTGTTTATTGCTTACGCCACCGATGCGATTTTGGCAAATGAGCCACGAGTGCAATCGGTCAAAATCCGTGCCAAGCAATATGACGAAACAAGAGTATTTGCAGGGGTGGTGTTTAATATCCAATGGACACCGATTGATAGCCTTGTGCCACAAAATATGACTTATAAGGTTTAGTGATTTAAGGAAAAAAGCAATGATAACTCGCCCCATTTTAGACAAACCGCATTTTATAGACCGTGATGTGGGTGCCATCACAAGCGAGATTATTGCCTTGTATGAACAACTGGGCAACAAAAAACTCTACCCAGCCCAAGCTGACCGCCTGTTTATTGATGTGATTGCCTACCGTGAAATGCTTATTCGCACCCAAATTCAACTGGCGTGCGAGCAGAACCTTTTGGCATTTGCCAGTGGGGTAATGTTAGATTATTTGGGCGACTTTTTTGGCGTGGTGCGTCTTGATGATGAAACGGATGAACAGCTGAGACAACGCATTCGCCTAGCCCCTGAAAGCTACGCCACCACAGGCTCACGCCAAGCCTACATTTACCACGCCTTGTCTGCTGACAGCCGAATCATTGATGCGGATGCTTTGCGTGGCGGTAATGGCGACATCTATATTCATATCTTGACCGCTGACGGTGTGGTGTCTGATGAGCTTATTCAAAAGGTGCTTGACAATACCAGCGATGAGAAAAAACGCCCCTTGTCCGACCGTGTGTTTGTGGCAGGGGCAAAGGCAAAAGACTTTCGCCTTGTGTTGGAAGTCTCGCCTTTGTCTTTGGCTGTGCCTGACAAAGTTTTGGCGGATAGCAAGGTGCGAGCCGAAAACTATACCAAAACCCTGCGAGCCAAACTGGGGCGAGATGTCGTCCCAAGTCAAATCATTGATGCAGTGTCCAGCACCGACATCTGGCAAGTCAAGGTTATAGAGCCAGCCGAGCCTATTATTTTACAAGCCTTTGAATGGGCAAACTGTACTGACATTCAAATTCAAATGGGGACAATTCAAAATGGCTAACTCTCATTTAAACGGCTTGGTTACTGATAGCGTGTTGCCAAGCCCTTTGCAAAATCAAAGGTTTTTGGTGCTTGAAAGTTTGTTAAAACGCTTGGATAGCTTACCGCCTTTTGCCTTAATAATGCTGATTGATATTACCCCAAAGTCCGCTTTGACCGCTTTTGCCGACCAGTTTAGTTTGTTTGGGGACGGCTGGGAGTTTGCCCATTCTGATGACGAACAGCGAGAGCTTATCAAGGGGACAATTCAAATCCACCGCCATAAAGGCACGCCGTGGGCTATCAAACGCACCCTTGCTTTGCTGGGGTTTGGCGATTGTGAATTGGAAGAACGCTTTGGCTATTATACACACGACCGCACCATAAGCCACGACCGTACAAGGCACTATGGCTATGGCGGACATTGGACATATTACAGGCTGATTATGCAAAAGCCCATTAGTAAAGCTGATGCCGAAAACATTCGGGCGTTACTTGCTGATGTCGCTCCCTTGCGGTGTAAATTGGCTTCTATTCATCTTAAAAATCTTAAACACGACCGCACCATCAATCACAATGGGGCTGTCCGCTACAACGGAGTAATCGCACAATGGCACTAATCAAAGAAACCGATGAATGGGTAGAAAATATTTACCTAATTGAACCTAACGACCCCGTAGAAGGGGGCGAAGATGGCGTAGATAACCGACCACATATTGAGCTTGCCAATCGTACGGCATTTTTGAACAAAAAACGCCAAGAGCAAGAACAAAAAACCCAAGAAATTGACGAAAAATCAATGGCTTAACCACCAAAGTGGACGAGATACAAGTCACCATTCAAAATGGCGGTAACAACCAATCATCGGGCGACCTTGACGAAAAGCTAGACCAAGAAATCAAAGACCGCACAGATGGCAATGCCGAATTACAAAAACAGATTGATGCGTTAAAAGAGCAGGTTGCAGAGATTGTTAAAAATAGCGGTCAAACTAATGGCGGTGCAAAAACGCCTGTTACTGCTTTTGACATTAACTTATCAACCCATTATTCTGACAATGATACACCAAAAGCATGGGGAATGAGTGTGTCAGCACAGACAACCTTTGGTGGTTTTGTGCCTGTCGTTGATGGCACTCGTTCATTGGGAGCTTATTATAATGCCACTGTTACTATCCCTGATTGGGTAACAGACAGCTCACAAGTTGTCATAACCATTACAAACAAAATTATAAATGATGCTGAAAATTACATCACACTAGATATTCCTAATCACAGAATTAACATTAGACAAGCCCCAAAAGGTTTTCCACCAAATGAAACTGCACACCCAGCAGGGCGAGTGAATGTAACTTTTTATAGATAAAAACAGGGCAATGGCTTTCTGCTGGAACAGTCAGTCATTCCCCATTGATAGCCAGCGTTAAACCACCTATCGCAAGAGTACGCCCTGTCTGCTTGTACAAGCAGGGCATATCATACCACATTATGAAGTATTATTGCACTAGGTAAAATATGAAACCCCTAAACTGTCAAAACTGCAAGCGAGTTTTATTGGAAATTGATGTTTTTAACCAGCTTGCCATAAAATGTCGCCGTTGCAGTCATTTTAATCATTTTGAGCGTGCCTTGCGTACCAATTTAGCAGACCTTGCGTCTCACAACCTGTTAAATATGGAGAAACCCAATGGCACAGCCAACCCCACAAATCAACCCCAAAGCCCCAGCCAAAAACGGCTTTAACTACAAGCCCAAATTTGGCTTAATCATCCAATGCGATGACGAACCCCACCAACAAGCCATCTTTGAACACCTTAAACAACTAGGCTACAAAGCTAAGGTGGTGGTTGTATGATTGTTAATATCCATCACACTTGCACCGACTTTGACAGCTACCGAGCACAGCGGGTCAAATCCTTGTTTAATGTAGAAACTGGGGCAGATGTCAAAATCACAGCCGACCTACCCATAGAGCCTGAACATTGGCAAGATGAAAACGGGCAAGGCGACTGGCAACTTGGTGTGATTGTCGGTCGCTCTGGCACGGGCAAAACGAGCATTGGCAAACAAATCTGGGCAGACACGCCCATTTATAAGCCCACTTGGCAAGCCGACAAACCCATCATAGACCAAATTGCCGTAGGCGACAGCATAGACAAAGCCACCGCTTGTTTGTCAGCCGTTGGACTTGGCACAGTCCCTGCGTGGCTTAGACCCTTTCAGGTGTTAAACAATGGCGAGCAGTTTCGTGCCAATCTTGCAAAAGCCCTTGCTGATGAACCAAACCGACTCATCATTGATGAATTTAGTAGCGTGGTAGATAGGCAAATTGCCTGTATTGGTGCGTCCGCCTTTGCCAAAGCGTGGAAACGCACCAAAGGCAAACAAGCCATTCTTTTGACCTGTCATTATGATGTGCTTAATTGGTTAGAGCCTGACTGGGTATATAACACCGACACGGGCGAATTTACTGTCAATCATCGGAGGTCTCTTTGGCAACGCCCACCCATTGCCTTTGACATCTACCAAACCAACTGGCGATTTTGGGAGCTTTTTGAGCCACATCATTATTTAAAAATGCCCAAAATGATTGCATCCACCAACTATGTGGCGGTGGTTAATGGCGAATTGGTGGCTCATTTGGCGGTTAGTACAACGCCTGGTCTTATAGAAGCCCGTGCTTGCCGATTGGTGGTAATGCCCGAATGGCAAGGGGCTGGCATTGGAATGCGGTTTTTAAATGCTATATGTCAAATGTGGCTTGAGGGTAACAACCGCTACAACAAGCCCTTGCGAACCATTTTTCACACCAGCCACCCAAACCTTGCACAGGCATTAAGGCGTGATAAGAAATGGACGCAGATTAGTGCCAAACTACACGGCGACAACAAAATGCGAAGTTTTCAAACCCTATCCAAAGCAAGTGGCAAGAGTGCTGGTAGTGGCTATGGCGGACATTTTAGAGCGGTGCAGGGTTTTAGATATTTGGGGGAGAATTTTAATGACGAATAAGACTTTATCTGTTATGATAGTCGGGCAAAAATGGCTTGCTGAAAGGCTTTTGGCGTGGTGTTTAACCCAGCCAGCGATTAAAGTGGTTGCTGTATCGCCCCCAAAAAATACAGACCGTTTGGCAAGATTGGCAACCACTCACCAAATCCCCATTGCTGTCCACGACAAAACCCTAACCGCCGACCAAGTGCCGACTGGGGTGGATACCCACGCTTATTGTTTTGTGGAAAAACGAGCAAGAGACAAGGCAAGGCTTGGAGCGGTTGGCCGCCACCCAAGTCTGTTACCTAAATATAAAGGCAAAAACGCCGTCAAACTCGCATTTGATAATGGCGACAAGATTGTGGGCGGTTCACTCTATCAGCTTGACGATGGTTGGGACACAGGGCAGGTGCTGGCTCAAAAGTCGGTAATGGTTGATGATGCCGACACATTGACGAGCCTGTGGCAAAACAAGTTAGCACCGATTGGGGTGGAGTTGTTTAGGGGGTATTTGGACGGGTTGCTTAACAACCCATAAATGCAATACTATTTTGCAATATGCAATAAAAAAGCGTGGTAATTATCACGCTTTTTTTGGGAAAATTTTACGCTCGGCATCACAAAAAACAGCACAACCGAAATTGTGCTGTTTTTTGTTGCCTTATTAATGAATTAGAACTTGCTGGTGAAGCTCACACCCACTTGGGAAGCATCTGAATCGCCACTACCTGTGTAGCTGTAGTTTAGACCCACTTGGCTGTTTGGTGTCACATTATAGTTAGCACCAACCTTGGCTGACCATTTGGTTTTGTCAGTATCCCAAGTGCCATACTGTACATCTGTCGCTGTACCAACATAGCGAGTGTCTAGGTTGGTGTCACGGCTAACAGCGTGAGCAACTTGCACACCACCAGTAAGCTGTAGAGCAGGTGTTGCTTGGAACACCATATCAGCACCCACACCTACCTGAGTTTGTTTTGCTTCGATGTCGTCAACAACGTTAAGACCGTCATTGAAGCTACCATCGTTTTTGTACTGCTGATGGTTAACAAAGGCATAAGGTTGTACACTCACGCCCGATGCAGTATCAATGTTTGTACCCGCTTGGATACCAGCACCATATAGCTTACCATTGTACTCAACTTTGTTAGAGTTTTCACCACGGTTCGCTTCTGTATCAACTTTGGCACCTTTTACCCAACCTGATAGATAGGCATCACCCAACTTCTTAGAAGCACCAACAGTCAAGCCAATGCTGTCAGTTTTGGTTTTGTTGCCAATACCATAAACAGATTCTTCCAAGTCAAGTTTACTTACATCAAGTTGTGCACCAACACTAATGTCGGCTGCAGTTTGAGTGCTTGCACCAACACTAATGTTGTTGCCTTTACGTGCACTTGTAGCATGCTCTAGTTCTACATCATAATCATGGTGACTGATATTACCCCAAACACCTCTTGGGGCGCTAACACGCTTACCAAATTCGGTTGCATGGTTAGCACTGTCTTCTACTGCGTTTAATGCACTGTCAGCATAGAAAGTTGGGTCAAGCTTGTATAGCTCACGGTTGGTGCTTACTGTAGAAAGTTTAGATTCTGCACCAGAATTCATGTTTTCAAAACCAGTGAATACACGGTTAGCAAATTGCTTCTCATCACTGGTCAGTGAACCTTGTGTTTCTTGTTTTTTATCTAAATCATTAAGTACTTTGTCTAGGTTTTGTGCAACACGGCTACCACTGTCATTCATGCTGATGCCATAAACAACATTGCCTGCACTTAGACGTTTGGCAGTTACTTGCACGTCATTGTTCGTGCGTGAACCACCTACCACTCTGCCATTTCTGTCTACTTCTGGCGTATATTCAACATTTGTTACTTCAAATAATGGGTTGCTTGAACGATAATTGTCAAATTGACCTTCAAGACCACGCTTAGCACGAAGTACAGTGCTACGGCTACCTGATTTGCTGATGATACCATCTTTGGTCTCACCAGTTAGATTTAGTGTACCACCTAGTTTGGCCTTACCGTCCACGGTAAGCATGTTGCCAAATTGAGCTTTTAGACCAGCATCCACGCCACGTTGAGTGTTGATGTTGTAGTCACCTCTGATGTTTAGGTTACCTTCGTTGTTAACCCAACCACCTGTTTGACGAACATTAGCTACATTACCATAACCTGTTAGTTCACCACCTTTAACAACCATGGTTGAACCACCGTTGTTACCATTTACTTCTAGTGAACCACCCTCGATGACAGAGTCGCCTTTATAGCTATTATTACCAGTAAAGACAAGTTTACCTTCACCTTTTTTGGTAAAGCCTTTATCACCTTTTAGGTCATTGTAGAATACAGATAAAGGCGTGCCTTTAGTGTCTAATTCCACATTATCCCAATAGAAACCACCATAACCTTTAGCGGCCGCTTCTGGATCTAACAAACCCCAACCATCTTCCCATGTAATGTTCTTGCCGTTATGATTAGCGACAATTCGACGGTTTTCCCAATTGACATTGCCAGGAACATAGAAATTACCCTGATTGTCAGTGTAATAAGAGCCGTAATAACCAGATGGCAATCTACTAACCTTTCTTAGTCCTTGGTAGCCATTAGGTGAATTGGCAGTAATCTCTGAGAAATCCTTGGCAGTACCCAAAATGGTTTGAGAGATATTTTCATTTTTCATCCAAGGATAAGCAGATTGCACGAGCACTGCCGTGCCGGACACACGAGCGGTTGCAGGTGATGTACCCTTATAGCTACTCAGTCTGCCATCGTTGGCGTAATTTTGGGTAGATGATGTTGCGGATACACACCATTCGGCAGTTCGACCACAATGATTCGCTTTACCAAAATCTTCTCTAGGCGAGGAGACAGTAATGAAACCTTTTTTGAAGTTGCTGTTCATGAGCGGTGCTAGGTTTTCATCATGAGCATCGTTCAAGCCTTCGTTACCTGTTGCTTTAATGATAAGCGAGTCACGATTCATAATAAGATCATGAATGACAGGCAAAGTCACTTCAGCATTGGTAATACTGGTTCTGTAAGGATTTGGATTAATCTGTCCTGTAGTAGGATTGTAATTTAGGCGCTGAGCATCGTAGTACCATTGGTCAGTGTTGTTAGAACCCCAAGAGTTGTTAAAAATCTTGACACCATGGTCTTGGTTCAGCTTACGCATCATCAAGAAATGGTTGCCACCATTTGAACGTCGATCAATACTGTCACTGCCGTAAATTTTGGCGTTGGTCATGCCGTTGTTACCAGCGATGACAGCCGCCATTTGGTTGCCATGACTACCACTAGCAGAGGTTGTTGGGATTTCAACAATGCCTGAATCATTTTCTGGCGTATAGCAGGTGGAACGTCCAGCAGAAACACACTCAATCTGTGTATCATGCACATTTGCACCAACCAAGTCTCGGTTGAAGCGGTTAATGCCTGTATCAATCACACCTACTTTGGCTTGACGTGTATCAATGGTGTTCTTTAGGTTGTCAAGACGCTCGGCATAACCATCTTCGGTTGTGCCATAAAATTTAGATGTCAAATTAGAATTATTTGACGTATCCATGACACTATAACCTGTACGTGTGCCAGCACTTGGTGCAGGTTGGTTGCGTTTTAGATTGGCTTGAACGCGTCTTGTGTAATCAGGCTGTCTCACCTCTGATGGCGATACTGGAGCAATATAGCTACCTGATATACCGCCACTAATTGGTGCCGGTATTGGCACAGGCGTTGGAGCCGGAATCGGGGCTGGGGTCGGACGAACGAGTTCAGGAGCCGGTCTCACAGGGCTTGGCACTGGAGTTGGAGTTGGTCTAAAACGTTTAAGGAAATCTAAATAGTAATCGTAGAAAGAGTATTTAGAACTATTGTACTGTGAATCAACAATCATTGGAGCTGAGTTGGCATAACTTACCGTACTACTAGCACTAATTACCAGCATGCAAGCCATACTTAAAGGCTTAACATAGAACCCTCTCTTGGCAGGTTGAGTTTGTAATGACATATTACACCTCTTTGCGTTTATCATTGTCACTAAGTTTATCATTGCCATCAATCATCCATAACAAGTTATTATAGACAATTTATGCAATGCCCAACAACATAGCAATCATTTACCATGTTGCAATATTGATACCCTTAAAGTATCAATTCGGTGAAACTTATTTACACAAGTTTTGGCAATTTTAATCAAAAATAAACTTAATGTCTAGATTAAGCAATTGCAGTATTATTGTATTTTCAAAAATAAGATTGTAATTGCTTGATTTATATTATTTATTTTTTTAGATAAACAAATGTTTATTATTTACAAATATTAACAGTTTAGTTAATATAGAAATAATGTATTATTTTTATGGCAATATTACGAATAAATAAGAAATATTAAATAGAGTATATATGTTCATTAATTATTGATCATCGAAACAAACACAAGTTTTTGTTTAAAATAAAAACCTTATTATCGCCACGTTTTTGCCACAACCAAGCAACATGCCAAGCAGTAGCAATAAAATATTCGGTAAATATAAGATATTTATAATATTTATACACTGATATGATTTCTTCAAAATACTCATTAATTATTAAGAAAAAATTAATAAAGAATCAATAAAAATGATAGATTCATCATACGGTACATTTGTTTATTTTTAATTACTTTGCAAGTCATTTTTATTGTATTGCCATATTATTGGATACAAAACAAATGTAAACATTATTGTAAGGATTAAAATATAGAATTAAAGCAAAATTTTAACGTTCACTCAAGTTAAGCGACAGATGATTTTTCAGCGTAAAAACTTGTCTGATAGAAAATTCACAGCCTACGTTTTCCTGCTTTTTAAATAGTCATTTTTTATTGACAACATCAAAGACGTACGCCACATAGGAAAAATAATCATTTGCATGAAAATACCTAATCGTCACTCACAAACTAATAGATGTCACAACCCGAGTTTGACGTCAGATTAATCATCCAAACACCTAGTCCATATGCACGGATATCATCTTACAGCACTTGCATTTGGCAAACCCACAGAAAGAAAACTTACACAAATAATCACAAAACTGCTTTCGTATTATTAATTTTTGTGATATATTCACAAGATTGGTTAATTTTTATTTATAACTAATTTTTATAATTATAGGTTTTGTTCCTTCATTTATATTTATAGGAAAAGATAGTCATGTCGATGAGTCGCATAAAAGCCTTTTTTGCCTTAGAAGCTGCTGGGGGCATCATCCTTGCCTTAGCTGCCGTACTTGCAATGATTGTTGCAAACTCACCTTTATCTGAACTTTATAATGCTTTTATTCATGCTCCTGTCGTGGTGCAAATTGGTCAATTTGAGATTGCCAAAGACGCTCATCATTGGATTAATGACGGTCTGATGGCGGTCTTTTTCTTTTTGGTGGGTCTAGAATTAAAGCGTGAGGCTTTGATAGGTGAGCTGTCCGATGTCAAGCAAATCGTTCTGCCTGCCATCTGTGCCATCGGTGGCATGGTCGCCCCTGCTTTGGTCTATTATGGACTAAATTATGGTGATGCTGAGGCTCTAAAAGGCTGGGCAATCCCTGCTGCCACGGACATTGCCTTTGCCATTGGCGTGCTTAGCTTGCTCGGCAACAAAGTCCCTAATGCCTTAAAAGTATTTTTGGTATCCATTGCCATCTTTGATGACATCGGGGCGATTATCATCATTGCCTTGTTCTACACGTCTGAATTATCATTGATATCACTGGGCGTGGCAGCGGTGTGTTTGCCCTTTTTATTCCTACTAAATCGCCTAAACGTCACCCGTCTCACGCCTTATCTGCTTATCGGACTTATCCTATGGGCCGCCATGTTAAAATCAGGCGTGCATGCAACCTTAGCAGGCGTACTTTTGGCATTTTTTATTCCTTTGAAAAACAACGCCGACCCTGAGCATTCACCCCTAGAAGAGCTAGAACACGATTTACACAATACTGTCGCCTTTGGTATCTTACCTCTATTTGCCTTTGCCAATGCAGGGATTTCGCTGGCGGGGACTAACATGGGCGAGCTCATGCACGGCGTACCCATGGGTATTGCCCTAGGTCTGTTTATTGGTAAACAGCTTGGCGTGATAATTCCTGTGTTTTTGGTCGTCAAAATGGGTTTGGTCAAACTGCCCACAGGCACAAACTTCATGCAAATCTATGGCGTCTCTCTGCTTTGCGGTATCGGCTTTACCATGTCGCTCTTTATCTCGGGGCTTGCCTTTGGCGGCATTCCTGAGGATTATGACCCACGTTTAGGCATTATCCTAGGCTCGCTTATCTCGGGTATTGTGGGTTATTTTGTCTTGCGTGCCAACATCAAAGACGCTGACCATCCCACCCTTGCCAAAAATGATGAGATGTATTTAGGTGTTGGCGAACCGCCCAAACATTAATCATGCCAAAAACAAAAAAACAAAAAGCGGGCAACATGTCCGCTTTTTGTTATCTGATCTTTTCATTTATCCGTGTTTGTCATACAATAAACCAACTTCATTACCCATCAGTGCCATCATTATCAGCCCCATGATTTAAGGAAACTCCCATGTCTTATCGCACCGTCCTTGATTTGGCGTCCGCCTTATCTGATACGGACAAGCTAAAACTGGCTTATCATCTGCTCGGGCAACTCATGCTTGCCCAAAACCCATCATCCGCCCCTACCCAAAAACTGCCACCCTCTGCCGATTATGACTATTGCTTGGAGCGAGTGCTAAAAAGCAAGCCCAATCGCCTGCCTGCCCTACGGACATTTTTAGAGGCGATTTTTAGCTTTCGGGGCGGTCAAAATGCTGATATCGATGACATCATCAAGCGTTTAGAGCTTAACCATGTCATCAAAAAAGACGGCGATAACGTGGTGTATTTGGTCGATTAGGGCGTGCCTGCTAGCCTTGCCACAAGCTCACTCATAGACTCATCACGGCAGTCCGCCACGCCCACATCACTCCATAGGCTCATCAGCTCGCTGTTTTGGGTGGTTGCTCCATGGGCTCGCAGGGATTTTGTCATGGCGTTTAGCGTGAGATAGTGTGGCAAGTCATTAAAATATAGCTTTTGAATAAAATAAAGTCAAGGCATGATGGCTATTTTAAAAGAAAATGATGATTAGGGCATACCTGCCTTTTATCACATCAGTTTTTCACGATAAAAGTTGTGTTAAAGTTTTTTACAAGTTTACTCTTATTTTGAAAAAATTTGTTACAAAAGGCAGTGGAATTTCATTTATAATAAATATATCATTTAAATGATAACTGATTTTATTTTTATCTTTTAAGGAGATTGTCATGCAAAAATTATTGATTGCGACTGCTGTGGGTGCCTTGGTGTTGACAGGCTGTACCACGAATAACAGCCAAACCATCAAACAGCCCAAACCCCAAGAAATGCAAGGCAAGCACGCCCACAAACATGGCGACAAGCATGAGTATAAGCATGGCAAAAAACATCATCATGGCATCATGTCAAAAACCTATGTCTGCGACCAAGATGCCAACATTGTTGCCAACTACAACCCTGATGCCGAGCAAGCTCTACTTAACATCACCGCTCCTAGCTTAAGCCTAACTGGTGCCGATGTTGAATTAAGACTCGCCCCTTCTGCATCGGGCATGCTGTTTGTTAATGACATCAATCCTAATTCAAAATATGAATGGCGCACTAAAAACAAATTTGGTGCGTTGGACATAACCACTGCTGATGGCATGGTGTATAGCCTAAAATGCGAAAGCACTCACCCCATGCACAGCCATGCTCACTGATGGTAGCGAACAAGTTAGCCTGTCTTGGCTAAATACAGCCAAATAAAACGCATAAGCCATGCTTGTGCGTTTTTTAATCAATAATAAAAGGCAATCCGCCATGAAACCTATTACAAAAAAAGCATTCCTACTCACCGCCCTACCCATGCTCGCACTCACAGGCTGTGCTACAACTGCCACATTAAAACAAGCCGACTGCTCATCTGCCAACTGGGGGCAGGTGGGTCTTGCTGACGGTCTGCGTGGAGCAAGCAGTCAAGAGATATTACGCCATGCCAAAACCTGCCAAGGGCTTGCCACGCCTGACCGTGCGTTATGGGAGCAAGGTCGCCAAGCAGGGTTAAAATCCTACTGCACCATAGACAACGCCTACAACATGGGGCGAATGGGCTACACCTTACAAGGCGTGTGTGATGTCGGCGACAGCAAGACCCTAGAAGAGCTACACCGTGCCAACATGATGGGCTTAGAGCAACATCAGATGAGCGAACGCATGACCCGCATGCATTATGGTTATGGTGGTTGGTATGGCTATCCGTACCATCCTTATTGGTGGTGGTAAAGCCAATTTGGGTGATTTTTAAAATATCAGTCCAATAAGCAGTGTGTGTTACACGCCCTACGGTTGCTCATGATAATAGACTTCTTTCCAAACCCCGATTTTTATAGATTTTTAAAAACTTCAAACCCAGTGTTTATCAGGGTTTATTTTTAGTTTGGAAAGAGATTTAATATAGACAATGTAAAATATCCTTACACCTTTTTATTTGTCTATTTTTTCATGATAAGCTGGCAGGTATAATTGACGCATTCTGCCTTTAATATGCCATGCTTTTGTAGTAGCTCTGCCCCAACCATTTGCTCTGTCAGCATTTGCTCCAACACCGCTTTGCCGTCATCGCCATATAAGGCAGTGACAAGGGCGTGGGCTTTTTTAGCGTGGGCGTGGCTTGCCTGCTTGATGGTATCGCTGTCTTTGGGATGAGCATAGTACCATGCCAGCTCAAAGAGCTTATCCGACTCGATGACATATAGGGGCGGTTCGTGTCCTGATGTATAACTGTATTTGTCCGCCATAGCCCCATGAAAATCCAAGGCGTCCGACTTGGTGGCGGTCGGAGCTATCAGCGTTTTGGCACGCTCAAACCCGCCCTGCCCTGTCTCATTGATGGCAGGATTTGCTTGCCAATTTGCCACATCATAGACCACTTTTTCATAAACCTTTGGCTCGCCGTCATCTTGCACCACATCCTTGTGCGTGGTAGGACGAAAAAACAACGCCAATACCACAGTACAGGCGATGATGACCGCCCAGATGATGGGGGTTTTAAAGGATTTTTTGGCAGGGGCAGAATTGGTGTCGGTCATGGCTGATATAAATGGTAAATGGTAAAATGGCTTGCGTTAGCCGTTAAATGGTGGGAAAATAATGGCGGTTATTGTAGCCGTTTTTGGGTCATTTTAACAGTTTTTATTTTGGTAGTAGTCTAAAAAGTATGCCAAACTAGGTTTTCCGTTCGCCCTGAGCCTGCCTGCGAGTAGGAAAACCGTTAGGTTTACCAAGCTCACCACGAACGGTTTTCTTTGCAGCATGCTTTTTGAACCAGAGCCTTTATTTTAAATTCATCAGGACAATGTATGCACCACTTTATCGTCATCGGCAACCCAATTAGCCACTCCAAAAGCCCTGCCATTCATACCGCCTTTGCTCGCTCTGTGGGGCTTGACATCAGCTACAACCGCCAATTTTGCCCTGATGATTTTGGCAGTTTTAAGGCGGTCATCGAAGCGTTTTTTCATGGCGGGGGCGTGGGGGCGAATGTAACCTTGCCCTTTAAAGAAATGGCGTTTGACATCTGCCAAGAAGTCGGTACATTAAGCGAATACGCCAAAAACGCAGGGGCGGTAAACACACTTGCCATAAAAGATGGTAAGCTCTATGGCGATAACACGGACGGTCGGGGGCTGGTGGCGGATTTGGTGGGGCGTGGCGTGGATTTGCACGGTAAAAAAGTCGCCATACTCGGGGCAGGTGGGGCAACTCGGGGAGCGATTTTATCGCTTATCCAAAGTAGTGCGGTAGTGTCGGTGTTTAATCGCACGCTTGCCAAAGCCCAAACACTCGCCCAAGAGTTTGCCACACAGGGCATTACTATCAACGCTCACGGCTTAGACGAACTCACAGGGCATTTTGATGTCATCATCAATGCCACGTCCGCCACGACCACAGGGCAAAGTCTGGATTTGGGTGGTGTGTCGGCGGATGTGGCGTATGACATGATGTATGGCAAACCGTCTGCTTTTTTGGAGCATTTTAACACCGCCAAACAGATAGACGGCATGGGCATGCTTATCAATCAAGCTCGCTTATCCTTTGAGCTGTGGACAGGTCGGGCGGTGGATTTGGATAAGGTGGTGCTAGATTTATAATTTATTTTTATAAAAATAATAAAAATTTATGAAAAATAGTTATTTTTAACACAAAACCCCTAGCATAAATCACAAAATAAGGTATAGTAAGGAAATGATGTTTTCACACATTTCCCCTTTATCCTATTTATCTATCACAAAGGAGCTGTCTTATGCTAACGTACAAAGCCCCCCTACGGGACATCAAATTTCTCATCAATGAAGTCTTTGATTATCCAGGCCACTACAAAACCTTTGAGCATGGCAAAAATGCCGACAGCGAAACGGTTGGCATGATTTTAGAAGGCTTTGCCGACTTAGCCGAAAACGTCATCGCCCCCCTGTATCAGTCAGGCGATGCCGAAGGTTGTCATTTTAAGGACGGCGAGGTTACCACACCCAAAGGCTTTAAAGAAGCGTACGAGCAGTTCGCCCAAGGGGGCTGGCAAGGCATTGCCTACCCTGAACAGTATGGCGGTATGGCTCTGCCAATGTCGCTCAATCTCATCAAATCAGAGATGCTTGGCACCGCCAACTGGTCATTTGCCATGTATCCGGGGCTATCGCTTGGAGCGGTCAATACCATTTTGGAATACGGCACGACCGAGCAAAAAGACCTATACCTACCCAAGCTCGTTACTGGCGAGTGGTCTGGCACCATGTGTCTGACCGAAGCCCAGTGCGGCACCGACCTAAACCAAATGAAAACATCCGCCAAACCTAACGATGACGGCACTTATGCCATTAATGGCTCTAAGATTTTCATCAGTGCTGGCGAGCATGACCTGACCGAGAACATCGTACACATCGTACTGGCACGCCTGCCTGATGCCCCTGCTGGCACCAAAGGCATTTCGCTATTTATCGTGCCAAAATTCCTGTCTGACAATGACGGCAACATGGGCGAGCGTAATGGCGTGAGCTGCGGCTCTATCGAACACAAAATGGGTATTAGTGCGTCCGCCACGTGCGTGATTAACTTTGACAACGCCACAGGGTTTTTGATTGGCGAGCCAAACAAAGGGCTAAAAGCGATGTTCACCTACATGAACACCGCCCGTGTCGGCACTGGCATTCAAGGCTTGGCTCACATGGAGCTTGCTTTCCAAAACTCACTGCCCTATGCCAAAGAACGCCGTTCTATGCGTGCCTTGTCTGGCACCAAAGAGCCTGACAAACCTGCTGATGCCATTCACTATCACGCCGATGTCCGCCGTATGCTACTGACCCAAAAGGCATTTACCGAAGGGGCGAGAAGCATGATTTATCACGTTGGGCGTTATTCGGACAAACTGGCGGATGCGACCGTGCGTGGCGACAAAAAAGAGATTGAGCGTTGGGAAGACAAAATGGGCTTTTTCACGCCTGTACTAAAAGGCTTTTTGACCGAAATCGCCCAAGAGTCTGTGAAAAACGGCTTGCAAATCTTTGGCGGTCATGGCTACATCAAAGAATGGGGCATGGAACAAATCGCCCGTGATGCTCGTATCAGTACGCTGTACGAAGGCACGACAGGCGTACAAGCCCTAGACTTGCTCGGTCGTAAGGTACTGCTACAAGGCGGTGGTAAAGTGGTGCGTGATTATACCGCCAGTATCATGAAGTGGTGTGGCGATTATGCCCTTGACAAAGACATGCGTAAATACGTTTGGGCATTGACCAAGCTGTGTGCCGAATGGAACGTCCTAACTGGTCGCCTTGCCATTACCGCCAAACGCAAAAACCGTGAGATTATCTCGGCAGCGTCCGAAGACTATCTCATGTACTCAGGCTATGTGATGATGGCGTACCACTGGGCAAGAATGGCGGCGATTGCCTTTGATAAGATGAAAAATGGCGGTGAACAACCCCGTGAGTTCTACCTTGCCAAAACCCAAACAGCAGAGTTTTACTTTGATAAAATCCTACCACGCACGAGTGGGCTTGCCGACAGCATGACCGCCCCAAGCGAAGTGATGACCGACATGGACATTGAGCATTTTATCATTGATTAATCATTCGCTTACAAATCATCAAAAACCACTCATCAATTTGGGTGGTTTTTGTTTGGCTTGGGCGTGTTGAATGTTGGTGTTTGCCATGAAAAATGAGAAAAATCGCCCGTTTTTCAAGGAAAAAGTGAAGTTTGATAGTCATTCTATCAAACGAGCTTTTATTATGAAAAACAAGATTTAGCCATTTTTCATGCAAAAATAGATTAAAAGCATAAATCTTTATAAAATACAAATAAATGTTATCAATATTCAGTACGCCCTTGTCAATCACGATTTATACAAATATTCATGGCATTTTGTGGTAAAATTTGCCCTTTATAAATCTTTTAAATAAACGATACCATGACCGACATCAACCCATTACACCCCAACCCACAAGCCCCAACCGCCCTAAACCCCAAACCCAACGACATCATACCACCCAAATCCGCCTACCTTGCCAAACATGGCGACAAGCGTATCCTAAGGGTGGTATCTATCAATGTCAATGGACTAAGAGCATCTGAGAAAAAGGGCTTATTTGACTTTATTGTCAAGTCGGACGCAGACGTGATATGTATGCAGGAGACACGGATAACCCATGGGCAGTGGACGGATAAATTTAAGCCTGTGGGTTATCATGCTCATCTATTCCCTGCCGAGAGAGCGGGATATGCTGGCACAGCGATTTATAGTAAATTGCCCTTTATCCCAACGGACGGGCTGGGCTTTGACACTGCCGACACGCAAGGGCGGTTTACCTGTGGGCAGTTTGACCTCAGTGAATGGGGACTAGATACACCTGTACACATTGCGTCTTTGTATTTGCCGTCTGGCTCATCAGGCGATGACGCTCAGGCTCGTAAAGATGAGTTTTTGGAAAAATATAAAGCCATTTTAAAACGCTGGCGAGACGAGAACAAATCCATCATCGTCTGCGGTGATTATAACATTGTGCATAAACGCATTGATATCAAAAACTGGTCGGGCAACCAAAAAGCGTCTGGCTGTCTGCCCCACGAACGGGCGTGGCTTGACCATATTTATGATGATTTGGGCTATGTGGATACGTTTCGGGTGGTGCGATTTGACAGCAACATTTATTCGTGGTGGAGCAATCGTGGGCAGGCTCGTGCCAAGAATGTCGGCTGGCGGATAGATTATCACGCTTGCTCACCTGACTGGAAGGCTCGCACAGTAGGGGCGTGGGTTTACCGAGATGAATGGTATTCTGACCACGCTCCTGTGGTGGTGGATTATGTGTTGGGCTAAGTTTGGGTAAATAAAAACGTGGTGAGTGCCACGTTTTTATTTTATCAATAAATCATTGGGATTGGTTGGATTTTAATAAATCAAGCATTTGTTTTAATAAGGAATTTTCATTTTGTAATTGGGTGATGATTTCATCTTTATGGGTAATGATAAGTTGTAATTTGTCATTTTCATGAACTAAATTTTGCTCATGATTTGGATTGCTATGATAAATAATTGCTCCATTATTTAGATTTTCGTTTGTACAATTCTCATTAATTAATAAAAATACACCATTATCATTATTATGAATTAATTCAGTAACATCAATATTTAAAATATGGGCAATTTGTTAAATGCGGTCTAGGTTTAATTTGGTTTTGCCTGATTCTATTTTTGAATAGGCTTGTGGGGGGTGAGTTCAAGACGTTCTGCCATTTGTTCTTGGGAGATTTTTTGTTGGGTGCGAATGGCTCGGATTTTGTCTTGGGTTTTCATAGGTAACTTTTGGTTGAGTTTTTCAACAAATGGTTGGTGTTTTGGGGTAAATTTGGCTATCATTGTAAAGGCATGACTGCCAATATGCAACCATTTTTTAACCATTTAAGGAAAAAATCATGAGTTTTGAGACTAATTTTAACGATGTTGTAAGTAACATTGAGAAAGATACGAGTATCAGCGAAGCAGATAAAACCAAATTTTTGCAAAATATCAACCGCCTAAAAAATACCAAGCTCAATCTAATGATTGTGGGTGGTACGGGCGTGGGCAAATCGTCCACCATTAATGCCCTGTTTGGTATGGAAAAAGCCAAAATTGGCACAAGCTCCAATCCTGAAACGATGAGTATTACCAGCTACGAGCTTGGTAATGTAATTTTGTGGGATTCCCTTGGTTTGGGTGACGGTAAAGAGGCGGACGAACGCCACGCCAAAGCCATTATCAGTAAACTTACTGAAAAAGACAGCAAAGGCGAATTGTTGATTGATATGGTGCTGGTGATTTTGGACGGTGGCAGTCGTGATTTGGGCACTTCGTATGAGCTGATTAATAGTGTGATTATCCCTAATCTAGGCAATGATAAAAGCCGTTTGCTTGTTGCTATTAATAAAGCCGATAATGCGATGAGTGGGCGATACTCGGATTTTGAAAAGAGCGAACCACAACCCAAACTCATTGATTTTTTGGACGAAAAGGTAAACTCCACCAAATCACGCATCAAAGAAGCGACAGGGGTAGATATTGATGTGATTTATTATTCGGCAGGATATACCGATGATGACACACAAGAACAGCCTTATAACTTATCTAAACTATTAGCATTTATTTTAAGACATACCAAATCCACCAAGCGTGTGGTTATTGCCACTCAGCTTAACCAAGATGCTAAAATGTGGGAAAAGAGTGATAGTCTTAAAGATTATCAAAAAGAAGTGGATGATTCTATTTGGAACTCTTTAAAAGAAGTTGTGTCAGAAGGCGTGGACTTTGCAAAAGAAATACTGTTCAACCGTATTGACGATTTAAAAGATGTGGTAGATGTTACCATTAAGACAGGTGGTTTAATCATTAAAGGGGCTAAGAAAATTGGTAAGTGGTTAGGCTTATGATGAATAATCAGCAAGGAGTGAGTCATACTCGCACCATACAGCTACAATCTGCACTTAACCAAAAAAGATTGCTCACCCCCTTAGATGTTGTCCTAGTGGGGGCAACAGAGGTGGGCAAAAGCTCTACACTTAACGCCTTGTTTGGTTCGGATGTGGCAGAGGTTGGCAAAGGTTCTCAGCCACAGACGCAGATTGTGGCTGATTATCGTGTGGGTCAGAGTTTTCGACTGTATGATACAGCAGGTTTTGGCGATGGTAAAGAAGCGGACGAACGCCATGCTAAAAATTTGGTTTTTTTATTGAGAGATACCTGTACATCAAAACAAAAATCGTATTTTTTGATGGATTTAGTCTTGGTGATTTTAGATGGCAGTAGCCGTGATTTGGGTACTTCATATAAACTTCTAACCGATGTAATTTTACCAAATATTGAGCCTAGTCGTGTATTGGTTGCAATTAACAAGGCTGATATGGCAATGAGTGGACGGTATTGGGATTTTGAGAAAAATCAGCCACAGCCCAGATTGATTGAGTTTTTGAATGAAAAAGTACATTCCACCAAAGAGCGTATCAAAGAAGCAACAGGATTAACCATTCCTACGCCTATTTATTATAGTGCCGAGCGTAATTATAACATTGATGAAATTTTTGGATTTATCATCAACAACTTACCAACTCACAGGCGTTATCTTAACTAACAACAAAAGCGTGAATTTTAAAATTCACGCTTTTGTTTATCAACATAACTCTTTTAGACTTTTGACAAAATATAATTATCACATAAAACATAGCATACGCCATGTTTTATGCAAATCATCGCTCGCCCAGACCCTCGGACAATGTCTTGGTAATCGGTTTGGTTAGATAGGATAATACCGTCCGCTCCATTGCCTTGATGTCTACACTGGCGGTCATACCTGGCTTGATGACAATCTCATCTTCACGAGCCGCCACCTGAGCCCCCGCAATACGAATCTGCACCCGATAATATGGCTTATCGCCTTGCGGGGTTTTCTCCATGAGCGTGTCTGGGCTGATGTAGATGACCTCGCCATTCATCGCCCCAAAAATAGAATAATCATAAGCGTCCAGTTTGACACTGGCGGTCTGACCTTCTTTGACATAGGCGATGTCCACAGGCTGAACCTTTGCCTCCACAATCAAATCACTACTGGTCGGAAGCAGTTGCATGATCGTATCACCCGGTCGCACCACCCCGCCAATGGTCGTAACAGCGATGTTATTCACCTTGCCGTCCACAGGAGCAAATAGCCGTTTTTCTTCTAACACCTGCGTGCGGTCTCTGAGCTGTTCGCTCTCAGATTCTAGCTCTTCTTGGGCTTTGGTCAGCTCGGTTTGGGCATCTTCAAAGTATTTATTGCGTTTGTTGGTAATCTGTGCCTCGATGTCTGCCACTTGACGGCGAAGTCTGATCACATCCGCCTGACTGACGTCGCCATGAGCCAATAGCGGTTCGTTCATGGCAAGCTCTCGCTTGGCAAGGTCAAGCATTTTTTGTAATGACGCCACATCTTGGGTGATGGCTTGGCGGCGACGGTTGTATAGCTCGGTTTGGTTTTGGACGTACTCGGTGTACTTTTGCACTTCTTCTGGGAAATTTAGTGGGCGGTCAAAAATCTCCGCCTCCAAACGTGCCACCCTCGCACGCAGGGCTGCCACTTTGGTTGCCGAGTTATCCAATGCCGCCTTAGCACGCTCTTCTTCTAATATCGCCAATAGGTCGCCTTTTTTGACATCATCGCCCTCTTTGACCAGCAGTTCTGACAAAATGCCATTGTCCGCCGCCTGAATCTCTTGGGTGCGGTCAGATGCGATGACAGTCGCCTGAGCTCGGGTCACTTGGTCGATTTTAGCAAATGATGCCCATGTAATAAGCACAATGATGGTTACCAGTGCCACCCAAATAATCACACTGGGCTTACTGCGTGATTTGGCTTTTTGATAGTTTTTTTGACTCACTAGAGGCTTCCTTATGGCTGACTGGATGGGCTATTGGGTGACTGGTCAATACTTTGTTGTGCTTGACCACTCTCCACTTTTTTCATGGCGTCTTTGGCGTTTTGCTCATTTTGGATAAGTCGTGATAGCACCGCCTGCTTAGGTCCATCCATGACCACTTTACCATCTGCCATGATGATGATGCGATTCACCAATGCCAAGAGTCCCATTTTATGAGTTGAAACAATAAGTGTCTTGGTAGGGTCTTGGAGTTCTTGGGCAAGCACTTGCAAGCATTGATTCTCTTGCATGTTATCCATGGATGCCGTTGGTTCATCAAGTAGCCACACCGATGGTTTGGTCAGCACTAAGCGGGTGAAAGCAACCAGTTGTTTTTGCCCACCTGACAGACCCTTACCACCTTCGCTAATGGGCAAATCTAGACCGCTAGAATGCCCCGACACCAAGCGGATAAGCCCCGTGCGATGTAGCTCTTGCCTGATGACATCATCAGGCGGAGCAGGCATGCCAATCAGCAAGTTTTCACGAAGTGTCCCCTGGAACAGACGATGGTCTTGTTGTAGATAGCCCACCTGCTCACTCATGGACTCACGACTGATGTGACTGATGTCTAGTCCATCTAACAGCACATGACCGCCTGTGGGCATATACAGACCTGATAGGATTTTTAGCAAAGTGGATTTGCCAGAGCCGATAGAGCCCAATATCGCCACCCGCTCACCTGCCTTAATGTCCAAATGCTCAATATTTAGGGCATTTCGCTCATTGCCTGCATAGCTAAAAGCCATGTTATGGCACTGATACCAGCCATGAATGCGAGATGGGGCAAGTGGGTGAGCGACGTCGTTATTGTCTTGCTCTAGCTCAAAGAGTCGCTCAATGTTAGCTTTGGCGGCTTTGGCGTGCGAATATTGCACCAATAGATTGGGGGCATTCATAATGGGAGCCAAAATACGCCCACCTAGGATGGTACAAGCAATCAGACCACCGATGGTCATGGCTTGCGACATCACCACAAATGCCCCCGTGATGACAATCCCCACATAACTGATTTGTTGGAGCATTTGCACGCTGTAATTTAGATTGTCATTGGCATGACGCATTTTTAGGTCGTTATCAATGGTATCACCTGTTACATCTAGCCATTTGGACAAAAACTTCCAGTTGCCCGAACCTGCCTTGATGGTTTCCATGCCCTCGACCGTCTCCACCAAAATCCCCGTTTTTAGATAGGATGCGGTGGCATTTTCGGCGGAGATTTTATCAATTTTTTTACGGCTAGATAAACCCAACATGATACCAATTACTGCAGCGACAAGTGGAATGACGGCAACAATGGGCGAGCCGATGACCGCAATCAAAATGATGAACAAAATACTCATCGGGATATCGACAAGCGTAAACAGCGTGCTTGCCGTAAAAAACGAACGCACCTGCTCATAACCACGAAGCTGAGCTGCTAGCGAACCTACCGAACCTGGCATTTTATCCACACGCACCGCAAGCAGTCGTTCAAAGATACTGCGAGAGAGCCTCTCATCAACACCAATGACCATCTTATCCATGACTTTTGAGCGAGCAAATTTCATCGCTGCCTCAAATAAAATCATGATTGCCACACCTGACGCTAGAATGATGAGCGTGTATTTGCTGTTTGTCGGGATAACGCGGTCATAGACCTGCATGGAAAATAGCGACACAGCAAGGGCAAGCAGGTTGATGATGAGCGAAGCCACAACCGCCTCCACCACCACACGCTTATGTCCTTTAAGGTTTTCCATAAGCAGGTCGTGAAAGCTGACCTTTTTTTCACTGATTAACCTGTCAGACACCCTGATTTTTGCCACAAAATCCAAGTCCGAACTCTGACAAGTAACTCGCCCTTCGGTACTCTCAAACAGCCAGCTTAGACCGTATTTTTGTACAATGCGACCATAGCCAAGCGATTTATGATGGACAAATAACGGCATGTAAGCAGCATCAGGCTCATCCATGATGTCAGGCTCATCAACCACACCCAACGTCTCAAGCAACACAGAAAGTTTCTCTTTGTGCGACTTAAATTCTAACACACGTGACAAAGCGGTATCCAGACGATTTTTATCCACGGTCACGCCCACGTCTTTTAAAAGTTCAAACACCGCAATGCCCAAGGCATTATTACTGGCGTATTGTTTTGGCAGTTGTTGGTTGTCTGGGTGGTCAGTGGTTTGGTTTAACGACATCAGTTATCCTTGGCTTGTCACACTTTGGCATGACAATATTTGATAAATATAATTTGTAAATATGGGTAAAAAACTTAATTACGACACCATTTGGCTTAAAATAGACTTGCACCTGCCGGTGTTGAAACATGCCATCATCATTTTGTCAGACGATAAGTTTACTACAACCATTTTTGATAGGCTCAGATTGAGTTATTGATTTGCTTATTTAAAGTCATCAGTGGTCAAAGGCGGTATTGTACTCATCCACAGACTGAACTTGCTCGCCCATTTGCACACCTTCACCATCAATGATATGCTCCATCTGGGCATCTGATGAATGAATCTCATCAATCTCGTTATCCATCTCATCTGCTAAGCGAGGTGGCTCTATCCATAAATCCTGCTGATTAACAAAACTGCCATCAGCCATTGGAGTGCTTAGCTTTGGTGTTGGCTGAGCATTGGTCTTACGCCACGCCAAAAATGTGCGATAAGGTCGAAACTCACTGACAGGTGCATGGATACTACCGTACTCCGACTGCCAATCCATCGCCCCAAAATCTACTTGTAGCTTATAAAAGCTTGCCACCATCTGACTTTGCACTTCCAAGAGTTGCTGTTCGTATTGGGTGTGTTCACGCACCGCATTTAGCACTTCAAGCCATGATTTTCGCCCTGCGATGAACTGACGACCATAGGAGTCCACCACCAATTTTGCCCCATCGATGGCAAGTTTGATGGACTGCTCCCTGTCTCGTGCTGAAGTAAATTCTTGATACTGAGTCTGCAAACCCTCCATAACCGTTCGTCGTGTCGCTTCTTGGGTTTGGGTTAGGCTCATGGCACGAGCATTGGCAGCACGGGTTAAGGCAAGTGATGAAAAACCCGCCCCCGGGTCATAGGACATACCCACCGAAAAATCGCCATCATCTTCGTTATTCTCATGCTCAAAAGTGTGTTGGTATTGGGCATAGATATTAGGATAACGCCCTGCTGCCTGAGCTTTGGCTTCTTGTTTGGCGGCTTCTACTTGAAAATGCTGGCGTACCACGCTAGGGTGATGACTGCCTGAATTGCCAAACACCTGCGTCTCAAAATTTACCGACTGTGCTTTGGCATAGTCTGTTAGGGACTTCATGGTGATGTTGTATTTTTTTTCGCCCAACTCTTCACCGATAAGCTGTGAGAGTCTGGCGGCAGCAACTCGCTCTTGTTCTATGGCATTTTGTAGCGAGTTTTGATCTTGATAGATGCGATTTTTTACCAAATCAAGCTCAATCTTTGCCGACACGCCTTGAGCCACCCGACGCTCCATCATCTCTTCAAACTCTTTTAGGCGTGCCAAACTGTCAGCATACAGCTCCTGCAAGGCAACAGCGTAGATGTAGCCCCGCCAGATGTCGATGGTGTTTTTGGCGACGGTGTTTTGCTGTTCAAATACATAAGCATTAGCGGCTTTATTGTCATAAATGCTTTGGTTAATTTGTGCTGTCAGTCGCCCCCCTGTCCACAGTGGCTGACGAATGGTAACGGTGCTAACCAGACCGTCATTTTTGTCATGTCCTGTGCTAATCGTGGGGGTTGGTAGCATGCCTAATTTGGCAGCACGCACACCCTCAACTGCCGCCATTTCATCGGCTTTGGCAGCATTCACCAAGGGGTGTGTTTGGGTGGCACGGATGAGTAATGCATCCAAATCCAAAGGATTAATGTCGGCAGACACCAACACAGGTAGCAGTCCCAATCCTAAGAGCAAGCATTTTTTTAAATTATGGTGAATCATCAAGAAGTCCAATTACTTATCACTAATAATAAGCAAAGATTATGCCAATATTGGGGGCGTATTGAATATGAATAATATTAAACTCCCTGCAAAACCAGTTTTCCGTTCACCCTAAGCTTATCAAAGAGTAGTGGAAAACAGGTAGATTTTCCAATCTCACCATGAACGGTTTTTAATTTGGAGTTTTGTAGGAAATTTATTAGGGCGTGTTGAACATTGATAACATTCTTATAGATATGGTAAAAGTTGACAATTTCAATCCATTTTTGCATGAAAAATGGCTAAATCTTGTTTTTTATTACAAATGTTAAAGTTCAACACACCTTTGTACATGATAACAAATTTTACAAATGATTGCTGAAAAATTTGGATAAAGTGCAGGATTTACCTCATCGATTCAAGTTTATTACCTTGTCAAATACAAACAAAAAACCCACCCCAAACTGACCTTTAGCATGGCGTGGGTTTATATCCGCCAATCAGTTGGCTGTTTTTTCTGCTTTTGGCTCTGCTTCGGCAGTTGCTGTGTTGTCGGCAGCTTTATCTTCGGCTGTTGTGTCATGTGGTGCACCGCTTGTTGCCACGTCACTGGCAACAGGTTTATCCTCTACCACTTTGTCTTGGACAGGTGTTTGGGCATCGCCATTTGAATCCGCTACTTGGGCAGCTGCTTCTTGCTCTGAGGCGGGGCTGGCAGGAGTATCTGCGGTCGCATCCGGTGCGGTCGCTTCTGCCACAGCTTCTGCTTTTTGGGCATCAGTCGGGTTTGCCTCTTTTTGAGCAAGTTCATCCAAGGCTCTGCCCGCAGGTGTGGCTGAGACGATTGCAGGCTCATGATTGCCTGCTGGGCGTAACCATGCAAAAACGGCAATACCGCCGATAATCACCAAAAGTAGAACCACGCCAATCAAAGCATGAATGATTTCTTTGGTTGGGTTGTTTTCAGAAGCATCATGTGCGTGTGCCATAAATCACCTGTCGTGTTGATGGGTTTGATTTAACCATTTATTTGGCATTTGATTTTATTTAACATTTTAAAAATCACTCATCAAATGCGTGAGTTTTGTTTTTAAACGAAATAAACTTTGCCCTATTATATACCAATTTTTACCATTTTGTACAATCCCCCATTAAAATTATGGGTAATTTTTACATTTTTATGCCATCAATCTCGCACACCCTCACCCTGATAATACAGCTCATGACTGGCATCATAGCGACTTTGGCGTTTGACGATAAAGCTAAGCCCGACCAAAATGAACGCCAACAGCAGTATCGGGTAACTGCCCCATCGCATAAAAGGCGTCACCCCCGTCATCATTGGCACCTCCCCACGCAGGACGGTCGGCACAAAGGGGGTCGCTTGGCTGACGATACGTCCCTTATCATCGATAAAAGCCGTCACCCCCGTGTTGGTCGCTCGTGCGAACCACCGCCCTGTCTCCATGCTTCGCATTTGCACCATTTGTAGGTGCTGCAAAGGGCCTGCACTTGTGCCAAACCATGCATCATTTGAGACGGTCAAGAGAAATTGGGTGTCTTTGGCATTTTTGCGAGTGGTGTCAGGGTATGCCACTTCATAGCACACCGCCGACCCCATGGGCTGATTTTTGACCAGTAGTGGCTTTTGGTTGTCATCGCCACGGCTAAAACTGGCCACATCTTGCATGCCTGCCAAATCAGGTAAAATATTCAACATCCCCTCAAAAGGAATGTACTCGCCAAAAGGGACAAGATTTTGTTTTTTATACAGACCGCCACTGTCCTCGCCCAGTGCCAACACACTGTTATACAAATGCGGATATTCTCGTGTGGCAGGGTCAAAGTTTTCCACATCCTTATAGGGAATGCCCATGACCCACGTCGCCCCCTGCATGCGCGCGTGCGTATGCACCTCGTTGATAAACTCCCACGCCTCATCTTGGAACATGGGAATGGACGCCTCAGGCCACACCACGACATCTTGCCCCCACTCGCTCGCTGACAGCTCGGCATAGATTCTTAGGGTCTCGTAGCGGTACTCGGTCAGCCATTTTAAATCTTGGGGAATATTGCCCTGTATCAAGGACATGGATAGTTTCTCGCCCGTAGGGGTGGTCCATTTGGGGCTGATGACCCACATCATCATGGCAAACAGCACCAAAAAAGCACTAATGAGCAAAAAGCCCAGTTTTTGGCGAAAGACTTCCACCACACTCGCCCCGAACAGCACCGCCACAAAGCTAATGGCAAGCACCCCGAACATCGGTGCCAGTGAACTTATCCATGCCACATCAGTAAAGGCATAACCCACAAACAGCCACGGAAAACCAGTCAGTAACCATGTCTTTGCCCATTCTTGTACCACCCACAACGACGCAAATGCCAACGGCTGACGACCCACAAAACGCACAAATGCCCACGCCATGACCGCATGAAACAGCCCCATGATAAACGCCATCAAAGCTATCATGATAAGGGCAAGCCATGTCGGGATGTTGCCGTACTCATGAATGGATGTGTAGAGCCAAAACGCACCCACCGCCCACAGCCCAAACCCATACGCCTGCCCTATCCAAAACGCACGCCCTGCCCTATCTTCACCCACTAGGCAAGCGTATAGCACCATGGGCGAGAGTACGGCTATCGTCCATAGCTTATAGGGAGCAAGCGACAGTGAGAACATCGCCCCTGCCCCCAGACATAGCAGGATAGGAATGATGAGCGGTAGGTGTTTTTTGGTGGCGATTTTTTGGCGAGTGGCACGCTTGGCGATGCCGACGGTTGGTGTGGTGACAGGGTTTGATTGGTAAGTCATGATAAACAGTTGGAGCAAATAACCGCTTATTTTAGCAAATTTTTGGGGCAAATGCTTATCTTTTCATTTGCAATCCAATCTGAGTATACTGTCAAAATTACTCCAATAAACAAAAATACCCTTTCCCAAACCCCCAATTTTACGGTAAAATTAGGGGTTTTTATTTTTATAGTTAATTCAAAGCATTTAAAGGTACTCTCATGACCCTACCCACCACCTACACCCCGTCCGACATTGAACAAAAATGGTACACCACTTGGGAAGACAAGGGCTATTTTCGCCCCACCCTTGATAAGCCAAAATCCTTCTCTATCGCAATTCCTCCGCCAAACGTAACAGGCTCGCTCCATATGGGACATGGCTTTAACAACACCATTATGGACGCTCTGACTCGCTTTCATCGCATGAAAGGCTACAACACCCTATGGCAACCAGGTACCGACCACGCTGGTATCGCCACGCAAATGGTGGTGGAGCGTCAGCTAGGCTTAGACGGCATTAGCCGTCATGACTTGGGGCGTAAGAAGTTCATTGAAAAAGTGTGGGAATGGAAAGGGCAGTCAGGTGGCAACATCACTCGTCAAATCCGCCGTCTAGGCTCGTCCGTGGACTGGTCTCGTGAACGCTTTACCATGGACGATGATTTGTCCAAAGTGGTCAAAGAAGTCTTTGTCCGCCTGTATGATGAAGGGTTGATTTATCGTAAAAAACGCCTTGTCAATTGGGACTGTAAATTAAAAACCGCCATTAGTGATTTGGAAGTGGAAAATCGTGATGAAAAAGGCTTTATGTATCACGTTCGCTATCCTTTTGCCGCTGGGCAAACGGACGCCAATGGAGCAAGCCTTGACGGCAAGTATATGCACATTGCCACCACTCGCCCAGAGACCATTTTGGCAGACGGCTGTTTGGCGGTACACCCTGATGATAAGCGATATACGCACATTTTGGGCAAAATGGTTCACGTGCCTTTAACCGACCGTGTCATTCCTGTGCTGGCTGACCCTTATCCTGACCCTGAATTTGGTACAGGGTGCGTAAAAATTACCCCTGCCCACGATTTTAATGACTATGAAGTGGGCGAACGCCAAAACATTGAGATTATTAACCTAATGAACCTTGACGGCACGATGAACGAAAATTGTCCGCCTGCTTATCAAGGGCTTGACCGCTTTGACGCTCGTAAAAACATCATTGCCGACCTAGAAACGCACGGCTTTTTAGAAAAAGTAGAACCCCACGAATTAAAACGCCCCTATGGCGACCGCTCTGGTACAGTCATTGAACCATTACTTACCGACCAATGGTATGTCAAAATTGATGAGCTTGCTAAACCTGCGATAGATGCGGTGCAAAATGGCGATATTAAATTTGTCCCAGAACAATATACCAATATGTACATGGCGTGGATGCGTGATATTCAAGACTGGTGTATCAGCCGTCAGCTGTGGTGGGGACACCGCATTCCTGCGTGGTATGATGATAATGGCGGTGTCTATGTGGGGCGTGATGAAGATGAAGTGCGTGCCAAATATAACTTGGGCGATACCTCCCTTCGTCAAGATGAAGACGTGCTAGATACTTGGTTTAGCTCCGCTTTGTGGACGTTTAGTACGCTGGACTGGACAGGGACGGACGCCGACTTTGACAATGCCATTTTACAAAATTTTCACCCCACAAGCGTCCTAGTTACAGGCTTTGACATCATTTTCTTTTGGGTTGCCCGAATGATTATGATGACGCTTCATTTTGTCAAGGATAAGGACGGCAAGCCACAAGTGCCATTTCATACCGTCTATGTACACGGCTTGGTGCGTGATAGCGAAGGGCAAAAGATGAGTAAATCCAAGGGCAACGTGCTTGACCCCTTGGATTTGATTGATAGTATTGACCTTGAAAGTCTGGTCGCCAAACGCACGACAGGGCTGATGAACCCCAAAGATGCCGCTAAAATCGAAAAAGCCACTCGCAAAGAGTTCCCCGAAGGCATTCTTGCCTATGGCACAGATGCGGTGCGTTTTACCTTTGCAAGTCTAGCCAGTACAGGGCGAGACATCAATTTTGACCTAAAACGTGTGGAAGGCTATCGCAACTTCTGCAACAAAATTTGGAACGCCACTCGCTTTGTCTTGATGAACGTAGAAGGCAAGCCAATCAGCGACACGCTCCGCCCCGAGCTGTGGGAATTATCCGAAAAATGGATAATAAGCCGACTACAAAAATGCGAACAAGCGGTAAACTTGGCGTTTGAGACCTATCGTTTTGACTTGGCAAGCCAATCTATTTATGACTTTATTTGGAATGAATACTGCGACTGGTATGTGGAGCTTGTCAAGCCTATCCTAAACGATGAGAGCGTATCTGATGAGCGTAAAGCCGAGATTCGCCGTGTGCTGTTGTCAGTGCTGGAAGTCGCTTTGCGTCTCACACACCCCATTATGCCGTTTATCACCGAAGAGATTTGGCAAACGCTTGCTCCCATGCTTGGGCAGACAGGCGAGAGTATCATGCTCGCTCCGTTCCCTGTGGCGGACGATGAACGCATTGACGAGCAAGCCGAAAATGATATGGCATGGCTACAAAGCCTTATCGGTGCGGTGCGAAACATTCGTGGCGAGATGAAACTGGGCAATGCCGTACGTCTGCCTGTGCTACTACAAGGCGTAACGGACGAAGAGAGAGCAAGTCTTGCCCGCATTGAAAGCCAGTTTAAAGCCCTTGCTAAAGTTGAGATGCTAACCATTGTCAGCGATGATGACGAGATTCCATTGTCATCGCAAGCCTTGATTGGTTCGCTAAAAGTGCTGGTGCCGATGAAAGGCTTAATTGACCCAACCGCCGAGCTTAACCGCCTAAATAAAGTGCGTGAAAAACTCCAAGCCCAAGCGGATGCAATCAGCAAGAAGCTATCCAATGAAGGCTTTATCGCCAAAGCCCCGGCCCAAGTGGTAGAGGCAGAAAAGGCGAAACTTGCCGAGTTAGAAGGGCAAATTAGGGAGATTGAGAAGCAGGTGGGGCAGTTGATAGTTTGTAATCCCAACAACGGCAAATAGATTATTTTTATAATCTATTTGCTTAATGCACCACTTAATGATGAAAAAAGTAAATGAAACCTTTTATAAAATGGGCGGGCGGTAAGAATTCTTTGCTTGATGAAATTCAAAAACGCTTGCCTGATTTTGTTCACTCACAAGATTTTTGTTTGGTAGAGCCTTTTGTTGGTGGTGGGGCGGTGTCCTTATGGGCATTGTCCGATTTGCCACATCTAAAACAGCTTGTCATCAATGATTGCAATGCCGATTTAATCAATGTTTATCAAGTTATTAAAAACAACCCCGATGATTTGATAGGATATATTGAAAATTTGCAAAGTCATTATGATAAATTAACTGATTTAGAAAGTAAAAAACCTTATTTTTATCACAAACGAGATGTTTTTAATCAAAGAACCAGTAATGATATTGAGCAGGCAGGGTTATTTATCTTTTTAAACAAATCTGCTTTTAATGGCTTATATCGTGTTAATAAAAATAATCAATTCAACGTTCCCATTGGTAGTTATAAAAAACCAACTTTTGTAGATAAAGAAAATATTTTAAATATTTCAAAAAAACTACAAAACACCAAAATACTATCAGGTGATTTTGAATTGGTTTTGGCTCATTTGCCAAATAATTTTCCCTGCCTATTTTACCTTGATCCGCCTTATCGTCCGATTAGTGATACCGCAAGTTTTACTTCTTATTCTGATAATGGCTTTGATGATAATGAACAAAAACGCTTGGCAAATTTTTGTAAAAAAATAGATAAGTTGGGTCATTATTTTTTATTAAGCAATTCCGATCCAAAAAATACCAATTCATCTGATGAATTTTTTGATGAATTATATCAAGATTTTAAAATTGAGAGAATACAAGCTAACCGCACCATTAGTGCCAATAGTAATGGTCGCAAAAAGGTAAATGAAATTATAGTCAGTAACGGAGTTTAACATGAAATTAGCATTTGATGATTTTTTAAATAGTATGTCAGAAACCAATACTACTTTGGATTATTTTACTGATTTTGATAAAGTAAAAAAGAATGTCGCTCAAATTGAGATTCACTTAAACCAGCTTAATTATTTATTGGGAAAAGATGATTTAAAACAAGCAGTTTATGATTTATACGCCGAATGCCCAAATGCGTTTTCTATCTTAGAAATACTGATTGCAGTTAGAAAAAAGGAACAAAAGAAAAGCCTAGATGAAAAAGGTCAAGTGGTAACATTAAATAGCTACTTTCAATCAGCAGATAAAATTATAGATTTTCTTAACAATACAGGGCTTGCTGATGTATTTAGAGATAAAAACATCAAAAATTTAGTTGATTATGTGTTTGGCATTGAAGTGGGTTTGGATACTAATGCCCGAAAAAATCGTGGTGGAGACAATATGTCAAAAGCTGTTCAATTATTATTTGACAATGCAGATATTTATTATAAAAAAGAAGTCAGAAACACCATTTTTACAGACATTGAAAGCTTGGGAGCTGATGTCAAACAATTTGATTTTGTCATCAAAACCAAAAGAAAAACCTATGTAATTGAAACCAATTATTATAATAGTGGTGGCTCAAAATTAAATGAAGTTGCCAGAGCTTATACTGATGTTGCCCCAAAAATCAATCAATATTCGCAGTATGAATTTGTTTGGATTACCGATGGTCAAGGCTGGAAAACTGCCAAGAATAAACTACAAGAAGCCTATACTCATATACCTTCTGTTTATAATTTATATACTTTGCATGGTTTTATTGAACAGCTAAATAGCGAAGGTGTTATAAAGGATTGGTAAAATGAGAATAAAACCTTATTTTGAATCAGATGATAAAAACTTTAATATCTACCAGGGGAATTGCATTGATTTTATGTCGCATTTTCAGGATAATTCCATAGATATGATATTTGCCGATCCGCCCTATTTTTTATCCAATGATGGATTAACTTTTAAAAATAGCATTATTCAATCGGTTAATAAAGGCGAATGGGATAAAAATGACAATGAAGCTAGTATTTATAATTTTAATCATGAATGGATAGCACAAGCCAGACAATTATTAAAAGATAACGGAACCATTTGGATAAGTGGTACGCACCATAATATTTTTACCGTTGGTCAAGTATTAAAAGAAAATAATTTTAAAATATTAAATATAATAACTTGGGAAAAACCTAATCCACCGCCTAATTTTTCTTGCCGTTATTTTACCTATTCAAGTGAATGGATAATTTGGGCAAGAAAACATTCTAAGATACCACATTATTTTAACTATGATTTGATGAAAAAATTAAATGGCGACAAACAACAAAAAGACATATGGCGATTGCCTGCGGTGGGCAGTTGGGAAAAGACACAGGGTAAACACCCTACTCAAAAACCACTTGGGCTTTTATCTCGCATTATCTTATCATCAACCCAAAAAGATGATTTGATTTTAGATCCATTTTCAGGCTCTGGCACAACAGGTATTGCTGGTGTATTGTTGGATAGAAATTATATCGGTATTGAGCAAGAATTAGAGTTTTTAGAGTTATCAAAAAGGCGTTATCACGAAATCACACCTGTATTAAAAAATGAATTTAAACAAAAAATTCGTAAGCAGATTAGTGCTATTTAATTGCAATTAAGTCCTTAACCACCCTAAACACCACACTACGCCCCTGTACAATGACATCAATATCAGGGGCGTAGCCAAAAATCCATTTGCCAACTCCATAAATTTTTGTTAAAATTTGATTTATTATTTTTGGCTCTGGTCTAAAAAGTATGCTAAACCCAACCATAGTTAATATAATGAAACACCAACTCAAATGCTTTGAAATGGTTTTCTAGCTTTTTAGAAAAACAGCAAGTTCTCCTAAATGCTCGCCTGACGAAGGTTCTCAGTCTGGTGTTATTGCCTTCAATACCCACAGTAAAGCGTTTACCAACTTGTTTTAAAGAGTGCTTAAAGGCAGTTAAAAAGCTATCCCAATCATCACAAGCAATTTTGTTGAAAGTAATGCCTAGTTGGGTAAGTTGTATTTTGAGTTTTTTGGCAGTAGCAAGGTTTCGTTTGCCCCACACAAAAGCAACAATCTCACCTGTGCCTTTGTCATAAGCATAGATGAGCCAAACTTTGTTTTTCTTGTTACCAACATAAGTCCAAAACTCATCCACTTCTAAGGTGTCGTAATGTTGTTGTTTGGGTTTGATTTTGTGGTTGCTGTTTGTGAGTACACTTAGCACCTTTGCTTTGCTCACTTGTTCAATTACCACAATATCTGCAATGCTACACCCACGAGCAAGCATTAAGCGTATTTTGTTGTCTATGTGCGAATAACAGCCCTTGTAGCTTAGTTCTGACTGTTGGACAAACTGTCTGTGGCAATTTTTACAAAAATAATTTTGTTTGCCATAGCTTTTTACGCCATTTTTCTTTATACTATGACATAGGCAACTTGGGCAAGTAATGGTAATTGTCGTCTTCATAACCGTAAATTACCACTGTTTGGTTAAGTTGTCTTTTTAGTTTTTGTTACAGCATACTTTTTGAACCACTGCCTTATTTTTTAAACAATGGTAATTTATGACAACTAAAATTTCTGAACATATTATTGCAGAATTACTAAAAGATTGCAAAAATAACCAAGATTTATTGGGCGAAAACGGACTTTTAGCAAATTTACACAGTCAAATTATAGATAGTGCCATTCAAAATGGTATTTGTGCGTCATTAGATAATATTGATGAAAATGAATATTCTGATTATTTATTTGCCAAGTCATTAAAATTAAGTCATAAACAAACCATTGAATTAAAAGATGAAATTCTTTCCTTATATGCCAAAGGGCTAAGCCAATTACAAATTCAATCACATTTTAGAGAATTAAAAAACATTCATCTTACCGCAAATCATATCTCCACTTTGATAAATATGAGTATGTCTGATATGGAATTATGGCGAGATAGAAAATTAGACCCAATTTACCCAATTATTTATATGGATGCAATGCGAATTTTGGTAAAAGATAATGGCATTCAAAAGAAAAAGTCTGTTCATATTGTTTTGGGAATAAATTTAGAAGGGTGTAAAGAAGTATTGGGATTATGGATTGAAAATTATGAAGGAGCAAAAATATGGGCAAACATATTAAGTGAATTAAAAAATAGGGGTGTGCGAGATATTTTTATTGCTTGCTGTGATAATTTATCGGGATTAAGCAAATCCATCAATGCCATTTATCCTGATACACAAGTACAATTATGTATGGCACATCAAAAAAGAGCAAGTTTGGCGTGTGTCAAAAGAAAAGAACAGAGTCAATTAAGTAAGGACTTATTAGCAATCTACACTGCACCAACATTACAAAGTGCAGAAAAAAGATTAAATGAAATGGCAGACAAATGGCAAAATAATTATCCAGCAATGGTAAAATCTTGGTATCATAATTGGGAAAATTTAACGCCATTTTACGAGTACATTCCAGAACTTAGAAAAGTCCTATACACCACCAATGCAATTGAAAGTTTAAATTCTGGATTAAGAACAGTAGCAAAACGAGACAGAACTTTTGGTAGTGATCAAATCGCTTTAAATGCAATGTATTTATATTTAGAAGTTGCTAGAAAAAAGTGGACAATGCCGATTGCTTATTGGCAGTTAATACTCGGTCAATTTAAAATGCTATTTGATGAAAGATTTTAATTATTGGGAGTGTATAATGAATGTGTTTAATCTAAGAAATAATAATTTAACTCCCTTATCTGAAACCCCTTTTCTGCTAGAAAAAGAAATTCAAACCTTATGCGAAACTAATTTATCGCAAATTAGCGAGTTAATTTTTGTTAAATCCGAATTTAGCATTAAAAATAGACGCATTGATACATTAGCATATGACCCAGAAAATCAAAGTTTTGTTATCATTGAATATAAACGAGACAAAAATTATAGCGTGGTAGATCAAGGGGTTTCTTATCTTAATTTAATGCTAGAATATAAAGCCGAATTTATCATTGAATATAATGAAAGTCTCAATGAGAATTTAAAAAGAGAGGATGTGGATTGGTCGCAAAGCAAAATTATTTTTGTTGCTCCAAGTTTTACTGATGACCAAAAACAATCCACCAATTTTAAAGATTTTGCCATTGAATTATGGGAAATAAAACGCTTTAATGATATTGTCATCATAAATCCAATTTCAAAAAGCAAATCCGCACCAAGTATTAAACAAATAAAACCCAAAGAAATTAATAATGATAATGAGCTTGTTAATATTATTAAAGAAGCAAAAACTTACGATGAAGAATATCATTTGGAAAACAAATCTGATGATATTAAAGAATTGTATCAAGAGTTTAAAACTGCCATTTTAAATTTGGCAGATGACGTTGAAATAAAAGCCACCAAAGTTTATATTGGCTTTAAAATAAAATCCAACTTTTGTTCCATTGCCATATTAAAAGATGGCTTAAAACTTTGGATAAATGTCAAAACTGGCACATTAAAAGACGAAAAGGGTTTATCTCGTGATGTGAGCAATATTGGACATCACGGACTTGGCGATTATGAATTAAAAATTCATAATAATCAGCACAAAGAATATATTATGAGTTTAATCAAGCAAGCAATTTAAATATTTCTTGACTAACCCCAAACACCACACTATGCCCCTGTACAATGATATTAATATCAGGGGCATAGCCACCGCCCATCGTTACCACCGTTGGTAGTCGCCTATTAAACAGTGTTTCAATCACATACCGCTCTCTCTCGTACAGCCCATTCATCGTCAAATTTATCCGCCCAAGCCTATCGTCAGCCAGCACATCCACCCCTGCTTGATAAAACACAAAATCAGGGGCAAAGTCATCAAGTACTTTGGGCAAATGGTATTTTAACAGCGACAAATAGTCATCATCGCCCGTCCCGTCATCAAGCTCGATGTCTAGGTCGGACAGCGGTTTGATAAAGGGGTAGTTCTTTTTGCCGTGCATACTAAACACAAAAACATGGGGATTGTCCGCCATGATAGACGCATTGCCATTGCCTTGATGAACATCTAGGTCAAGGATTAAAATACGTTTGGCAAGTCCTTGATTTAAAAGCACATTACTCGCCACACAAATGTCATTTAAAATACAAAAGCCTTCCCCGCTGTCGGCAAAGGCGTGGTGCGTACCGCCCGAAGTGGACAGGCTAATGCCGTCATTTAATGCAAATTTGGCACATTCTATGGTTGCCCCAACTACCAGCCGTTCACGGTCTATCAGCTCTTTGCTCATCGGCAAGCCAATTTTACGGCAGTCTTTGGGCGATAAAGTCAGATTATCAAGGGCGTGCCAATAGTCGGCGGTGTGCGTGGTCAAAATCTCGTTCACGCTTGCCATTTTTGGGGTAAAAAACTGCTCGGGCGTGGCAATGCCGTCCGCAATCAGTTTTTTGGGCAAAAGTTCATATTTTGCCATGGGGAAACGGTGTCCATCTGGCAAGGGCAGGGCAAACTCGGGGCAATGAGCGATTTTAAAGGGCATAAAGATTATTGGGCGGTGTGGGTGGGCAGAAAAAACGTCCGCTTTTCATCGTCCACAACCGCCTTTATCTCATCGCCCACGTCCACATAATCCCCTGCAAACTGGCTTGGCTCATCGTCCGCCAGCACGAGCGTCATAATACCCCGAGCCACTTCGGTAAGTCCTGCCAGAGCTTGTAGATAACAGCCGAGCGATTTGTCGGTTAATGGGTTAAATTCCACGTCAAAGGCAATCTTGGCACGCACTTCGCCGTCTGTGGGGTCAAACTCAATCCCACCAAAACTTACGTTCATGTTCATCTTGGCAATCTCCATAAGCATGGCGGTATAATGACTCACAGGCACGCTGTCGTCTAATATGCCAAATGCCGAGACAAGCTGATTGTCCTCGTTGATACGAAACACGCACGTCCAGTCGTTCTCACGGTCGGTAAAGCCCATGATAAGATGATGTGTGTGTCCGCCGTCATCAGGTGAGCGGTGGTCGTATTTCCAGTCTTGTTTGTCAAGCCATGCCATGATGTCACGGGTTATGGGGTGCGATGTGGGCTTGGCGGTGGGAGCGGTTAGGATTTGTTTGGATTTGGCGGTTTTTAGGGTGTCTTTTGCCTTGTCCACTACTTTATCCGCTGTCGTGTCGGAATTGGGTTTTTTAAATAGACTTTTGATTTTTTTAAACATAAGATTGCCTTGGTTGTATTTTAAGAAGTTGTATGCCTAACGAGCTTGATATTTACCGCGGATTTGTAGGGGTGTGCTGAGCACACCCTTTGATGACATTACCGTACAAGGCATGCTCAGCACGCCCCTACATCCACACATCATTGCGTCTGTAATAATTTTAAAATTTCTTGGGCGTATTTCAAGAATTAGCATAACAAAAAATAAGGGAATTAAAAAGCATTATTTGGGGTTTTTGGAGATTTTTCAATTTGACAAATTTTAACAAGGCATATTTTAAATCATCATTTACTTACTGTTAAATACTGTGGTGCAGGCAACCAAAATGACTTATCATAACGGTAATGGTCGGCACAATCCACGATGATGATACTGTCCTGCTTTTCATGCCAAATAAAGTGTAGCGCCATATCAGACGTGTGATAAAGCCTCGTTAGGCTTAGGCGGTAGGACGGTATGCTAATGTGATAATGCCACAAATGATTGGTATAGGTATAATTGGGGTCGGTTGGCGATAGATTTTTCCAAGACGGACTGATTTTACCTTTATAATGACAAAAAATGGCATGGTTAAATCCATGTTGCTCAACCAAATAAATAAAATCCACAATCGCATTTTGTAAATTGGGCGGAAAATTAGGATATTCTTTTACAAATTCATCGCCAAGTAGAATATCGGTCATAAAAAAGCCCTGTTTGTCATCAGGGCGTATTATATCAGGATTGTTTAGGCATGGTTAATTTGTTTGGCACGGTTTAATAAAAACGCATGAATTTGTGATTTTTCCAGCCCTTTTGGCAAAGCAACCCTATCAGCATGAATGGCTTTATCCATACGCTGTCGGTCTAAGGCAATAGGCGAGTAATCGTCCGTCATATGTTTATCATAATAATATGCCACGATAGACGTGCGTACATATCGATGATGTACGGCATGGGTATTGTCAATGATAGGGGTAAATAACATGAAAAACTCATAAATACTATGCAGTAATGCATATTTTAAACATTTTTAACTGATAACACAGGTTATCATTTTTAATCCCACAAAACAATCATCATTTTTGCCGTCATCATTCAAATTTCCCCCAAAATTTGCTATGATAACACTTTATAATCAAGAACAGCCCCATGACCCATTCAGCAATCCTACAACTACACCAAGTCGCCATTGGACGGGGCGATTTTATCTTGTGCGATGATGTCAATCTTACCCTACACGCAGGCGATGTGTGTCATCTGGTCGGCGAAAACGGACTGGGCAAGACCACCCTACTTAACCAAATCGCAGGACTACTCCCCACCACACACGGCACGATAGAAAAATCCCCACTGGTGTACGTCTCCCATCAGCTGGGTATCAGTCCTGCCTTGACGGTCGCCCAAAATTTACGGTTTTTGTTTTCGCTGTATGATGTACAAGCGGATAATGACACCATTGATACCGCCCTAGACATGGTTGGACTGTATGGCTTGGGCGATACGTCCAGCGTTCAGCTATCAGCAGGACAAAAAAGACGAATCGGACTGGCACGGCTGTTTATCATGATCCCCACCCATGCCCCCTTATGGCTACTTGATGAGCCTTTGACTGCCTTAGATGTGGCAATGGTCGCCAAATTAGAAAAACGCATGGGCGAGTTTGCAAACATGGGCGGAGCGGTGCTTGCCACAAGCCACCAAGCCATGCAAGGGGCAAACCGTGTGCTAGACTTAGCGGAGTTTGCCCTATGAAAGCCCTACTACAACGAGAATGGCAAATCAAACGTCAAGGGATGGTGCAATGGCTCTACCCCTTGGTGCTGTTTTTGCTTATCATCACGCTGTTTCCCTTGGCTATCGGGGCAGAGCCTGCCACGCTGTTACGCTTAGCAAGTTCGGCGGTGTGGATAGCGGTGCTGTTGTCGCTCGTCATGGGCATAGAAGAGCTGTTTCGCCCCGATTTTGACAATGGCACGCTTGCCGAGCTTGTCGTCTCAAACGCCCCACTTGCCACATGGGTAGCCGTGCGGTTGGCGGTGCATTGGCTGTTTAGTGCAGGCTTTGTGGCGGTGTTGTCATTTCTAGCGATACCCCTGTTTGGCTTGCCTATGGGCGACACACTCATGCTTGCCGTCTCTATCGTGGTCGGCTCACCCATGCTTCTCATGCTGTCCGCCATCGCAAGCTCGCTCACATTGACCCTAAAAAACGGGGCGGCACTTGTGCCACTCATCGCCCTACCCATGCAACTGCCTGTGCTGATTTTTGCCACAGGGGCGGTCGATTTGCACGCCACAGGGCTAAATGGCTTGCCCATTCTTGCCATGCTCGGGGCGGGCAGTATTTTGGCGGTGATGATAACGCCTTTTGTGATTGCAGGGATATTAAAAATGGCGTGGGCGGATTGATTCACGCCAACTGCCCACGCTCTACGCCACTCATGACAAAGTCAAAGCCTCATCAATCACTGGCATGATTTGGGCAGTCTTAGATAACGCCACAATTATCCGCCCATAATGGCGAATGTCGTGGCGAGTTAATGCCCTGTCTTTTCTGTCTTTTAGCCATTTTTGTGCAGGCTGATAACCGCCAATATAAAATTCCCACGCCAATTTTGGCACTTTATCAAAATATTGACTGTCATTAATATAAACTTTGCCCGTTGTTTCATTATCGGGGAAAAATTTAATTTTACCCACCACATTATCGCCCACCACAGGATATTCGGTAATTGGCGTGTCCAATACTTTGGCGGTCATTAAATGTAAGGCTCTTAGTTCACCGCCCAGTGTCGCCAATTTAAAAAACTCATCGCTATTTTTGGGATAAGGAATGCGTGGAAAATCAATTTTCAAAAACTCTTGATAAGTTTCACGATAAGTTGGCGAATGCAATACCGCATAAAGATAATCCAATACTTGTAAGGCGGTAAATTGTTTATCATCGCCATTTTCTAATACAAACTGCAATTTTAAAGCGTTTTCCAATTTCTTTAAAATTTCTGGGTTAAAATTGGCAGATTTTTCTAATTGACTTTCGTTATTTTTGTTAAGGGTTGGGAAATATAGGTAAAGGGGAGCAACATAATCTCCACCTTGCATTCCTGCTCTTGACCAACTTCTAAAATCAATAATATTTTTTGTTACCGTCGCAGATACAGAATTTTCTTCTGCATTACCCAGTTTAAAAACCAATCCAATATTATTACCAATTAAAAAATGTTGCATAACTTCATTTCTACTTCTTTCAATCATTAAATCGTGATAATAAATTGAACGAATATCAAATGGGCGATAAACATAATTTTCAATAAATTTTTCATTAAAATTACCAATTTTTTGCTTTACTTCGTCAATTTTCCAAGTTTTATTCTCTTTTAAATCATACATTCTTTGAATTTTTTCTTTATCCAATTCAAAAAAATCTTTGATTCTTTTTTCTAAAATTGACTTTTCGAAATCAATAACAAAGCCATCTCTTGAAGTTACTATACCAACATTATTTAGCAAAAACAAATCATTAACTGCAAAACCTTTTTCATAATCTTTTTGCAAACCAAAATCCTTTTTAACCATAAAGTAATTAGGAGCGTGATTTTCCAATAAATTAAAATCAATATCCGCCAAATTGTTTTGCGTTAAAAAATCATATTTGACTTCTCGTTTGCCATATAAATCATAATGATACACTTGGGCAAGTTCGTCTTTTTTCTTTTTACCTGTTTTGATAAAAATATTGATAGAAACGCCCTGCATAATATCAAACACATTTTCATCTATACTGCCATCTGGTGCAGTTTCTTTCTTTTTGGCATTGCCGTGCAAATCAATAGTATAGATTTTATCAAAGGCTTGTAGCAGACTATAACGCACTCCCCTAAAAGTCGGATTATCCAAAAATCCGTGCGGATTGATAAATGCCAATACGCCACTGTTATTTTTTCCAATAAAATATTGCCCATAACGGATAAATTTGACATAATCATCATTTATCCATTTTGGGTTTTTCTCTTTTAGTTTCTCTTTACTATTAGGTTCTTTTTTATAATCGTCCATTAAATTCATAATCCATTCGCCTTTATTGGCACTTTCGCCACTATAAGGCGGATTGCCCATCACCACCATCACAGGCGTATCTCGTTTGATAAAGTTGGCTTCGGTTGCTTCATTGGATAGCCAACTGGTAAATAGCGTACCTGTATCAGCATGGGACTCTTCTAGGCTATTGGTCAGATAAATTCTAAAACGCTGACCTGTTTTATTTGGCACATAACCCGTTTCGGTTAATAACAAATCCAATTGCAAATGTGCCATCGCATAACTTGCCATTAAAATTTCAAATCCATTTAAACGGGGAATCAAATCATTTTCCACATAAGACGACCATACGCCCTGCTGTCCGGCAAATTGCGTATTGTGAATATGCCGAACCACCGCCGATAAAAATGTGCCTGTACCTGTGGCAGGATCTAAGATTTGGACTTTGTGAATATCCTTTTTCTCACGATAAATACCATCTTTGTAACGAGCGTCTTTGGTTTGACTTTTGACTTCAATGGTGGTTTTACTGTCGTCCGCCAAACCGTCCATTAAACCAAATTCATTTTTTAACACATCGTCCACCGCCCGCACAATAAAATCCACCACAGGAGCAGGGGTGTACCATACACTCCGAGCCTTACGCAGTCCTGAATCATATTCACTTAAAAAAGTTTCATAAAAATGAATGATTGGTTCGTTGGTTTTGGTACTTTTGCCATAATCTTTTAAAATCTCTTTGATATTGCAATGCAAAAATACTTCCGCCAAACTGTCCACAATCCATTTAATACGGTCATCAATATTCACCCCAGAAATATAACTAAACAAATTACGCAAAAATGGATTGGATTTTGGGATAAGTTCCATCGCTTCTTGACGAGAAAAAGTATTTAAACTATTATCATGCAAACGAGACGCAAATAACCCATAAGTAATGGTTTGGGCATAAACATCGGCAAAGCCTTTATTGCTAATGTCGTGAATGAGAATTTGTTTAAAGCCTTGCATTTGGTCGTGCAAACTGCTGTTATCGTGATTCTCATCATCACTATTTAAGGCTTCCTCAATCACATTTGCCAAAAGACGGGCTTTGCTCGCCATCATTTCAGCAAGTTTTTTGGGACTTTTAATGGTTTGGGCGGTCGTTTTAACAAAATCTTTAATCAGATTTTCAAACAAACTGAAATTATTTTCTAGGGCAATGATTTTGTTGTTTTCAACTTTACCAATCTCAATGGATTGTTTTAATTCACCATTATGATAAAAATGAAAAGTTAAATAATCGGTAAAAATTAAATTGGGCAATGACGATTTATAACGGTCAAATTGGGCTTTATTGCCTGTTTTCTTTTCACCCAATAAATCTTTATCGCCAATATCTTTGGCTTCAATAAATCCTACCGCAATGCCGTTTTTCTCAATAATATAATCGGGTGCTCCACAGGCTTGGCGTTTTGGTTCGTTCATGACCACATAATCAGCCGGCAATATGCCTGCCAATAGGTTTTGCAAGTCGCCACGAAAAGTATGTTCGGTAGATAACCCTGTGGCAAATTTGGCATTAAGAGCGTGAATATAAGCTAAAAACATAGAAATTCCCTGATGAATGTTAAGTGTGTGATTTATATCTCATCAAATAATGGACAACTAGTGGTCGGTCAGTGGGGCAATTAACGTCTCCATACTCCACCGTGGCACGCACGCCACCGACAAATCATCCGTCTGCCCCATGCTAAGACGGCAATACCCTGCATAGGCTATCATCGCCCCGTTATCAGTGCATAGGTGCAAGGGAGCATAATGCACGCTCGCCCCCATTTTGGCAAGGGCGGTCTCCAAATGCGTGCGTAGGCTCGCATTGGCGGACACACCCCCTGCGATGACAAGCTGTGTTAGCCCTGCTTGTTTTAGGGCTTTGGTGCATTTTTTGACGAGTGTATCCACCACCGCATACTGAAAACTTGCCGAAATGTCCGCCCGCACCACAGGGTCGTCATTACTTCCTTTAGTGTCCTTGATGAGATTATGCACGGCTGTTTTCATGCCACTAAAACTAAAATCCAGCCCCTTACCCATCATCGGACGTGGCAAATCATAGGTATGGGGGTTACCCCCTTTGGCAAGTCTCTCCACGTTTGGCCCCCCAGGGTAAGGAAGCCCTAGCATTTTGGCGGTTTTATCAAAACACTCGCCCACCGCATCATCAATGCTCTCGCCCAAGATCTCATACCGCCCCACGCCGTCTGCTCGCACCAACATGGTATGACCACCCGAGACGAGCAGACAGACAAAAGGAAAATTAACCCCCTTATCATTTTCTATCATCGGAGCCAGCAGGTGTCCTTCCATGTGATGAACGCCAATGGCGGGCACGCCAAGCCCATAGGCAAGCGTCCGCCCAAATAAAGCTCCTGTCATGAGCGCCCCAATCAGCCCCGGCCCTTTGGTGTAGGCGACCGCATCAATGTCGGATTTGGCGATATTTGCCTTATCCAGCAGCTCATTAAATAATGGTACAAGTTTACGAATGTGGTCTCTACTGGCAAGCTCAGGCACAACCCCGCCATAAGTGGCGTGTAGCTCAATCTGGCTATATAACACTTGGGCAAGCACCCCACCTTGACCGCCGTTTAATTCACTGTCATAAATGGCAAGCCCTGTCTCATCACAGGACGTTTCTAAACCTAATACTTTCATGATTTCTTTTCCAAAAATTTGGGGTATTATAGCATTTTTATTTATCGTGAAAGAATTTAAAATTTGCCACCTTGATAAGGGCGAATGTGATTCACCCCTACACGCCCGTATTGCAAAAAACATTTTAATTAAGTAATGTTAATCATTTTAATGTTTAAATTCATTGAAAAATTTATCAAGCTATGTTAATTTTACATTTTTAACTAAATCCCACACCAAAATGCCAAACACCCCCAAATCCCCCTTTATCATCGGCTTAACAGGCGGTATCGGTAGCGGAAAAACTGCCGTGAGCGACCATTTTGCCACGCTTGGCATAGATGTGGTAGACGCTGATGTCATCAGCCACGCCATCACCGCCAAAGGCTCACCTGTGTTAGACGAGCTTGCTCACGCCTTTGGGGCGGATATTCTCACGGACGGCGTGCTTAACCGAACTTACCTGCGTGAGCTTGTCTTTGCTGACCCTGCCAAACTTGCCACGCTAAACGCCATCACCCACCCTGCCATACGCACCCAAATCAAGCATGAGCTTGACCACGCCAGTAGCCCCTACGCCATATTATCCGCCCCGCTTTTGTTAGAGAGTATCAAGGGCGATGATAAGGGCTTGACCGCCCTTTGTGATAGGATTTTGGTTGTGGACGTGCCGACAGAGTTGCAAGTTCAGCGAGCTGTCAAGCGAGACGGACAGGGCGATAAGGACATTTTGGCAATCATTGATAAGCAAATAAGCCGAGATATACGCCTATCCTATGCCGATGACGTGATAGATAATTCAGGCAGTTTGGATAATTTATACCGCCAAATCAATGCGTTACATCAAAAATATCTGGCTATGGCAAACGATTTAGCAAAAGACAAATGATTTAAAAAAGCACCTTGTAAGCAAATGCTTACACGCATTGATGACATTGGCGTATTTTCTTAGAGGCTAGATTTTGGCATAATACACCCATCAGCAAGGAGATGGCAAATGGACAAGCCAACATGGATGACTGCTGATATCATGGAAGCCCTTATGGATAACGCAAGTAGCAAAACCCCTATAAAACCACAAACTCCCCCAAGTTTGTGGTTTTGTTTTATGGTTTCATGCCATTATTAACTTTTAAAATTATCAGCACACCAAAAATAAAAAAGACAAACATTGAAGTTTGTCTTTTTTATGGGTCAGTTATTACGCAGGGATACGCAACACTTGTCCCACATAGATTTTGTTAGGGTCAGATAACAGTGGCTGATTCGCTTCAAAGATTTTATTGTACTCATTGGCGTTGCCGTACATTTCTTTGGCGATTTTAGATAGGGTATCGCCTGATTTGACGGTATAAAAACGAGACTCAGGCTCAGGGGTTGCTACGGTTAATTGGTCGTCCACTTGGGCAACGTGCTGAACGTTACCTGCGGCAAGTACCGCTTTTTCACGGTCGGCTTGTGAAGCGGCGGTACCTGACAGCACCACCGTGTCAGTGTCGCCATTGTAGCTGACTTTTAAGCCGTCAATCTTGGCATTCGCTTGCACACGAGACAGTAGCAAGTTGGCAATCTCTTGGGCATTTGGCTCAGCAGGAGCTGATGGTGTCGCCGCAGGGGCTGGGGCTGACTCTTCTTTTTTGTTACGGTTAAATACTTTATCGCCGATGTCTTTGGCAAAACTAAAAATACCCATGATGGCTCCTTATTTGAATTTGATAGAAAGTGTGTTGACGTTTAGATGATTTATCCAGCAACCATCCTTAAAACTCCTTAATATCTTAGTATAAAATGATAAAAATTTGCACTGCATTTATGCGTAAAATTGTTATACTTATGTAGGGCTTGCCTGCTCTTTATAACACATTTTAACATTTAGAAATTTCATAGAAATAAAATGGTGTTTTTGCATGAAAAATGGCTAAATCTTGTGGCTCGAAGGCAAAAACTCGTTTGATAGAATGACTATCAAACTTCACTTTTTCCTTGAAAAACGTGCGATTTTTCTCATTTTTCATTGCAAATACAAAAGGCAGGCACGCCCTAATAAAAAAACCACTTTTTAAAACTAAAAAGTGGCGTGTGTTTGACTTCTACCTAATTTACACTTTGGCAGACACGTAGTCAATGGCTTTTTGAACAGTGGTTAGCTCAGCTGAATCTTCGTCAGGAATGGTAATACCAAACTCATTTTCAAACGCCATCACAAGCTCCACTAAGTCAAGAGAGTCTGCACCTAGATCGTCCATGAAAGACGCTGCATTGTTAATCTCGTCAGCATTTAGGCTAAGTTGCTCGGCAACGGCTGCTTTTACTTTGGCTTCGATATCGCTCATAAGAGTATCCTTTTTAACATGGGAATTTAGGAAAATCAGCACCAATCATTTGATGACTGAAAACTTGTGTATGATAAAACATTTTTGTCATTTATGCAAGTGCTATTAGTACGCTCGTTCACAAATTTACATAAAATCGTGACATACACGTGACAAATCACATGTACATGCCACCATTGACCGCCAACACTTCGCCTGTGATGTAGCTTGCCCCATCACTTGCCAAAAACGACACCGCTGCGGCAATCTCCTCAGGCTGAGCCATACGCCCAAGCGGTACAGCATCTAGCATAGAGTTTACCAAACGCTCGTCTAGCTCTTCGGTCATGTCCGTCTCGACAAAACCAGGGGCGACACAGTTTACCGTAACCCCACGAGAGCCAATCTCACGAGCCAACGCACGGGTAAAGCCTTCCACGCCTGCCTTGGATGCGGCATAGTTGGTCTGACCTGCGTTACCCATCTGCCCGACCACGGATGTGACGTTGATGATACGTCCAGAGCGGGCTTTCATCATGCCACGCACCGCACGGCGACTCATGCGATAGATGGCGGTTAAGTTGGTATCAAGCACGCTCGCCCAGTCTTCATCTTTCATACGCATGAGCAGACCATCTTTGGTAATGCCTGCGTTATTGACCAGTACATTGACCGAGCCGTACACGCTGTCAATCTCTTCAAAGAGTTTATCAATCGCCGCATCATCACAGACATCAAGCACACGCCCGATACCCCCCGACTCGGACAGATACTCTTCTATCGCTTCCGCCCCACGCTCGCTGGTGGCGGTACCAATGACAAAATGCCCTTCACTGGCAAACTGCTCGGCAATGGCACGCCCGATACCACGGCTCGCCCCTGTGACTAGGATAATCTTACGACTCATGTAATTGCTCCAATTTTTCTAAACGTGCTAATTTGTCCGTTGGCAAAGCGACAATCGGTGTCTCTTGACGTTTGGCAAGATTAGATAGGACATTGCCCGGCCCGCACTCAATCACAACATCGATTTGTTTATCGGCAAGTTTTTGCATGGTTTGTGACCACAGCACTGGCATAGAGAGCTGTTCGGTGAGAGCGGTCTTGATGTCGCTGACATGCTTATGCACTTGGGCATGACGGTTTTGGATGACAGGGATTTGGGCGGTGGCAAATTCGGTCGCATCCAAAAGTTTTGCCAATGCGTCGCTGGCAGGGTTCATGAGCTCACAGTGTGACGGCACAGAGACTTTGAGTGGCACCGCCTTTTTGCCCAGTGACTCTACCGCTGACAGCACATGGCTCACACCCACTTGTGTGCCTGCAATCACCACTTGTCCGGGGCTATTAAAGTTGGCAGGACCCACAATGCCTGCGTTTTCGGTAGCATCTTCGCACAGACTGGCAACCTGCTCATCATCTAACCCCAGCACCGCCGCCATCTGCGTGTCTATCCCTGCCACCGCCCCTGTCATGAGCTTACCACGTTCATGCACGAGCTTGACCGCATCTGTCAGGCTAAGCACGCCACTTACCACCAGTGCCGAGTACTCACCGAGCGAATGCCCTGCCAAGCACAACGGTGTTATCCCCTGTGCCGAGAGTTTGTCTTTGACAATCTGCCAAATCGCCACGCTCGCTGTGAGCAGAGCAGGCTGAGTAAATTCGGTCTTATTAAGACGGCTCTCATCATGGGTTATCTCCCACAAATCCACGCCCAACGCACCACTTGCTTCGTCAAACGTAGTCTTTACCACACTAAAATGCTCGGCAAGCTCATCCATCATGCCAATGGTCTGCGACCCTTGACCAGGAAAAATCACTGCCACACGTTTTGTTGTCATGTTACACCATTTTTTATCAAACATTCATCACGCTGATGAACGTATCATTTTACCATAAAAAATAAACATTTGTTTACAAATTATCGATTAAATTTACAAACAAATTTTTTACAATTTAATGTCTAATAACCATTTTTATAAAACAGCTCTTGTTTAAAGCAAACTGCACCATAAAAGCAGGCAAATCCTACTGATAGCCATCAATAATTTAAAATAAAAAAGCCAAGCTCATGCGATCATGGAACTTGGCTTAGGCTTGGTTTTTACAAGGTAGAAACCAAACAAATTAGCTTTCGGCGGCTACTTTAAATAGCTGACGACCACGGTAAAAACCGTCTTTGGTCGCATGATGGCGAATGTGTTTTTCGCCAGTGGTAGAATCAATGCTTAGAGTGGCAACGCTGATACGGTCGTGAGAACGACGCATATCACGGCGTGAACGGCTTTTGCGGTTTTGTTGAACTGCCATGATAGCTCCTAAATAAAGTACGGCAAATGACTGCCAAATTTAATGAAAGTGGGTATCTGTGGCGGTAGCATCATTTTTCGCCTAATCAAATGGGTGCAGATACATTAAACGCCCTATTATACCAAAAATTTGACATTTTAAAAGCCCATTTTTGCAAAATTTACAAAATATTGCTTAGCCCGACAGTTTACCCTTTAACTGCCCCAACACAGCAAAGGGGTTTTCGGCAGGTTTGTCCGCCACATCGCCCACGCTGTCCGTGTGCATGTCGCAGTCGTCATGGCGTGGCGAGAGCGGAATGGCAAGCAGTAGCTCATCTTCTAGCATGTCCGCCACAGGGAGTATTTTTTTGCCATTGGGACAAATCTCATCTAGCAGGACATAATCTGCCGTCTCATCTAGGGCTTCTAGGTAGCCAATCTTGTTTTCGCTCTCTAAGATTGCCATGCGGTAATTGCCCGAGACATCCACAGGCATGGAGTCAAGACAGCGTTGGCACGCCACGGACAGCACCGCTTTGACATCATAGGTTAGCCACAGGATTTTGTCCTGTCGGGCGAGCGTCAAGGCAACGCTTAGCACATCATCACTAGCGATAACCTGCCCTGCTAGACGTGGCAAGGCAGTCACAGGAACATCGCCCTGCCATGTAAAGCCGATGTCTGCCCATTTGTCAAAGGCGATGTTTTGGGGCAGTGTGGCTGATTGGTGCGTGGGTGCGGTCATCTTGTCATCATCATAAAAATTTGGCTTATTATTTCATAAAACCTGCCAAAATTCACGCAAAATTTGTGGGGCGTGGTATAATTTTTGTTTTTAGATTTAGATAACGCCCCATGAGTACCACTGATTTTAGCAGGCTGGGTCTGCACGCTCAAACACCACTTTGGCAAGCCTTTTACGATGACAAAGCCATACAGGCGTGCGTGGCGGACGTGTGCCGTTTTGATGAGACGTATCGCACGCTAAAACGGACGTGGCAAACTCTAAGCGATGATGAACATGAACAGACCGACTGGCTCATCGCTCTATTTAATCATCTCTATCAGTACAGTGCCATGCCGACCCTGCTCGTGCGTGGCGAGAGCGAGCCTGAGTACTTTGCCAGCAAAGATGGCATGCCTGCTCGCATTGAGTTCGCTCACGGGTTTTTCCAAAGTGCGTTGCATGAGATAAGCCATTGGTGCGTGGCAGGGGCGACACGCAGGGGACTTGATGATTTTGGCTACTGGTATTGTCCTGACGGGCGAGATGAGATGACCCAACGGCAGTTTGAGAAAGTAGAAATCAAACCCCAAGCCATTGAATGTCTGCTGTCATTGGCGTTGGGGCGGTATTTTTATGTCTCAGCGGACAACCTAAATGCCGACTTTAACACATCAAACAGCACCTTTGCCATAGACGTGTACACCCAAGCTCATGCCTATTTGCAAAATCCACACGCACCATCTCACCCCTTATCCAAAGACGCCAAACGCCTGATTTGGGTGTTTTTAGACATAAATATGGCAAGGTAGGGGTTGATTTGTAAATATCATTTACCCCACAAATCCATCTAACACATTATCAGTTTATAAGGACAATCCATGAAAACACTCTATATCCATCCCGACAACCCCCAGCCCCGCCTGATAGATGAAACGGCAACTGCCTTATCATCAGGCAAAGTCATCATCACACCGACCGAGTGTGGCTATCGTTTCGCCTTTGGGATGAATGCCAAAGGCGCCTTTGAACGTTTGGTGCGTCTGGGACTAGATGAGTCCGATTTGCTACTGGTGTGCCAAAACATCAGTCAGCTGTCGGACGTGGCGGTCGTGGCAAATGATGCTTTTCGTACCCTAAAAAGCGATTTTATACCCCATCACGCCTTTGTCTTGGAGCCGACCAAAGTGATCAATAAAAAAATCATCAGCAAAAAATCGCTTCGCTTTACCACGTCCGCCACGCCCGTGATGACGGCACTGTTAGAGCAAATTGGCGAGCCGTTTTTCATCGCTCCACTCGTCTATCAAGGCGAGCCTGTCAGCGAACATTATGACATCACGGACAAATTAGACTCACAAGCAGACATTTTTGTGGATGTGGGCGTGATTGATGATATTGAGATAAGCGTGGTTGATTTGATGGATTAGGATTTATTTTTAAAATCCAAACCTTAAAACTCAATAATGCCAATTTTAAAAAAACAAAAAGGTGCAAATCGCACCTTTTTATCTGCCCTGCCTGTTATTTACGGTCGGGCAAATTGATGTTCATTTCAAGCACATCAAGGCTTTCTTCATGACGCTGTTTGATATTAACATCGTCAATCTGTACGCCACTGATGAATTTATTAACCACCGCCAAAATCTCACGCTTCATCTCATCCACACGCTCGGGGGTTAGGCGAGTGTTTAGGCGGTCGTGGCTTGCGACGATGACTTTTAGGCGGTCTTTGGCGATAGACGCACTGGTTGGCTCATCGCCCCCACCAAATAACGTACTCCAAAATCCTTTTTTCATATCAGCCCCCGAACAACTTAGCAAACAAACCTTTCTTTTTGACATCAATGTGACGCAAAGGACGGTTTTCACCCAAGAATCGTGCCACGATGTCATCATAGCATTGACCTGCTGCCGAGTCTTTAAAATAAATGACAGGCTGACCGTGGTTTGACGCTTCTAGCACGGCATTCGACTCTGGAATGACACCGATGAGTGGCACTTTTAGAATGTCATTGGCAATGTCATCAATGCCCATCATCTCGCCGTGGGCGGCACGCTCTGGGTTGTAGCGAGTAATAATGAGATGTTCTTTGACGCTACCACCTTCTTCGACACGTTTGGTGCGAGACTGCAAGATACCGATGATACGGTCAGAATCTCGCACGCTGGACACTTCTGGGTTGGTGACAATCAAAGCTTCATCGGCGTGATACATGGCAAGCTGTGCCCCACGCTCAATCCCTGCCGGACTGTCGCAGATGATGTAGTCAAAGCCCAGCTCATCAGACAGCTCTTTCATGACCACCGCCACGCCTTCATCGGTTAAGGCGTCTTTGTCACGGGTCTGTGACGCAGGCAGAATGTACAGATTTTCTTGCTGTTTGTCTTTGACCAGTGCTTGTGAGAGCTTGGCATTACCACTGATGACATCCACAAAGTCATAGACAATGCGGTTCTCACAGCCCATGATAAGGTCAAGGTTACGCAAACCCACATCAAAGTCAATGATGACCGTCTTATAACCACGCTCTGCCAGACCTGCCCCAAAAGACGCACTGGTGGTGGTCTTACCCACACCGCCTTTACCTGATGTTACTACGATGATTTTTGCCACAGGGCAACTCCTTATAATTTGGTATTGCTACATTTAGTAATTTAGCAATTTAAAATATTTTACACTCAACTGTCTTTTTTATCATTGCTGTTATTTTCACCCTATTCATCAATGATTTGCTACCAGTCAAGATTTAGAAAAAATTTATCTATTTTACCATAATTTTAGAACATGTTGAACTTTTGTATTTGCAATGAAAAATGAGAAAAATCGCACGTTTTTCAAGGAAAAAGTGAAGTTTGATAGTCATTCTATCAAACGAGCTTTTATTATGAAAAACATCCGACCACTTAATCTGATAAATCTTGAGATTTTAACTTAATTTTAAAAATTAAGTGGTCGGATAGCCATTTTTCATGCAAAAACATCATTTTATTTTTTAAACTTTCCAAAATGTAAATCGTGTTATAAAGGTTTAACATGCCCTGAACAATGATAAACCAAACCCATCATGCCATGAGCGTAAAGATAAGCCCTTTGTCTTCATCATAGCTGACTTGCACCGCCTTGTCTATCATCTCAGGCGGAATGGCGTCGCTTAGGCAGTAGGTGCCTGCTACCGAGACCAGCGTGGGGTTGAACTTTTGGCAAAAAATACGGGCGTGTTTGTCGCCTGTCGCCCCTGCCACCAGTCGCCCCTGCCCATGCCCATAGATGTGCAAACTGTTGTCAGTAATGGCTTCTGCCCCTTTATTGACCCCACCAATAACAATCAAATCACCGCCCAAATGTTGCAGGCTCTGACCTGAGCGAAGCATTTGGCTGTGTACGCTACTGGTGACGCCCTGCTCTTGTTTGGAGGTGTTATCGGCAGTGTCCAGCCCTAGAGGGGCGGTTTGAGTTTGGGTGGCGGTCGCTTTTTTTTGGACTACGGGCTGATTGGCGGACTCGCCTGCTTGTCCTGATGGCTTAGCTTCTGATGACTGAGTTTCTTGTGATTGGGCATTATTTACATTGTCCGCCTTTATGGGGGTGGGACGTGAATCGGTCGGCTTGATACGCTCCATGCGTTTGCCATCGGCAGGAAAAGTCGCCAGTCGCAGGGCGTTTGCCTGCTCGCTTAGCACGCCATCAACCACGCCTATCGGCTGTACGCCCATCTGCCACAACATCTCAACCAATGCCGACAAATCAAGCTTACACTCACTGTCTAGCACCACAGGCACGGACGTGTTGTCTTTTAATAGAACACTTAGTTCATCTTGAATGGCGGTCAGGTCGTCAGTGTGCAGTTTTAGACGGCTAAAACTGAGCATTTTGCCAAATAAAGTAATCGGTTTCATAACATCATCACCTAAAATTTTGCCAATTTTACCACTTTTTTGGTGTTTTGGGGCAAAATCATCGCCTTTGGGTGGCGATTTTGGTATTTTTGGTGATGAGTGGCGTGGGTTTATTTGGCAAAATGATGAATTCTTTGCCTCATTCTCACTTTGTATCAATGATTGATTTATCAAGGGCGAATGTAATTCATCCCTACAATCCGAAAAATAATCATTGAAAAATCAATAAGTTGCAACTTTAAATTGAGATTAAAGCACCCTCTTATAAATGCAACTGCTCTTTGTGCTTCCACTGCTGGACTTTGACTTGCTTTTCAAAGGCATTTAGAGCGTCATCAATCACCCCACTCACGAGCTTTTGTAGTTGTGGGTGTGTGGTATCAATGCTTGCCACCCCTTTGGCGACATTGACCATCAGGGCGTCTAGGGTTTTTTCATTAAACAAATGCTCATTGACCGCCATGGTAACATTCTCGCCAATATGACGGCCCACACTCGTAATCTGCGACTCTATCATGCCCCCTGCGATGGGAATGAGTTTAAGATAACGTCTTAGCTCAGGCGTGTCAAGCAGTGCCTGCTCAACGGACGTGCCGATGTCATGCGAGAGCTGTTGCCCTGTCTGTGCCAAAAACGCCTGCTGTAACTTCGGGGCAAGCTCACGGCGAAGCAAATCAAGCACCACGCTCTCAAACTCAGCACGGTTACGGTCAATGGTCGTCTGAATCAGCGTGCCATGCGTCTTGGACTGTGCCATCTGCTCACGAAAGTTATCAATGGCGGTCAAAATTACCCTGTCCGAGAGTTCTTCTAAGATAACATGATAATAAAACTGGGCGGATGTTATCCACTTTTTGGGAATGACCATCACGCCTGTGTCATGCAAGCGTTTGATAATAATCCCTGCTCGCAGTAGCCTTAACGCACGAAGCATGGGAAAACACGCCAATACTTCATACCAATGCACAAAAGGAAAAAAGAACCAACGATAATAAGTGCGACGTTTGATGGCAAGTAGCCATCGCACCAACAGCTCACTCACCCAAAACAGCGTAAACATTCCCCCAATGGCGGATAAGCTCACATGATAAGTCGCTTGACAAGCACTAAGCATGCCACTAAATCCGCCCCATTCGGCAAGCTTGGTCACAAGTCCGCTCATCAAAATATTATCGGCAAATATCAAACACAGGTCAATGACCAGCAGGATAAGCATGCCGACATCGTAGATGATTTTGGTGCGACTTTGCTTAGCGGTCGGCTCTCGCTCGTCTTTGTCCGTGCCAAAGAGTGGAATGACATCATCTGGCACATCAGATGGTTGGGGGATTTCTAGGTCGGACAACTCGGGGGTGTGTTTGCTACTCATGGTGTTTTGCTATGATTAAACTTGTAAACATTGGGGTATTGTAAAACTTTTTGGGCGGTTTTAAAAGGTTTGGTTTTTTTATTAGGGCGTGCCTGCCTTTTGTATTTGCAATGAAAAATGAGAAAAATCGCACGTTTTTCAAGGGAAAAACAAGGGCTGTGAGTTTTCTATCAGACAAGTTTTTGACGAAGAAAAACAAGATTTAGCTATTTTTCATACAAAAACATTATTTTATTTTTATAAAATTTCTAAATGTTAAATTGTGTTATAAAGGACAGGCACGCCCTATTTAGTCCCACCTTTTATTTAGACCTGCTCAAACTCACGCATCATCTGCCCAATTCGCTCATCTTTGGCAGTCCACACCTTATCCAAAAAGTCAAACAACTCCGCCTTGACCGTCTCATCGCTGTCGTATTTGCCATCTTTTAAATCAGCAAATAACCGCTCATCCATGTCCAGATGACGAATGTCCACGCCCAAACAGGTCATCTTACCTGCCCACAGCTCGCCATAGTCAGGCACGCCCTCAGGATAGACCACCGTCATGTCCAGCATGCCGTCTATCTTATCGCCCAAACTGGCGATGGCTAAGGCAAAGCCCCCTGCTTTGGGCTTTAATAGGTGCTGATAAGGCGAGTTTTGGCGGGCGTGCTTGTCCTTACTAAACCGTGTGCCTTCTAGGTAGTTGAGCAGAACAAATGGCTTATCAGCGAGCAGTCCACAGGCACGTCTGGCTTCTTCCAAATCCCGAGTGGCAAGGGCAGGATTTTTGGCGATTTGTGCCTTAGAGTGGCGTTTCATCATCGGAAAATCCAAAAAATAAAACGCCTGCCCCACGATAGGAATATAGAGCAGTTCATGCTTGGCAAAAAATCGAGTAATCGGCAACCGTGACTCGCTCACATACTGCACCACGCTTGTATCCACCCATGACTGATGGTTGCACACAAGCAGATACCGCCCGTCTTTTTTTAGGTCGTCAGGCACCGATATCCGCCAGTCACGCTTTGGCATGAGCGTATCTAGCAGGCGGTTGTTGGTGTTAATCCAGTGATTGGCGATAGATAGTACCGCCTTATCGCCCTGGTTTGAGCCGAACAATGTCTTGGCAAGCCCCGCCCCATATAACGGCACGCTGATTGCCACGCTGTTAGCAACCATCGTCCCAAGCCCCGTACCTAGGCGGAGTTTTTGGGCAAGTTTGGGGTGTTTGTCATGGATTTTTTGAAAAAAGGAGGTGGTATTAGGGTTATTTTTGTGCATACGAAAACCGCCCATCAGATAAATGTAACAATTTGTGTCAAAATCTACTCGTCATCAACCCATCAGGATAAGTACCATACCGCACCCCGATGTCGCTTGATGATGAGTGTATTATTATGCACTATTTTAGCAAATTTTTATCAAAATAATCAAAAAACATTAAAAAAATAATTAAAAACCATCAAAGTTTTCAAAGGCTTTTTTAAAAAATGACTTTAAAAAATGGCTCTGGTTCAAAAAGTATGCTACAAAGAAAACCGTTCGTGGTGAGCTTGTCGAACCATAACGGTTTTCCTACCCGCAGGCAGGCTCAGGGCGAACGGAAAATCTAGTTCAGCATATTTTTTGGACTACTATCTAAAAAATAAATAAGTCGATTTTACCATCGTTATTATTTAAAATAGACAAAAATCATGGTAAAAACCGCCCATTTTGACAAATTTTGATACAATTTTACCAAAATTTTATGCATTTTCCTGTAAGAATTGCCCCTATTTTAGGGCGATTGTACAAAATACCAGTCCATTTTTACAATTAAAATAACCGATTAACTACATACTTATAACAAATAAGAGAGTTTTTTACGGCATAATAGTCTCATCAAATGGTTTGGGCTTGGTTTAAATATGTTTAAATATCTGTTTAGATTTTAATATCTAAACACCCATATCAAAGTTAAGCCCAAACCGCATTTGAGGACTTTCATTTCACCATCTCTGATAGGAGTATCCCATGAAAAAAATTCTTACCATCACCGCCGTTTCTGCAAGCATGATTTTGGCAGGTTGTGCCAGCACTGGTACCACGGGTGTAAATGACGCCACCAAAAAAGCAGGTCTTGGTGCATTGGGTGGTGCTGTCCTAGGTGCTGCCATCTCTAAGGCGACAGGTGGCGAACACACAGGTCGTGATGCTGCCATCGGTGCTGCCATCGGTGCAGGTGTTGGTGCTTACATGAGCAAGCAAGAAGCCAAATTAAGACAGCAAACCGCAGGTACAGGCATTGAAGTACAAAGAGACCCTGTCACCAACAACATTAACTTGTCTATCCCAGAGGCGATTACCTTTAATGTTGGCAGATATGACATCAAGCCTAGCTCGTACAACACCCTAAACCAAGTGGCGAGCACCCTAAACCAATACAACCAAACCACGGTTATGGTAAACGGCTATGCGTCTATCGAAGGTAACGCCAACGCCAACCAAGTACTATCACAAAACCGTGCCGCTGCTGTTGCTAACTACCTAGCAGGTCAAGGCGTGAGTGCTAGCCGCATCAGTGCTGTTGGACGTGGTGCAACCACTCAGTTTGGTAGCAGTTATGAGCCAAACCGCCGTGTTGAGCTAACCATCCTAGCCCCACAAAGCATGAACTAATCTTATCCCCTTGGGTAAACCAAAACAGGTCATGTATGTGACCTGTTTTTTGTTTTTAATTTTTCTTTTTAAAAGCCATCATGCTAAAATATTTTTAAACTCAATACATCACCACCCATGCCCCACACCGATTTATTCGCCCATTTTGACAAACATGACATCACGCTCATCATCCACAAAAAAGCCGTCAAAAACGTCAATTTTCGCCTAACATTCATAAGCGCTCGCCCCTGCTTTGCTGTCAGCGTGCCACGTCATCTGTCTGATGGTGACATCCACCGCCTTATCATGTCCAAGTCCGCATGGGCAATGGCTCACGCCCACAAACGCAAACATACCCACGCCGACCACAGCTCAAGCCATGCCCATCCCAAGCTGTGGGGCGAGCCTTTTGATGTGGCAGATTATCTAACACAGCACCCCATCAGGCTATCAAAACAGCAACGCCAAGACCCCAACGCCTGCCGACTTGCCATCTATGAGCATGAGCTCAAAGCTCGCCTGCCTGCTCTGGCAGACACATGGCAACCTGTGGTCGGTCACTTTGCCGATGAGATTCGCACCAAGAAAATGCACACTCGCTGGGGCAGTTGCAACACCCATGAAGCTCGCATTTGGCTATCCACTTATCTGCCTGCCTATCCCTACCCCTGCACCGAATATGTCTTTGTGCATGAACTGTGCCATCTTATCCATCCCAACCACAGCCCTGCTTTTTGGCATGAAGTCAAAAAAGCCATGCCTGACTATCAGACATGGCATAATTTGCTAAAAGGTAAGCCCTAATTGGCTTAGCCTTTGGCTTCATGGGCGGTTAAGGCTTCATTAAAAATCTCGCTTAGGATTTTGACGTCATTGACCCGTGCATAGTTTAGGCGAGTAACGAATGCGAGTCGTCTGTGTGGTCCTGTCTCATTTAGGGGTAAGGCAGTTACGTCATCGCCGATTTGCTCTAACGCCATCTTAGGTACTAGGGTTGTCCCCATGCCCGCTTTTGCCATCTGAATGAGTGTATTAAGACTGGCGTCCGAAAAGCCTGATTTTAGCTCGTTTTTATTCATGGTACAAACCGACAGCACTTGGTCGGTCAAACAATGCCCTTCACCCAGTAGCAACACGTCATTTTCAAACAGCTCCGTGCTTGAAATGCTTGTTTCGTCATGATTGCCATCTTTGGGGAAAATGGCATAAAAATTCTCCGCCCAAAACTCAAAGGCATGCAGACCATCAACCGCATAAGGCAGTGCCACGATGGCGGTGTCAATATACCCATAACGCACCTGCTCTAACAGGCGTTCGGTCTGCTTTTCGGTCACCGCCATCTCAAACTGGGGGTACTTGTCTTTGATTGTTGGCAACACTTTGGGGAGCAGATACGGAGCGATGGTCGGGATAATGCCTATCGTCATCGGATAGGCAAGGGGCAACTGATGGCTGTGGGCTCGGGTCGTTAAGTCGCTAATCTCGCTAAACACCCGCTGGGCTCGCTCCAACAGCTCTTCGCCGATGGGCGTGATGAGCACCTGCTTGTTATTACGCTCAAAAATCTGCGTATCTAGCTGTTTTTCAAGCTCGGCAATGCCTAGACTTAGGGCAGACTGAGAAATGTTGCACTCTTCAGCGGCACGCTTAAAATGCTTGTGCTTGGCAACGGCAAGGGCGAACTCTAACTGACGCAAGGTAATCATCACGCATTCCTTATTTTAAAAAATCATATCTGCTATTTTACACCTAAGTTTGATAAAACAAAACCTTTTATTTAAAACTTTTAACTGCATAAACCGTTAATTTTTGTTATCATATAATACCTTCAAGGGTTTTCTCTTTATGACAAAGCTACTTTTATTACTCTTTGTCGCATCATTTTGAACAACAAACCATAGGTGACAATATGACTACTATCATCAACCAACAAATTCCAGAATTTACCACCGAAGCTTTTGTAAATGGTGAGTTCAAAACCATCTCATCAGAAGACACCAAAGGTCAATGGTCTATCTTCATGTTCTACCCACATGACTTTACGTTCGTTTGCCCAACTGAGCTTGAAGACATGGCTGACCACTACGAAGAGCTAAAAGCTCTTGGCGTAGAAGTGTATGCCGTCTCTACCGACAGCCATTTTGTTCACAAAGCATGGCACGATTCATCTCCTGCCATCGGTAAAGTAAAATACCCAATGCTAGGCGACGGTACTGGCAAAATCACTCGTGGCTTTAACATCATGATTGAAGACGAGCATGCTGCATTGCGTGGTACTTTCTTAGTAGACCCAGACGGTCTTATCAAAGTTGCCGAAATCCACGACCTAGGCATCGGTCGCTCTGCCAAAGACATGATTCGTAAAGTCAAAGCTGCCCAATACGTGCGTGAAAATGACGGTGAAGTATGCCCAGCCGCTTGGGAAGCAGGTCAAGAGACCTTGAAACCAAGCCTAGACCTCGTTGGTAAAATCTAATCTAATAATTTAGTTACTCTGAGATTTTAGATAACCCAAACCGCTTAGCCATCAGGTTAGGCGGTTTTTATTTATGGCAAAAACATCGGTCAAGTTGGTGAATGTGTGTTAAAATTGTTGTTCTCCATTTTTAGACATTTTGTTAACAACATTGAGACAATTATATGAAGCTCTATTGCACCCTATTGGCAGTTGCCGTTTCTGCCACCCTACTGACCGCTTGTAACAAGACCGAAGCCCCAGCCGAACAGCCTGCCAACACCGCAGAGACCACCCAAACTACCCCTGCTAAGACCGCCAGTGTTAATTTGGATAACTCGCCAAGCATTGCCATGATGAACAAAATTTTGCAAGCGTCCACGCTCATGCATTTGGCACAGACCAATCCTGACATCACCGAAGAGCAAGGGGCTTGTCTGATGTCCAAAGACGGCGAAGCGACCTATCATGAGACCAGCAAGCAGACGCTCGTGGACGCTGTTGGCGTTGAAGGCATCCAAGAAGCAGATAAATTCTATGAAAGCGAAGTCGGTCAAAAGGTGCTAAAATACACCGAACAACAAGAAAAACTGGCTCGTGGCGAGAGCATTGATGACAAGCCTATCGTCATGACCGAAGAAGACCAAGCCAAGATGGTAGAGATGAGTCAGAGCGAAGCCAACCAAAAGCTAGAAGCTGCCATGCAAGAGAGCATTACCCCCGAGAAGATGAAAGCACTCATCGAAGACTTTGCCACCAAAGAAAAAGCTCGTTGTAACATCAGCCAATTTTGATAAATCACAAAAATCGCTCAATATGTTGGGCGACTTTTTATCATCAAAAAATGGCAGTGGTTCAAAAAGTATGCTGTAACAAAAACTAAAAAGACAACTTAACCAAACAGTGGTAATTTACGGTTATGAAGACGACAATTACCATTACTTGCCCAAGTTGCCTATGTCATAGTATAAAGAAAAATGGCGTAAAAAGCTATGGCAAACAAAATTATTTTTGTAAAAATTGCCACAGACAGTTTGTCCAACAGTCAGAACTAAGCTACAAGGGCTGTTATTCGCACATAGACAACAAAATACGCTTAATGCTTGCTCGTGGGTGTAGCATTGCAGATATTGTGGTAATTGAACAAGTGAGCAAAGCAAAGGTGCTAAGTGTACTCACAAACAGCAACCACAAAATCAAACCCAAACAACAACATTACGACACCTTAGAAGTGGATGAGTTTTGGACTTATGTTGGTAACAAGAAAAACAAAGTTTGGCTCATCTATGCTTATGACAAAGGCACAGGTGAGATTGTTGCTTTTGTGTGGGGCAAACGAAACCTTGCTACTGCCAAAAAACTCAAAATACAACTTACCCAACTAGGCATTACTTTCAACAAAATTGCTTGTGATGATTGGGATAGCTTTTTAACTGCCTTTAAGCACTCTTTAAAACAAGTTGGTAAACGCTTTACTGTGGGTATTGAAGGCAATAACACCAGACTGAGAACCTTCGTCAGGCGAGCATTTAGGAGAACTTGCTGTTTTTCTAAAAAGCTAGAAAACCATTTCAAAGCATTTGAGTTGGTGTTTCATTATATTAACTATGGTTGGGTTTAGCATACTTTTTAGACCAGAGCCCAAAAAATTACAGCCAAACAAAAACACAGGTCGTCTAGCCTGTGTTTTTTATCACTTAAATAAGCGATTGATTATGCTTTGGTCAATAGGTATTGATAAAGTTCATCTTTTAGAGCCAATTTTTTGCGTTTTAGCCTTTCGATTTCTTCGGCACGACTGTTGGCGGCAACAGGGTCATTTTCAAGATTGGTGATTTCTTCGTCAAGCTCGTTATGCTCATCAAACAGCTTAACAAAGTGCAAATCATTTTCGGTTTTGAGTTTGGTGATGAGTTCACGGTATTCTGGAAACATGAAAATTCTCCTGATTTATCAATGGGTTAGTGATATTCCAACAGCTGATTTGATGGCAACTTACCCACCAAATCCACTTATTTGGCACGGCTTTATCTTAGCAAGAATTGGCGGTATAAGCAAGCAAAATTATCTTTTTTATGTGCTTTTTTGTATGAATTTTCTTTTTGGGATTAATTGAGTTTTATAAACTTAATATTAAAAACGTTTAAATTTTCTAAATATCAAATAACCCTTATAATACTAGGTAATTTAAACATATTCATAGGCAATTTATAGGTACATACCATGCTAGACAAATCTTTACTTGATGCTATCAAGACTTACAGCACCAACATGACCCGCCCCATTGCCATGATTTTGGGTTACGGCGACCATGCCAAACGTGCCGAATTGGTGAACTTTTTGGAGCAGATTGCCAGCTGCTCGGATAAAATCGGCTTTGACAAGACTGTGGTGGATATTGACTTATCGCCCATGAGCTTTAAGATTACCACCGACAACCGTGATACGGGCATTGTGTTTAGTGGCATCCCAGGCGGTCATGAGTTCACGTCCTTGCTACTTGCGATTTTGCACGCAGGCGGTCATACCATGAAGCTGGACGAAGGCATTCAAGAGCTGGTTAAACGCATTCAAAAACCACTTAAATTTCAAACCTTTGTCTCGCTATCGTGCCACAACTGCCCTGATGTCGTGCAAGCGTTAAACCAATTTGCCATCTTAAATGAAGGCATTGAAAACGAGATGATTGACGGTGGCGTATTCCCCGAGCTTGTCGAAGCCAACAACATTCAAGGCGTGCCTGCGGTATTTTTAAACGGCAAACCATTTTTAAATGGTAAAGTCGATACCGCCCGTATCATTGACAAACTACAAGCCGAGTACCCCGACTTACTTGCCGAAGGTCAAAGCGAAGAGCTAGAAACCCAAGACGTAACCGTCATCGGTGGTGGACCTGCTGGCAGTGCGGCGGCGATTTATACCGCTCGCAAGGGACTTCGTGTGGCACTCGTTGCCGACCGTATTGGCGGGCAAGTTAAGGATACCCAAGACATTGAGAACTTAATCTCAATCCCACTCACCAACGGCAACACCCTAGCAAGCAACCTTGCCACACATATTAAAGAATACAACATCACGGTCAAAGAACACGTGAGCGTATCGTCTATCGAAGAAGTCAAAGGCGGTTATCAAGTTACCCTAAACACAGGGGCAAGTTGGACTTCAAGCACGCTCATCATTGCCACAGGAGCCAAATGGCGTAAACTTGGTGTCAAAGGCGAAGATGAAAACATCGGCAACGGCGTGGCGTATTGCCCACACTGCGATGGCCCCTTCTTTAAGGGCAAGCCTGTGGCGGTCATCGGGGGCGGTAACTCGGGCGTGGAAGCGGCGTTGGACTTGGCGGGTATCGTTGCTCACGTTACCGTGTTAGAGTTTGGCGATAAACTACGTGCCGACCAAGTCCTGATTGACAAAGCGAGTGCCAAAGACAACATCACAATCATCAAAAACGCCACCACGCAGAAAATCACGGCAAATGGCGGTAAAGTAGATGGTCTTATCTATCAAGACCGAGTGTCGGGCGAGAATGTAACTTTGCCACTATCGGCGGTATTTGTGCAAATCGGACTGGTGCCAAACTCTGATGTCGTCAAGGGCTTGGTCGATGTTACCGCTCATGGCGAGATTGAGATTGATGCCAAATGTCGCACGAGCAAGGCAGGCGTGTTTGCTTGTGGGGACGTAACCACCGTACCTTATAAGCAAATCAACATTGCCATGGGCGAAGGCTCAAAGGCAGGGCTGTCGGCATTTGAGTATTTGATGATGAATTCTTGATTGGTTCAAGATTTGTATTTAAAGGTCTAATACCCAAAAAGCACACTTGATAAAGTGTGCTTTTTGTTGGCAGATAATTCATTTGCGTCAAAATTTTGTACACCTGCTAATTTTTAAAAACAGGTTGAAACAATTAAAAAGCCAAGCCCCATCAAGACTTGGCTTAATCAAGCCTTGATGGGACATGCTAATCTTTCTCCCTTAAGTGCGACTAAGGTTGCAAGATTGGTGTCATTATCAAGGATTTTACAGCATTAAAACTTCCACTTGATAGCGGCTGTACCGCCATTAGTGCTGGTATTTTTGCTAAATTCTCCTTGATATTGCCCCAAAATTTCAGTATTGGCACTTAGCTGATAACGTACGCCTAGACCGAGCGACCCTGAGAATTTGTCATTCTTTTGGGCAGTTTGGTTAAAGCTAACATCGGACAGACCATTAAATGAAGCACTGATGGTGGGTCGATGGTTGTTTTCAAAGTGTCCTGCCACGCTACCGATAAGCTGAGTATTATCATTGATGGGTTTGGCAAAGTGAACACCGGCGGTGGCACGGACGATGTTGTCGGTGCGTTTTGCCACACTCACACCAAAGTTCCCAACCAAATCAGTGCCATGGACTGTCTCTGTATACCCGTCGCTGGCTAGGCGAGTATAACGCAACTGAGCAAATGGCGAAACATGGTCGTTGATGGTGCCAATACGGCGGTCAATGCCGATGCCGATTTGACTGATTTTGGCATCATAGTCGGCACGTGCCTTGCCTTCAAAGACATTGGCCACGTTAATATCACGTTCGGTTTCGATATTGGCACGACCATAACCAACAAAGCCATTGACATTGGTATCATCGCTTAGGGCATAATCGCCATAAACATAAGCCTGAGTGAGTTTGGTTTGTAGGTTTTGGCGAACCGAAGTGCCTGTGCTGTCAATGTCGCTATTAGAGTGTCCCAGTGCCACACCCAGACGCAAATCATCGCTTGCCATACCGTCTGTCCCCACCACAAAGCCGTGTGAGTTGCCATCAAAGCCTGCAAAACCGCCTCGCTCATCGGCTTTGTGTTTTTGTCCGACCGCTTGTAGCCACACAGAGTTTGACAGATTATCACTGCGTCTAAATAGCGAGCGTCCGCCAGCGTCTGAGCCTTGCGTGATGTCAGCACGAGCGGTAAAGATGCGGTCGGTAACTGCGGTGGTGGCTAGGTTGTGCTGTTCGTTGATGACGGTGGGGGCCTGGGTGTTAATCGCAGGTTGGAGATTTTCGGCGATTTGGCTTAGTTGCTCATCATCAAGTTTTGCCACAGTTTGTAGGGCAACGAGAGTTTTACCCAAACTGCTATCAGAGCTGGCAACCGCTTTATCCAGTACCCCTGCCACATTTGAGGCTGATGGTTTGTTGTTGTGTTCCACCGCATCAGTAAAGAGTGTGGTGGTTGGGAGTGCAGGCAGTGTTATCACTGGCGGTGTTACAGGCGGAGTAACTGGCGGTGTTGCCGTTGCAGGTTTGGTTACCAAATTCACGGCATTGTTTTTGTATTCGGTGTCTAAATTAGAGGTAATGGGGTTGCCATCTTGGTCCAGCACCTTAAATGAGGTAAATTTGCCCGTCAAAGTACCCGCTTTTACCATGTCATTAAAAATGGCAGTATTGCTTGGATTGGCAAGGGTGGCTTTGATGAGGTCATAGGCATAGACATTTAACGCACCTTTGGAAGCATCAAGATTGCCTGTTACATGGAATTTGCCATAATCATCAGTATCACGCACTGCGATATTTAGACTTTCACCATCATTAAATTTAAAGTTGCCATTTAATTTGAGTATGCCCTTTTCAATGGCGATGTCGCCTTTGGTGTTTTTAAAGGTGTTTTCGGAAATGGTAAGATTGCCTTCGCCAGTTTTTTCAAAACCGCCACCATTGGTGGTAAATTTACCTGCATTGCCTGTAATGACGGCATTTGGGTTGATGGTAACATCATGACCGTTGGTGTTAAATTCTAAACCATTATTAATGGTGATGCTATCAGTGCTAGTAAAACCTTTAAAGAAGTCATCTTGGTTGCCTTGCTCTATCTTGATGTCAGCACCATTTAGCACGAGGTTGGCTTTGCCCGCTGTACCTCGTTCGATGTTATTCACGGCGACATTACCACCACTAGACACATTCAGATTGCCAGTGGCTTGCTCGCCGATGATAAGGCGGTTTGCACTAATCATGCCGTCATTTTTGACATTGACCGTGCCTGTATTTTCATCGCCAACGGTAATGGTCATGGCATTGACTTGTGATTTGCGGTTTTCGCTTTGACCTATGCCATCAATGTTGATGGTACTGCCTGCTTGTCCGTTGTTGGTAGTGCCAACCCAAATATCTCTGGCATTCACGGTTGAGCCACTATTGACATTGAGTGTGCCTACACCGCCATCACCCACCATAAGATAAAGGTCGGCTTGTAGTTTGGATTCGCCAGACAGATTGACTGTGCCATGACCGTGAGCGACACGATTGACCTCATCGCCCATGACACCAAGTAAGATGCTGTCGGCAGAGCGGACGGTTGCTCCATTTTCGATATTGACAATGCCCGTTCCATACTGTCCAATCCCAATCCATTGACGACCTTCGTGGGGATTGTTTAAGTCGTATGCACCTTTTGCACTCATCGAGCGAACCACATCTTTTCCTGAGACAGTTACGGTAACATGACTACCTTTGATGGTGGCGATGTTGATGGGTTCTGCTCTGTCGCTACTTGTGGTGTAGTGTTTATCCTCATTGATGTCAAGAGCAAATGCCGTACCACTTGTTGCCATCGCACCTGCCAGTACGCTGACCTTAAAAATCTTACCCGATGATTTGCCACACGCTTTGGCAAATTCGCACACGCACTGATAGATGCCTAAACTGCGGTTAAAGATAATACGATAAATGTGGTTCATAGGAACTCCTGCTTCTATATAAAATGCCAAAAGATGAGATATGTTAATCAAGCACAGCTCACAGACGTGGATTAACACTATTGTATAAATCATGCATCAATCATACATGAATACAACAGCAAACATAGTTATACCACATAAAACCTACAAATATCGTTCAAAATTCCGACGCTAAGATAAAAGGTATTATTTTTCATATAAAAGGCAGTACAAGGATTGCTTTGATGTTTTAAAATCTCATGTAAATTTCAATGAGCATACATCAAGCCGCTTTCTTGCAACAATATAGTCTGCCAACTTTGAAATAATACTGTGTCAAACTCGCTCGTAGTACTACTTGTACAACTTCGCTCGTTTTCCTTGTCTTATTTCAAATTTGTTTGACTATAAAGAGTAAAAAGCCAAATTACAGCCAATGAAATTGAGTCTTACTACAAAAACCATGGCACTTTTTCACCCTAGAAAGCACCACTAACCATTAGGATATTCTTTTAATAGACATAATCAATTTTCTCATCGAAAAGAAACAAGCCCCAAACAAATGTTGGGGCTTTTTACCATTGCATTAACACTTTACTTCATGCGACTTATCAAATTGTCTTTCATCACAAACTGATGATACAACGCTCCACCAACATGAGCGATGACTAGAAAAACCAGCACATAAAACACCGCCCCTGTGTGTAGCTCGTTCATCACTTTTGCCATATCTCTGTTAATGCTGACCACGCTTGGGAAACTAAACAGCCCAAACACGCTCACGCCACGACCGCCATACATACTCATGAGCATACCTGTAATAGGCATGGCAAGCATGGCAATATACAAGCCCAAATGGGTCAGATGGGCTATCGCCGTTTGCCATTTTGGCATGGGCGGGTACGGTGGGGCTTTGACGACAAAGCGGTTAATGATGCGTAGCACCGTCCAAATAAAAAAGCTCGCCCCGATGGATTTGTGCAGACCGATATACTCATCACCCATATTAATAGTCACAAATGCCACGATGATAAGTAACGCCCCCATCCAATGAAAAATGCGAGTGGCAAGGCTGTATTTATCGGTGTGACGTGTCGGCTGGCTCGTGGCTGGCGTGGTCATGATGCTTCCCTAAATAAAAAACTTCGTTTTATTATAACGAAGTTTTTGGTAAAAATTACAAGACAAAAGTAGCTTTTTGGTAAATCAGCTGTCCAAATCCACCAAGCGGTGAGCGATTAAGTCCAAATCAGGCACGACATACATCTCGCCATCTAGCATGACCGCTTGATACAGATAGTTTTCTTGTCTTTGCTCACGGTTAGGTAGATTAGGAATGGACAGCTGAATGTTAGCAATCTCTTCATCACTTAGAATAATATCTGTCACATCTGAGATACGAACCCTTCTGGTTGTCAGCTCGCCTGCGGTTTGTAGTGCCAAACGGTGAACGTCCGAGTTACCTTCTAAGATGACGAGCTTGTCCACTTCGATGTCTTTGGGAATCAAATGGTACACCGAGACCTCTTGACCTCGCCACAGATATGTCCAGATTCGCTCATGGTATTCGTCCACGCTTATGATAAGGGCGGTTGGCACCAACCAATCAGGCTGACCGATGGCAGGAATGGCGGTCACCTCAATGGTACCATGCTCAGCAGTAAGCAAGCTTACAGGTTCAAACTGGTGTTTTTGAATTTTTCTCATAACTATTCTCAATCAATGGTAAATGATGACATCATCTTTAATATTCATCATGCTGTTTTGCCAAGAATCATCCATCCGTGATGCATTTGATGGCACGCTTAAAGCAAATTTAGGCATCGCTGTTTGTCATTGTGAATATTTAAGACCCCGAAGCATGTGATTGATGCGTTTGGCAAGTTCCAAAGGTGTCCCAAAAAATTGGCAAAATCCTGAATCAATCATCGCTTGGGGCTGGCTAGGACAACCACTACTCTCAGGGCTTTGAGCCCACAGATGGCTTTTGTTTTGGGCAATTTGGGCAAGATAGGCAGAACCATCATCACCCATGCCAGAGAATATGATGCCAATAAGTTCACTGCCATACACGTCGCTGGTGTTTTTAAGGAGCTGACTGATGTTCGGCTGATATTCACCCCCCCACGGCTTATCGAGTAAAATCACTCGCCCTTCGCTGTCACAGACGATTTGTTGCTCAATCGGGGCAATCAAGCAAGTCCCTGTTTGTAATCGCTGACTGATGCCAATTACCCGACATCGCCAGTCATTATTGCGAGTGAGTATCTTTGGCAGACCATAAATCATCTCTTTATCAAAATGATGCGCAATTAAAACGGCAAGCGGCAACTCAGGGGAGATGTTATCCAAAAATACCTTCAAAGCATCAGGTCCGCCCATCGATGCTCCCAAAAATAGCACGTATTTCCAAGGGCGTACAGACACATGGGAGATGGTCGTGGATTTTTTATCCGTAGTCTTTATCGTGGGCATGCCAAGCGAGTTACAAAGACGGCGTAGCAGTGAACGTTGCCATTTTTTATAACTCTCATCATGCTTTGGATTGGGAGCCTCTTGAAAACCCACCAACATCAGGCGTGGCTTATGACCATCAATGAGTGCCTGCAACCCATCCAATAAAGGTGGCTCCACTAGCCACACCATCGCTTTGGGCAATTTTGACTTTATCATCACATCAAGCTGTTCGGTACTAAAACAGCCAATAACGTCAAAGCCTGCCTCACGCAAACCATCATCAAAAGCAAGTCGCTGACTGCGTTGATCACTTATCACAATGACCTTAATATCCTTAATCTGCTCGTCAGATGGCATGATTTGATGGGTGCAAATATCATCAACATCCGAGTGCTGACAAGTAGGACTAACACCAATCTTGCTTTGCCAGTACTGTGCCGCCACACTCAAAGGTCTTTGTTTCGACACATCTTTGTTAGATTCCATCGCCCACCATCATCTTTCATGAACGAACCGCTAAATGTTTAGCAGTTTGCCAATACGTTCCAAAAGCTCCACTTCTTGGAACGGCTTACCCATGTAGTCATTAACACCAATCTCGAAGGCACGGTCTCGATGCTTTTCGCCCGTTCGTGATGTAATCATGATGATTGGCAAATGACTCAAACGGGGACTGTGACGCACCTGAGTTGCGACCTCAAAACCATCCATGCGTGGCATCTCAATGTCAAGTAGCATCAAATCGGGCATATTGTCTTGTAAAATCTCAATGGCATCAACACCATCTTTGGCAACGATAACCTCAAAACCTTGACGTTCTAAGAAACGAGATGTGACCTTGCGTACCGTCACAGAATCGTCTACCACCATGATGAGGTGACGACGGCTGACGACAGGTTCCACCTCTTTGTTTTCTCGTTTCGCCTGAGCGGTACGCATGAGTGCCAACAGATCAAGGATGAGCATGACCGAGCCATCACCCATGATGGTTGCTGCCGAGATTCCCGATAGGTTAGAAAGCTGACGACCTAATGGCTTGACCACAATCTCAATACGAGAACCCACAATCTCATCTACCTGCAAAGCAAGGGCTTGCCCTGTCTGAGTTTTGATGATAATTACAGGCAGGGTCGTACCTGAGACAATCTCATTAAAATAATTGCCTGTTAAGATTTCATTAAGATAACGCAAACGATAGTTTTTGTTATCAATCTTGATGGTGTTATTGCCCGATTGATGATAGGTTAATAGTTCTGTGGCATTCATCTGCACCACACGCTCAATCTGCACCAGCGGGATGGCGTATTGGCGGTCAGCCACACGCACGATGAGTGCATCTGACACAGATACAGTCAATGGCACACGGATGATAAAACGAGAGCCCCTACCAAACTCCGACTCCACTGATACCGAACCACCCAATTGACGAATCTCTGTACGCACCACATCCATACCCACGCCACGACCTGAGATTTGGGTTACTTTGTTTGTGGTGGACAGACCTGCATTAAAGATATACTGCATGATGTCGTTATCAGCAAGCTGTTCGTCGGGGTGAATCAATCCTTGACTGATGGCCTTATTACGTACCGCATCTACATTCACGCCTGCCCCATCATCAGATAGCAAGATAACCATCTCACCCCCTTCACGTAGCACCTCTAACGTGATATGACCTGTTAATGGTTTGCCAAGCTCACTACGCTTAGCAGGCATCTCAACACCATGGTCAACAGCATTACGAAGCATGTGTTCTAGCGGTGATGTAATGCGGTCAAGAATACTTCTATCCATCTCATCATCAGCATTAATCACCGTCAGCTCTACGTTCTTGCCAAGCTCGCTTGCGGTTTGACGCACAATGCGTTGGAGGCGTGGGGTCAGTCGTGAAAATGGCACCATCCGTGAATTCATCAGACTGTCCTGCAAGTCTGCTTGGGTACGTGATAATTGTAACAACAAGTTTTCACCATCACGGGTTTTGTCTAGCATGGTCGCTTTAATGTCTAGCAAGTCTGATGCTGACTCCGAGAGTGATTTGGACAACTGGTTAAGTGACGAATACTGGTCCATCTCCAAGGGGTCAAAATCTTCATCAAACGTACCATCATCAATCTGTGCCAGAATCTGCTCTTCTAGTTCAATATCCATGCGACGTAGCTGGTCAAACAGACGCTGAACCGTAACCCCCATCTCCTCGATACTGCCTGTGATACTAGCAAGGTTCATGTCAATACGAGCACGGTTAATCGCCGCCTCGCCTGACAAGTTAATCATGCGTTCAAGCAGTGGGGCTGAGATACGAATCATCTCATTGTTACTGCTACTGTCCACACTTTCTCCAAACATACCTTTCATGGGTGGCATGCGGCTGATATCACGGGTATTTTTTGATTCTGCCAAGAAGGCTTGATATTCATTGATGAAATCAATTTCATTCTCAAGCGACACCACAGGCACTTCGTTTAGGTCATCGGGGTTTTTGATGAAACGGTGCAAAGCATCTACTAACGGCGTAGGGCGAGGTGGGTTGTAGTTATGTTCTAGCAGCCCAACTGCTGATGTAATCCAATCATGACAGGCAAAGAGTAGATTTGCCACCATACGTGTTGCAGGCAGACGGCGGTTACCCAAGCCCTCATAGACCGTTTCCATCTCGTGAGCGAGGTCAGCCACGCCATTGGCAGAGACCATTCTTGCTCCACCTTTGATGGTGTGTAGCTTACGTTGCAATGCTTGCAAACTTGCCACGTCCGATGTGTTATTACGAAACGCCGCAAAGTTCTCACTACTGCTCTCAGCAAGCTCTTTAGCTTCTTCTAAGAATACACCCAAGATGTCTTTGTCAGGCAAGTTGCCCTGCCAAGAGTCTTTAATAAAACTTTGGTATCTGGCTTCTTCATCAAGCTCAGGTGTGGCAGGTTGGGCAGATGTACTCTCTTCTTTTTTGGCATCAAGCACAGGAATGGCAATCACAGCCCCTTCTGGCACTTCTCCTGCGGATAAATAAGCCTGTAAATCAGCAATGGTGTTATCTGCAAAGAAAGACTGCTTGGTATTTTTAACCGCATCTAGCTGCAAGGATAATACATCCTGCACACGTTGCATGGTGCGAACCCACGGGTCGGTAACGGTCATTTGTTTATTGGTAAAGCGTTCGTATACACTCTCTGCTTCGTGAGTTAGATCACCAATACTGCTAATACCTGCCAGTCTCGCTCCACCCTTTATGGTGTGCAAATGTCTTTGCAGGGTTTTTAGATGGTCAAGATTTTCCTTATCATTTCGCCATTGACCGAAAACTTCAGTTACCTCAGCATCAAGCTCCAACGCTTCATCTAAAAAGATTTCCAACAGCTCATCATCTGTGGCAATCATCTCTAAACGAATAGGTGCTTGAGAATCAGACTGTGATGCCCCCTCATCAATTGATGCCTTAGATGAATCGGCATCCTCTTTAATCTTAGACTGCTCTTTTAGAGTATTGCCAAGCTCTTGATAATAATTCTCTCGCTCTAACGTGATGGTACTTAGGTTATTTAGAATTGATTTATCGACCGTTAACGCCATGCTACCTGCCATGGCGTCAAAGAGCCCAATGAGCTCATGATGAACCGCAAGCAAGGCATCAATAAAACTGTCATCTTTGACTTGTTCGGCATGCTCTGCCATCAGTTCATAGGCAGGCTTTAAGGACGCAAGCAGGCTTTGAAATTTTGGCAAATCTTGCGTACGTGCTAAAAGCATGTCAATCTGAGCAAGCTGTGTTTTGGCATAATCACAAATTACATTTTGTTCTTTGGCACTCATGCCCTCCAATTCAAGCTCAGCATCAAGCAGCTCATCAATCCCATCAATCAGACTCTCTACATGATAAACATTAGTCTCATCAAGCATCAACTCTTCAATTTCTTGCTTATCCTCAGCCAATTCCCCCAACTCTTGGTCGGTGATGAGACCGCCATCGGTTTGGTTGTAGGCATCAAGATAGCCATCAATAAATGCCACTGCATTTTTGAGTGCTTGTTTGTGCTTATCACCCATCGGTGCATCATGATGTTGCAAACTTTGCAAACCACGCTCAATAATAGCACCCACCTCACCCACTGCCACCAGTGGTGCCAAGCCTGATGCTCCACGCAAGGTGTGAAATGCACGCACCACGTTATTGTCCACGGGTGTCTGAGTATCTGCTTCATGTGCATTTAAAAATATTGTCACCTCCGCCAATAATTGTCTGGCTTCTTCGATAAAGATTTGGCACAGCATGTCCTCTTCATCATCTACAGGACTGCTTGGCGTGGTGTTAGACATGATCTGACCTGCCTGCTCCACCAAACTAAGTGCTTCGTGAGTGGGCTTGGTCTTCTTGTCAGTCTCATCATCTTGGGTGCGGTCTGTTTGTTTGGTGTTTTTGTCATTGATGACGTCTTGATTTGACTCACCTTCTACTGATGATTCCACCAAAACAGGCTCAGGCACCAATACTCCATCATCTAATGACTGCAAAGCGCCATTATCGGCAACACTGTCAATGTCATCACCGTCTTCTGTACTGGCATTTTGTATATCGGTGTTTTTGTCCAACCCATCAGCTGCATCCAATGTGCGATAGTCAAACTCCTTGCCATGCCCTTTGCTATAAGCGTGAGCGACTGCCTCCCACAGTTTTATCTTGGCAGGGTAATCGTCAGATTTGGATTCAAAGATGGACACCAACGCACCAAACTCGCCCAACACGTCACCGATGAGTGCCTGCATGCCATCATCCATCGGCACGGTCTCATCTAGGACACGGTTTAGCATGTTCTCAATCGACCAAGCCAGCTCGCCAAGCTCATACGCCCCAACCATACGTCCTGAGCCTTTTAGGGTGTGAAAGCCCCGGCGGATGTCGGTCAGCGTGCCTTTGTCAGGACTGCTTTGGTATTTATCAAAAAGCGGAATGATGGTCTCTAAGACCTCGCCTGCCTCTTCGATATAAATCTCGCGAATGTCTTCATCGACCTCCATCGGCTCATGCGTGGTTGCTTTGGCAGTCTCGATAAATGGCAATAGTACCGCAGGCATGTCCGCTGTTTGGATTTGCTCATCATTGGTGGTATCATCAACAATCTCCTCAGAAACACTTTCGATTTCATCAGCATTTGCCAACTCATCACCAATAGACTCATCGTCATCCTCGCCAATCATGATGTTGTCATCTGCCACATCATCACTGACCAACTCGTCTGTCTCTACTGTCTCTACTAATGGCTCGTCTTGCACCTCATCTTCTATACTCTCGCCTGCTAGGTCAGGTCTGCCTTCATCCATGGGTCTGCCCGCCAAGATATTATTGGCACGCATGACTACCAGTGCATTGTCCACGCTCGGGGGTTGACTGCTTGCAAAGTCCTGCACCATAACAGGGATAATTTCGGCAGTCTCACTAACGATGGCCACCACATCAGGGCTGACTTTGACCGTTTCGTCTAGAACACGGTTAAGCATATTTTCAATTGCCCAAGCAGTCTCACCCACTTGAAATGCCCCAACCATACGCCCTGAGCCTTTTAGGGTGTGCCAATTACGGCGAATCTCTTTTAGCGGTTTGAGATTTTGGGGGTCAGCTTGCCATTTTGGTAGGTGCGCATGCATCTCTTCCATGACTTCATCGACTTCTTCGATGAAAATCTCACGGAATTCTTCATCATGGCTAAAATCATCTTCTTTTAGGCTTGCCTTGGCAGCAAGATAAACCTCACTTAGCCCATCTGCAGCCTGCCCCTCTGCTACGTCTTGTTTTGTCTCACCAAGAACTGTCACTTGCTCATCAGACTCTTTTTGGGCAAGTTTTTCATCAGCAATATCAGCAATATTGATATTATTCGTATCGTCTGCATCATCTATATCGTCAAAAATAACATCAGCTTCGCCAATCGTCTCATCATCAAAGACGACTTCATCAAACACATCTTGGTCTGGCAAATCTTGGCTATTGTCGGCTTGAGCAACATCTACATCATCGACAACTATCTCATCTTCGTTGGTGCCATTTTCAGGTAGCTCATCAGTCAATAACTCACTACTTGCAAGACTTGGTACAACATTATCCACCGTGCCTTCATTGACATAATCAGACAACAAAATCTCATCATCTTCTTGGGTTGCATACACACCATCTTCTGCCGTGTGAGGCTCTTGGTCGGGCAACTCATCCACCATAAGTTCATCGTCGTCAAGCTTCTCATCATCCAAGGTCAATGCAATACTGTCATCAAATAAATCCAACTCAATATCTTCATCAGGCAAATGATTGATGATTTGTGGCCCATCTTGGACTGGGTCATCATCTAAGCGTGGATTTTGGCTTTGGTCGCCTACTTGACCGACTGCCAAAACTGGTTCATCAACAAAAATATCATCAAACAGCTCATCATCTGCCACATCAAAGTCGACTGTTTCACTCTTTGTGGGTGTTTTGATGTCATCAACACCAAAATTATCATCAAAGGTAAGCGTATCATCAAACAAATCATCAAAATCATCTTGGCTGATTTGGTTGTCTTGGGCGACTTGATGGCTGATATTAATACTCTCATCAGGTGTTATGGTGGCTGTCTTATGAGCATCATGAATGTCTAGACCAATCTCATCCAAAGTCTTATCATGCATGCCATCAATGCTAACGTCAATAACATCAACATCATTCTCTGCTTTGGCATCATCCAAAGACATGTCATCCGCTGGCAACTCATCGATGGTCAATGTACCATCTAACTCAAAATTATCAATAACCTGCTCGGTTTGATTTTCATCTTGGGCATTTTTTTGCACAGACGGCTCAACCATCTGACTTTCAAAGACGACATCATGAGCCAGTTCTCGCCCATCTTCTGCTTCGCTGTCTTGCTCATCATTAACATCTAGATTGACATCAATACCCAATCCCAAATCCACATCTGTATTTGTGTCTGTATCCAAAACATCTTGGATACCATCTTGAGCGTCGTCAAGGTTTGTTTGTGATGGCAAAGTGGGGACATGCTCGCCTGCGTCATCATAAACCGTGGCATGCTGATGAGCAGAGTGACGTGCCATCTCCACATCATACAGTTCAGGCTCGCTTAGATTGGCATCAAGCAGTAGTCTTTGAGCATCATCGGTGCATTCTTCTGTTCGGGTGAGTAGAGCATGGTCAAATACTTGTTGTGCCAAATTATCACGGAACATCTCAAACAAGGACAAACACTCGGCAATCTTATGAGCGATTTGCCATGGGATATGATTTGGTGATTTTTCTTGGAGCAGGGTAAATACCCCCGCAATTTTTGTTGCCACTGTCGCCACATCAAACAACCCTAGGTCATTAAAGTTTTTAACCAGTAACTCAAAATTCTTAGATGATGGCAGTTTATCAGCTTGTTTATGGTTTAGGTAATCTGAGAACTTATCTTTGACTTCTTCTATTAAGATACGAACTTCACGAAGCACATCTCGCTCATTGACAACAATGTCATCATGACGACCGCCTTTGGTGTTGATAACCTCGGCGGTACTGGCGATGGCAGTATACAAATCTTGGAGCTGAGTGTTGAGTTGCCATTGCATTTGGGCAAACATCTCATCACTGCTTTGGGCGGTGGTTGCATCACTAATGATTTGCTCCACATAACGGGCATAGAAAGACCAACCACGTGCTGACAACTGCTCTTGCAAGGCGTGTAGCACATCCATCTTAATCTTGTTGTCCGCCAACGAAAATACCAGCCCCTCCACGGTCGCCAATACATGGGGAAAGAAAGCTTGGTCGTCTGCCAACATCTCATTGAGATGCTTTAAGAGGTTTTGAGCTTGCTCATTTAACACGTCTAGATTAGCAAGTACTACATAAATATCAGCAATAACATTTTCAAGCCAAATGCTTGCTTCAAGCTCTGGGGCAATGCCTGCCTTTTGAAAAGCAATCACACGATCAAGTTCGCCCAAGATATGAGCATAATAAGATGGCAATGGCTTGGTGTTTAATGCGGTGTTTTCAAGCCATAGTACCGTGATGAGCCATAGCTTTTGTAGCACAGGCTCCGTTGCTGCTCCTGCTAGGTGCGTGCCAAGATTACGCAGTTTGGTTAGTTGTTCGCCATTGACCCCACTTTGGATAAGCTGTCCTGCCAACGCCCGCCAAGCCTGATTAATCTCTTGATAGCTTTTGTCATCTAGTGTGCCTGACTGAACCACTTTTAGGTCTATTTGCTCGCTAAACCGTTCATGAACCACCGACTGCAAGATGCTTTGTTTGTCTATCTTGCCGCCCACATGAGCCCCCACCAAATTAAGATAATAAATGCGTGAATTTAGTAAAGGACGTCGCAAAAAACCTGTGGTGGCATAGCGTTTTATCTCATTTTGCAACAGATGGCTGGCGTAGATGATTTTTGGTGCCAAAACCGCAGGGTTGCCCGTTTTTGCAAAATGCTCAGCAGTCTCACCGATGGTTTTGGCAAGTTTGGTAAACTCAGGCAGATTTGCCATGACAAGCACATTGCCAATAACACCATATTGGCGAGCAAAATAAGCCAACATCTCAGATGCTGACAGGGCTGTATGGGCGTGCAATGCTTGAAATTCTTGGTTTAACGGGTCAATCAGCCATTCTAATGCCACTAATTCATTGGACTGCTTAATCATCTTATCATCCTAAAACAATACTTTAATTGGCTTGCGCCATTTTTTTAAATCATCATTTGACATGGGTGCAAGTCAGTCATTGGCTTATTTTTTGCCAAGCGTTAATCTGACCGTTATCGACACGCCTCATATTAGGGTGTTGCCAAAACATGGCTTCATTAGGAGCGAACAAAACACAACCGCCAATATCTAAATTCTGCACAAAATATGCCAAAATGTCTCTTTGGTCAAATTTTCTAAAATAAATCAGCACATTTTGACAAATAATCACCTGTTGCTTGGGCAAGCCAAGCGGTTTTTTTGCAAAAAGGTTATGCCAAAAAAATTGGGTGTGTTGCCGAGTTTTTATGTCCACCTGCCATATTTTTTGGTGATTAAAAACGCCCACCCCATCGTGCGTGGCATGAAGCTGGGAGTGGTAACGGGCAGGGATTTCATTAATTTGTCTGCCTGTATACTCGCCTTTTTTTGCCAACGTCAGCGAGCGTACGGACAAATCCGAGCCATTGACCTGAAACGGCAAAGGTCTGACAAACTGCCGAGATATCAAGTCAAGTGTCATTGCCAACGAATACGTCTCTTGACCTGTAGAACATCCTGCACTCCATACCGAAAACATCGACGGAACATCAAACGATGGTGTTGCCTTATGCCACTTAGTAATGTAAGATTTGTACAGCTCTCCGACGAATGTCAAAGACGGCTCATGGCGAAAAAAACGACTCTCCGCAATGAGTAAGTTATCAAGTAGCGACTGAGTCAAGGCTGGCAATGGTTCTGATGGTACAACAATATCATGTTGCAAAGCATCATACAGCTCATGTACGCTCATGTTGTGACTTTGGGCGGTGGTCGTGATGGCATAAATGAGCCAATTATGTTGCACCGACGGCAACACAAATCCACAGATTCGCTCTATGTACGCTTGCCACAAAGGCAAATTCATCACGCCCCCATGCTAACAATCAGTTGTCAGCAAAAACATCATCGTTGGATAGCTTAAAGCCAGATACTGACTCTTGCAAGGCTGCCGCCATCTCGTTTAGACGACCCACCGAACGAGCAGTCGCCATCGTACCTGATGAAGTTTGCGAGGTAATATCTTGAATGATGTTCATCGTGCTAGAAATATGACCTGCAGAGGTGGCTTGCTGACGGGCAGCGTTTGAGATGTTTTGGATTAAATCTGCCAGTGTGTTCGATACGGTTTGCACCTCGTCTAGTGCCTCGCCTGCGTCTTTGGCAAGTTTTGCACCTTTTACAACTTCTGCAGTGGTAGACTCCATCGATGATACCGCTTCATTGGTATCCGCCTGAATGGTCTTAACCAGTGTCTCAATCTGACGAGTCGCCGCAGCCGAACGTTCTGCCAGTCGCTGTACCTCGTCGGCAACGACCGCAAAACCACGACCTGCCTCACCTGCCATCGATGCCTGAATGGCGGCGTTCAAGGCCAGAATATTGGTTTGGTCGGCAATGTCGTTAATCAATCCAACAATATCACCAATCTCTTGAGACGATTCACCCAGACGCTTAATACGCTTAGAGGTTTCTTGAATCTGATTACGGATGGTGTTCATGCCCTCAATAGAGCGTTGTACCACGTCCGCACCGTTTTGAGCAATGGCAACCGAACGCTGGGCAACCGAGGCAGACTCTGAAGCGTTGGCAGATACTTGGTCAATCGACACCGCCATCTCATTAATCGCGGCAGACACGCCTGCAATCTCTTGGGCTTGGTGCTCGGACGCTTCGGCAAGCTCTACCGCGGTCATCTGTGTTTGTTGTGATGACTGGGCAACTCGGTCAGCAGTGGTGTTAATGGCAAGTACCAGCTGACGCAGTTGGTCGATGGCGAAGTTCACCGAGTCGGCAATCGCCCCCGTAAAATCTTCTGATACGGTGGCGTTTACGGTCAAGTCACCTTCTGCTAGGTCGCCCAATTCATCAAGCAGTCGCAAAATCGCCATTTGTGAGCGTTCGTTTTCTTCTTGGATTTGTCTGGCTCGTGCCGCTTCTTTTTCCATCTCTTGACGCTGACGCATGTTTTCTTTTTCACTAATGCGTAATTCTTGACTGTTTTGCTGTCTTAGCAAACGATACAAAGCAAATGCCAAAGCAAGAGCACTAAGTAGCAACAAAAGTGCAGGGATTAGAATGCTTTTTTGGGTAATAATGCCACGGTCAATCTTGGAAAGTTGCTCTTGGGTCTTAGTAGCAAGGTCAGTGAGTGCTTGGGCAGATTCACGAGATTGGATGGTGGGGTTACTTAGGTCAGTCAATTGACTGATGACAGGCTTCACCATCTGCTGATAGGTATCATCAATGGCTTGCAAGGATGGGGAGGCTTGCCCATAGACTGCTTGCTGGTTTTTTAAGATGCGTGCAAAATTTGACACTTCTTCTTTAAACTCATCGGTATTGGTGCCTGTACTGCTGGTCAATGCCGCCATTTTTTCGCTGATGCGTTCAAGGCGTAGAATCTGCTCTTGGATTTCTTTGATGGTGGCAGATGACAGCCCTACTTTTATCGCCTGATCGGTAACACTCGCATACTGCTCTTGCATTTGACGAGCGGCATCTTGAACCTGATTTTGTAAATCTTGCAAAGCGTTGACGTCGTTTTGATGTGTGACGATATAATCGACACTGCCTTTTTTAGACTGCCAATCACTGCTGATGGCGTTGATCGCCTCTGCATCGCCCACCATTTTGTTATTTTGCAGGCGTGATAATGCCAACTCATAGGACTGCACGTCTGTCAGTAACTTGGCATAAGCAGCTTTACTAACATCAAAATCACGAGAAAACGTGGCGTCATTGACATCTTTGACGATATTTACCGCACTGACTTCCAGCTGATTGACATCGCCAAGATAATCGGTTACTTTTAGAAGTGAATACCCCAAATACGCCAAGCTAAACATGGCAATGAACCCAGAGATGATGAGTAGCATCCACCACTTTTTCTCTGAATCTGACGTTGGTGCGACCACTAGGGGTTCTGAGACTTTGCTCACATCATTCATTTTGCTTATCCTTTATAAAACCGAGCCACTTATCAATATCGCCCGCTTCTTACTTAACTGATACAACTCATCAATTCCACCACTTGTTGATGAAATGCTTTTGATTGGTTTTACATTTGCTCAAACACACTGGGCGTGACCACCCTATAACACAAATGATATTTTTAGAAATATTTATGACACAATTTGTCATTGGCAAAAAAATTTTAGCATGCTGGCAAGTTTTGATTTTATAGCAAACACTTAGGCTGTCAAAATCAACAACACACCACCAGCATAATTAGCCTAACGCTGCATTTAGATACTCTGTATCATGAAACAGCAAAGACGGCATAACCACATGCCATGCCTTATCATCTTTGACAAATCTGCCGTGGTTATACGGAGCAAAGGGCGACTCTTCAGGCAAAGGTACATCTTGGTACTCACTGCCTAAAAACTGCACCATGCCTGTCACTTGATCCACCAAAATACCCGAAAAAAAGCCGTCTTGGTCAACAACCATCACCTTTTTGTTTTTAAGGCGCTCATGGCTGTCAATGTTTAAAAATTTTGCCAAATCCGCCAAAGGCAACAGCCGTCCCCGTACGTTCGCCACGCCGAGTAGCCACGGCTTGGTCAAGGGAATGGGGGTTAGTTCAGGCACCGCCAAAATCTCAGACACCTCGCCCATCGGAGCGACAAATTCTTGCCCGCCCACTTCAAAGGCAATGCCAATCCACTGTGTATAATCCGAGTCATGTCGCCCTGTCGCCCGAGCCTTGGCAAGGTCGGCAAGACGCAAAAGCTCAATAAAACCAAAAGATGCCATGATTTACCCCGCAGATACACTCATGACAGAACGAATGACTCTGATGAGCTCTTCTTCGTTAATGGGCTTAGTTAAGTATTCTTTTGCCCCTTGACGCTTACCCCACACACGGTCTGTCTCTTGGTTTTTGGTACTGACAATAACCACAGGAATGTGGGCAGTCTTTGGCTCACGGGTGATTTTACGGGTTGCTTGAAAGCCGTTCATCTCAGGCATGACGATGTCCATAAGCACCACATCGGGCATGACTTCAATCGCTTTGGCACAGCCATCTTCGCCATTATCCGCCTCAAACATCTCAAAGCCATTTTTGACCAAAATTTCACGAAATCGCAACATTTCTGTTGGCGAATCATCCACAACTAACACTTTTGCCATGTCTGTCTCCTATATTAAATGAATTTAACTTCTAACTAATCATCAAGAAGTCAAGAGAGCCGACTAGCGAAAGCGACTGATGGTCGCAAACAAGTCTTCTTTACTAAATGGTTTGGTCAAATACTCGTTTGAGCCCACGATACGTCCACGAGCTTTGTCAAACAGACCATCTTTGGACGATAGCATGATGACAGGTTTTTGGGCGTATTCTGGGTGATTTTTAATCATTGAGCAGGTTTGATACCCATCAAGACGTGGCATCATAATGTCCACAAAGATGATGTCAGGGTTAGTCTCAACGATTTTTGATAAAGCATCAAAGCCATCAACGGCAGTAATCACTTCACAGCCTTCTTTTTGGAGTAGGGCTTCGGCGGTACGACGGATGGTTTTTGAGTCGTCAATAATCATGACTTTAAGACCAGCAAATTCACTCACGGGATTATCCTTTTGTTTGGAAATGGATTGTAAATTAGAAATTGGTTAAATTTTGACAATATTTTAGTCAGTAAAAACCTACTTTACTTTTTAGCACAAATAAGGCAAATTTTCCACTCTTTTTTGATAAAACAAAGGATTTATGGGCTAAAAATATGATACGATAGCAAGATATTTTTAGCGACCTGTTTTTATTGTCTTGTTATCATGAACTTACCTTTTTGCTCATTGTCCTGCCAGTCATCTTGGCGGTCTCTGTCCGCCCTTGTGGCACTGTCCTTGTTGATGAGTGCCTGCGAGCCTGTGCCTGATGCCAAACTGACCGATTTGGAGAGCTTTGATGACAAGCACGAGCGAGATGGGCTGGTGCATGGCAACACGGCTGTGCGTCCGCCCACCGATGCTGATAACGCCAAAATCACCATCAATGGCGACAACGTCACCCTTGCCACCGCTCATGTCATGGCAATCAAGTCCGAGCGTTATCAGCCTGCCTTTCGCCTAGAAGGGGTCATCATCCCCCACAAGCAGACAACCATCCCCCTACCCCAAGATAGCAAACTTGACCGCATGCTCGTCAAAGTAGGCGATACGGTCAAGGTGGGCGACATCGTGGGCAAGTTTTATCAAGAAACCGTCACTTTTGCCGACAATCCCGATAACAGTTCCAATGACAGCCTAGATGACAACAAAAGCGATGACGACACCATTGCCGATGATACTGACAAACAAACCACAAAAACACTAGAAAAATCCGAAAACCCATCTAAAAACACAAAAAAAATCAGCCCCCAAGAGCAGACTGATGGCACCGATGATGAGATGCCAATAGCCCCCATCATCACCAAAACCCCCTTTGATGTCAAAAGTCCAATGACAGGCAAGGTAGATGCGATATTCATCAATGATAAAGACAAAATCCACCCCCAGACCACGCCTGTGCTTGTCATCTCCGATGAGCGGTTTATTAAGTTCATCAGCCCCTTGCCTGCCGACTTTGCCAATTATCTTGCCATCGGCGACGGGGTGAGCTTTGACACCGAAGATGGGCGAAGTTTTGGCGGTCAGATACAAGAGATTACCCCCAACCCCAAAGTGCGTGGCATGATGGAAATCCACGTCGCCATTACGCCCGAACAAGTCAAAAAAGCCCAACTCACGCTTGGCGAACGGGTCGGCGGTTATGTCAATTATGGACAAATCGATGTGGGTGTACTTGTGCCTGCCTTTGCCATTTTTGATGATGAGCTAAACCCCATGGATTTGTCCGAGCTGACCAAACCACCCTATCGCCCTGCCACACCCCGCCCTGCATGGCTATGGACAGTGGGACAAGATGAACGCTTGGCTTTATCCAAAATCGTCGTCATCGAATACCAACCCGAAAGCGACCAATATCTCATCGCAGGCATTGCCTTAGATGGTTTGGTCGTTCTTGCCGATTTGCCCAAACAAGCTCATGGCGGACGAGTACGTTTAAAATAACCCATAGACTATTATCTGCCCAATCTCACAATCATCTGTAACAATAGTTACAAAGAGTGGGTAAATGTAGGCAAAATCGGCTAAAATACACCCCGTCATTTTAATTAAATAACAATTTACCCCTTGCCAAAGTGAATAAATATTGGCAAGATATAGCCATGATTTTTTCGCCCTTATTTTTGGGTTTTTTATAAAAGATAATTTAAATACTATTTGACATAAGGCATGACCATGACCAAGCAAATCCTACTCATCGAAGACGACCCAGATTTGGCAGAGCTTATCAGCGACTATCTGTCCATGAACTATTATGAAGTTCATCACGCCCCCACCGCCCAAGAAGGGCTTGACCTATTAGAAGCCAAAGAGCGTGACATTAACCTTATCGTGCTTGACCTAATGCTCCCTGACATGGACGGCATGCAGGTCTGCCAAAAGGTGCGAGCCTCCAAGAATGTGATGATTAACAAAGTGCCAATCGTCATGCTCACCGCCAAGGGCGACACCACCGACCGTGTGCTGGGCTTAGAGATGGGGGCGGACGACTACATCGCCAAACCCTTTGAACCCCGTGAACTGCTGGCTCGTATCCGTGCGGTGCTACGCCGTCATGAGACCCCCAATCAAGCCGACACCAATTCAGGCAGTCTGACCTTTGGGCGTTTGACGGTATTCCCCGACAGTCATGAAGTAACCATTGATGATAAAATCGTCCGTCTGACCACACACCAATTCCAGCTCCTGCACTACTTTGCCACCCATGCCGGCAAAGTGCTAAACCGTGAACAGCTCTGGCAAGCCATGCCAAACGATGACAGCTCTGAGAACATCGACCGCGCCATTGACGTTCATATCTCACGCCTTAGAGCCTTGATTGAAGACAATCCTCGTCAGCCCAAACGTATCATTACCGTGCGTGGCGTGGGTTATCAGTTCGCCACCGACCAAGTATAATCACCACCAGACATCCAATTCCTATGGGATTGGATGTTTGTTTTTTAATAGCGGTTTAGCAAATACACCAGCCAAACCAATACCCTGTTAGACTGCCATTTTATTTTAAATCCACCTGCTACTATCCATGCCCCACAGAAACAACCCACCGCCCAGCTTTGGCTTTCGCTCGCTGTTTGCACGGCTGTTTATCAGCGTGTTTTTGGCGATTATCGCCTTTGCCATTGCCATGATTTTGCTTGCCCAGCTTGTCCATAACAACTCCGACAGCATGAAATCCAAGGTCATCGCAGGGCAAATCGTGGGGCAAATTGACCCTTTTTTGGTCGAAGTGGATAAGCTAAGCAAAGACAATAACCGCTTGCAAGCCCGTTTTATCCTTGCCGTGGTCAAAAAAAGCTTTGATATTTTTGATGAAAGCCTAAACGCCAAAATCGGACTCTACGACCCCAATCGCAGGCTTATTTTGCAGACCGAAGACACCGAACTGCCCGAACGTCTGCCCCCCACCCCGTCATGGCTTGCCGAGACATTGCCCACCCTATCAGGCAAAGAGCCACATCATGTCATCTTAAAGACCAGCTCGGGTTACTCGGTGTGGTATGAGAGCCGAAAACCACCCAAGGAACGTCCGTTTTTGGGCATGTTTAACTTCTTTACTGGCACGTTTTTGCTTATTCTTATCATGACGGCGGTGCTGTGGGGTATTACCCATAACATGACGTGGCGACTCAACCAGATGAGTCGCAAGATGGCAAAAATGGGCGATGGGGATTTTAGTGTGCGGGTCAATCAGACGGGCAATGATGAGATTGCCATGCTCGCCTATGGCTTTAACCAATCTGCCGAGAAGATAGAGCGACTCATCAATGCCAACAGCCTACTGCTCGCCCACGCCAGTCATGAGTTTAGAACGCCGATTACTCGCATTCGCTTGCAGATTGAGATGATGGACATGCTCACCCAAAAGCTCGACCCTGCCGACAAAGCCAAATTTGACAAGCGCGCCAATGCCATCAATCGTGACTTAACAGGGCTTAATGATTTGGTTGAGAGCATTCTCTTGGTGAGTCGTCTGGACGCAGGTCATGCTCTGCAAGCCAATGAAAGCGTGGATTTGGTAGAGCTTATCAAAAGCGAATGCCAACACTATACCGAAGCGACGCTCTTTGCTGAGCCTGTGACGATGATGGCACAGCCCAAACTGCTGACGCATTTGGTGCGTAATCTCATCAATAACGCTCTCATTCATGGCGCACCCCCTGTGGAAGTCTATGCCTATGGCTCGCCCAGTGTGGAAGAAGCAGGCTTCATCCCCAAAGCACTCATCGACCTTGGCAAAGGCGATGACTACATGAACATACTCGCCATTCATGACATCACAACCACCCACGGCAGTGACCATGATGAACTGGCAAGTCATCTTAATGTCAATGATGACTTGCCAGAGCAAACCGAACAGATAGACAATAAAGAAGAGAGTAGTGAAGAGCAAACGCAAACCACCCAAGATACGTCATTAGAAAAGCACACCCGCGCCTTCTTTAAACTACTCTCTCGCAACAAAGACAAAGATGATGGCAAAAAAAGCCACTATGCCGTACTGGCAATCATCGACCAAGGAGCTGGCATTCCTGTGGATAAGCGTGAAGATATATTTAGCCCCTTTGTACGACTAAAACAGGAGAAAAAAGGCTCGGGACTTGGGCTGTCGCTGGTCGCCCAAATTGCCGAAGCCCATGGCGGACATATTAGCACCGATACATGGCAGGGCAAAACTCGCTTTTTGGTGGTGTTGCCGATAAATCAGGATGGTTAAAATTCACGATAAAGCGACAAATACACTCTCTGATTTTGATATTGATATAACTGGGGAATATTACTCGTTACATCCTTATAGACCCAATTTAGTGTAGGTCTCATGCCTTTGTATTGCCATTTTGGATTAAATAATGACACATGGTACGTCTTTTCTCTGTCAACTCTCGGTATAGAGATGATCTCGTGGTCATTGTCAAACTCTCTTTTACTCGTTAAATAACGAGCCTGCAGACCAATACTATCATTCACATGATATTCCATACCTGCCATCATGCCTAATTTTTGATTATCATATTGATGATTTTCAGTATTTTCTATTTGATGATTTAACCCAAAGAATATGGCATGGCGATTTTTATGATAAATCATAGCAAATTTTTGTGATGATGAATACCATCTAAGCCATCATAATCTTTATAATCCCTATTTTTTAATAAATAATTCATGCAATATTGCCAATTTGGGCTTATGTCATATGTCATGCCCAAATCAGCTCCGTAATCATCATAGTAACTTTTGTCATCGAGACGATGATGAGCATAAAACGGTTTAATTCGCCAATTTGTTGTTTGGTTTTTATGGGCGTAGCCTATACCTGCTTGAATGTGCTGTTCGTTATATTCATCAAATTCTAAATAATGATGACATGATAATGACAAATCCGTCATGACATAATGATTACCATCGATATTCTTTTATTTATCAAAGGATAAGCCATAATGAATGCTTGTGTCTTTTTTAGGTAAAGAGCTTTCATTCTTTTGAAATACTCTGCCATCAATGATAACCACAGGGTCGGCAGATACTTGATTGATGTTATCACTTTTCTCATAATTTAACTCTATGCCTGTTTGTATTTTTTGGGCATTTAATATGTGTTGTTGATAGGCTTGTATTTTTCTTTGGGTGTCAGGGCTAAATTTTGATAAAGGCAATTTATCAAATTCCTGTTTGGCTTCTTTATGTCTTTTGTTTTCAAACAAAGCCTGTGCATAAGCATATCTGACAAATATATAGTCAGGATTATCCTGCAAAATCTTTTGGTATAATGGTATGGCAAGATGGCTTTCACGATTGGCACGATGCACCATTGCCCAAGTAAAATTTAATAAAACAATATCATGATTTAATTGCGTTTCATACCAATCTAAATAACCAGCCAAAGACTGCCATGACCCTGTTTGTAAATATAAATCAATGGTCTCTTCATGAGTCATAGGGTTTTCGGGCAAATATTCCACATCAATATCATGATTGGCATTATTTAATTGCAATAGTTTTTGCTGACTAATAAAATCATCGGTGCCATAATAGACCAAATCACCTTGATGACAAACATTAGCGGTGGCATTTTTCATCAATATGCCAACAGCCATCGTCAAAGATAATGCCGTTTTATTCATTTTTATTTCTCCTAAAAAATATAAGCCACCCAAATGAGCAACTTATATTTTTATGAATGCCAAATTATTGCTTAGTACCGCCAAATGCCCCTTCATAGGCTTTACCATCAATGGTTTTTGAGAATGTCCCGCCAATCTCTTCAGCATTAGCACCATAGGTACAACCCAGAGCATCGCTACTGGCAAAGGCTTTTTTGGTGCTATCCCATGTCATGTTTTCGGTAAAGTCAAAACGGCATCTTTGCTGATGCCTGTATAGCCTTTTAAGCTATTGGCATTTGCGATATGACTGTTGGTGGTGGTAACACTAAGCGTCTTGGCATTAGTACCCCAATTTAACTCAGCACTCATGTCGCTGACCACTTCACTGCGTTTATCATAAGTTCCCATCGCTACGCCTTGATAGGTAGCCTTAACTGTGGCGGTATCTGCCAAACTTGTGCTTTGACCCACACTGACATAACCCTGCGACTGATTACTGCCATCAAACACCTGCCCAAAGGTTTGATAGCTAAAACCTGCCACCGCAGGGTCTCTTAGATAGACTGCTTGACCTGTTGTGTTATCCACATACCCCTTGACTGCCGACAACGCAGGGTTATCTAGACTGCCATCTTTATTGGCGTTCATGCCTGCATCATAACCACTCTGACCTTGGCTTGAGCCGTTAAAGTCAGCATCAGCCAATACCAACTTGCCATCGGCATCGGTGGAGACTTTATTTTGCTCTGATAACAGCTTAGCATTCTGGGCAGCTTGGAACCACACCCGAACCATAGTTTACAGCACCAGACGTGATTGGCGTAGCAGTAGGTTTTTTAACCGAATAGCTAGAATTTGATGAACAAGCGGTCAGACCAACCACAGCAACCAACGCCATCGCTTGACATAGATGAGATTTTTTCACAGTACACTCCTAGATTACATCAGAAATAAACTTTGATTTTTGTTAACAACATTTAACCAAAGTGAATATATTCTATAAGATAATTTTTAAAAATTAAACTATTATTGAATTTTATTTAATGTTAGTTAATTGAGATTGATAGTCAATAACTTTACAATAACCCCATGGAAAAATTCAATCAAACACCCCATTTATACCACCTAATCTTCGCCCAAAACATGAGACAACTTCGGCGTATCAAAGAGTTCTCCCAAGAAGAGCTGGCATTTCAGGCGGGCATCAGCAAAACTTATGTCTGTGAGATTGAAAATGGTGGACGGGCGGTATCCATCGACCTGATGGGGCAGATTGCCGACGCCCTAGAAACTCCGCTGGATAAATTACTCATAGAGCAAGACCCAACCAAGATGTTTTAAGTAAACGCTTTTGAAAAATATTCAAGCATAAAAAATCGCCCGACATGACTGTGGGCGATTTTGTGGTATTTATCATCAAACCAAAACATTAACTCTCACGTCTGTAAGGACGTTCACGCACCCATTTGGTGGCGATAAATTTCACACCTGCAATGACAGGCACACCTGAATGCAAGGTCAGTTTGTCTACATCCCCCTGCTCGTCTACATCAGCAAAGAACACCGCACCACCCTTTTTGGGCTTGACTTCCATACCCACACTGGGAAATGATGTTCCGCCTCCTGCCTGCACATCTGACAGATACATCACACAAGTGCCGACACGCTGTCCGCCTACTTCCAAATGCTTGCGACCGCCCACGCTGTCACCAAAATAATCAAAATGTGGGCGGTATTCTCCGCCTTTTTGATAACGCAGTACCTGCAAACCCTCGCCATTTTCCACAGGCCAGTTTAGCAGGGTCGCTAATCGTCTCTCCACGCGGTCAATGACCTCAAACTCACCCAAAGTGAACTGGGCGTTATCACTACTGCGGTGAGCGTGCAGACGTGAATTACCCGTTTTGTCATCAACAACCTTACCACGCTCCAACCTGCCATCCGCCAATGCAATCAGCTCATCGCACTCCGCCTGTGTAAGCAGGTTGTCAAACACTACCACTAGGGGCGATTTTAGAGTGCAAACCACCTGCACGACATGCCCATCAATATCAACAAAATTCTCATCATCATTGGTGATATTTGGACGCACGGCAGGCAGATACTTGCTTGGCAATTTTTTATTGTCCGCCAAAACTTTGGCGATACTGGCAGGGCTACACCCCCGTTCAATGTTAGTCTCTATCCACGCTCTCCAACTGTCATCAAGTGTCAAGCTCAATGCCAGCAAGTCTTCATGAGTTAATGATGAAAAGGCAAATGATGTCATATGAATACTCCTATTTGTGCAACTTATTATCAAAAAACCGCTCACCTTAGGGCAAGCGGTTTTTGTCATGACATCACAGGGTGCGCGCCACTTCGTGAATCTCAAAGACTTCAATCTTATCACCAGCAGCGACTTCATAGCCTTTGACCGCCAGACCACACTCCATGCCTGCCTTAACCTCGTTCACATCGTCTTTGTAGCGACGCAAGGATTGGAGCTGTCCTGTAAAGATGACTTTATCATCACGCAGAACACGGATGGGCTTGTTACGATAAATCGTGCCTTCTTGTACCATACAGCCTGCCGCCGCCCCGAACTTGCTAGAACGGAACACTTCACGCACCTCGGCAATACCCAAGATTTTCTCACGGTGCTCAGGGGCAAGCATGCCACTCATCGCTGCTTTGACATCGTCAATCAAGCCATAAATCACGCTATAATAACGAATGTCAAGCCCCACTTCATCTGCTTTACGCTTGCCGGCATTGTCAGCACGCACGTTAAAGCCCAGCAGAACCGCCTCACTAGACTCCGCCAAGATGACATCAGACTCAGTGATGGCACCCACGCCCGAGCTAATCACACGCACTTTGACTTCATCGGTTGACAGCTCATCTAACGCACTAAGCAGGGCTTCTAGCGAACCACGCACGTCTGTTTTTAGGATAAGATTTAGGGTTTTTGCTTCACTACCCATGTTGGCAAACATGTTTTCTAGACGCATTTTGTTTTGGCGTTCAAGCAAACGTTCACGCTCACGAGCGATACGAAAATCCGCCACTTCACGGGCTTTTTTCTCATCAGAGACCACCAAGAACTCAGAACCTGCCATCGGAGCATCAGGCAAGCCCAAAATCTCCACGGGAATAGAAGGCCCTGCCGACTTGATACGCTCACCATTCTCATCGGTCATGGCACGCACTTTGCCATAGAACTCGCCTGCCAGTACTAGATCGCCTTGTTTTAGCGTGCCTTTTTTGACCAGTAGGCTTGCCACCGCACCACGCCCCTTATCTAGGCGAGATTCGATGACCACGCCTTGGGCAGCACCATCCACAGGGGCGGTTAGCTCCATGATTTCGGCTTGGATACTGATGGTCTCTAATAGTTCATCAATACCCATGCCTGTTTTGGCAGAGACCTTGACCAGTGACGTATCCCCACCCCAAGCGTCCGTGATGATTTCTTTGACTGACAGCTCATTTAACACACGCTCTGGGTCAGTGGTGTCTTTATCCATCTTGTTCATGGCGATGATGATTGGTGTGCCAGCCGCTCGTGCATGGTCGATGGCTTCTTCGGTCTGTGGCATAACTCCATCATCTGCCGCCACCACGATGACCACGATGTCGGTCGCCTGAGCCCCACGTGAACGCATGGCAGTAAAGGCAGCGTGACCAGGGGTATCAAGGAAAGTAATCACGCCACGGTCAGTCTCAACATGGTACGCCCCGATGTGCTGGGTAATACCGCCAGCTTCACCGCTTGCCACTTTGGTTTCACGGATTTTATCCAGTAGTGATGTCTTACCATGGTCAACGTGACCCATGATGGTAACGACAGGCGGACGGGTTTGGACGTTGCCTTGTTTCTCGGTGGCAGCCTCTTGTAGGTCGTCTTCTAGTTGGGTGTTAGACACAGCGATGAAGTTATGCCCAAACTCTTCGATGACAAGGGCGGCGGTGGTTTGGTCGATGACATCGCCCTCACGCACCATCTCGCCCATTTTCATGAGCGACTTGATGACTTCACGCACTTTGACCGCCATTTTTTGGGCAAGGTCAGACACGACAATCTCTTCACCCACTTCAACATTATGGATGATTTTTTCCACAGGCATCTCAAACTTATGTTTGCTTGCTTGTGATGATTTTAATCCACGTGACTTAGGTCTGATTTCAAGCTCTTCTTTGCCTTTTTTCCTACCGCCTTTGGCACGGCTTGATGTACTGCTGGTACCACGCTTAATCTCACGACGCTCTTTTTCAAAAGACTCTTCTAATGCCGCTCCGACCAGACCTGCCGCCAATGGCTCATCTTTACGCACGACCGCACTTGGCACCTCGTCTTTTTCACTATAACGATTTGCCATTTGTTTCATCTGCTCCAAAGTGCGAGTTTGGGCGTCAATGGCAGCACGGCGACGGTTTTCCGCTTCTATCTCACGCAGTTTTTGCTCTTCGGCTTCACGGGCAAGGCGAGCTTGACGCTCTTCTTCGGTCTCGCTCTTGGCAGGTTTGGCAGGTTGTTTTTTAGCTTTGTCTGTCTTGGTCTCTTTTTTGTCAGATTTTACGTCACTCTTGGCAGCTGTGCCTTTTTTGACCACAGATGAGCTGACCACGCTGTCGTCTTTATCGGCTTCATCTTTTTTGGCTTTTTTGACGACCACAGACGCACTGGGCTTACTCTCGCCACCATTTGCACTGCCCGAGTTGGCGCGCATGGCAGCCAATGTCGCCTCTTGGCGCATGGCAGCTTCTTGTTTGGCACGCTCTTCGTTTTGTTTGGCTTCTAGGGCGGCGATGGCTTTGGCTTGTTCGGCTTCACGCTCTGCTTGGGCTTTGGCTTTTTCGGCAGCTAAGTCAGGTTTTTGGATGTCAAACTGCTTTTTCTTGGCACGCACGACATTGATGTTTTGGGCTTTGCCGGTGGTGGTAGTGATTTTTTTAGTGGTGGTGGTTTTTTGAGTCATGCCAATGCGGGTTTTTTGGGCTTGACCATGACTTTGTTTTAAAAACGCCACTAACGTCGCCTGCTCATCGGTTGAGACAGAATCATCTTCGCCACGAGTGGGCAGACCTGCGTCTTTTAGTTGTTTTAAAAGCACGCCAGTGGTAATGTTAGAATCTTTTGCTAATTCTTTTACGGTTTTTGTTGCCATTGGTTTACCTAAATTTGTTTGGTTATCTAATGAATGATTTTATCATAAAATGATGAATTTGGTGAAAATGGATAGGCAGGATGTATTTTGTTCATCCCCACTTTACCCTCCATTTTTACAAGTTGCCAAATTCTCACCAACCAAATTTGGCAACGTCCTTACGTACTCATGACAGTACGCCCCATGACGCACGCATGGTCATTCAAACCATGACTGACGTGCTGCCATAATCAGCTTGCCCGCCAGCTCACTGCCCATGCCTTCGATGTCTTCGATGTCAAACATCGCTTGTTCGGCTAGGTCGTCAAGGGTAATGATGTCACGCTCCGCCAATTTATAAGCAATGGCAGGAGTCATCTCTTCTAGGGCAAGTAGCTCGCCACTAGGTTCTTTGATGTTTTGCTGTTTGATAAGTTCATCATTAATGATGACTTCTTTGGCACGCTCTTGGATGGCACCGATGGTCTCATCATCCAAGCCGTCAATGTCATAAAAAGTCTCAGCAGGCACATAAGCCACTTCTTCGATGGTGGTAAAACCAATCTCCGCCAACGCTTCCGCCAAATCTCTATCCACTTCCAAACGCTCGTAGAACAGCGTGATAATCGCCTCAGACTCGCTTTTTTGGCGTTCTAGGTATTCAGATTCTAGCATCATGTTAAGCTTATAGCCGGTCAAATCAGACGCCAAACGCACGTTTTGACCTTGTGAGCCAATGGCACGAGCCAACTGATCGTTCGCCCCAAAAATGATGTCAGCAGTTTGGTTGTCCTCGTCTAGCACGATACTAGACACGTCCGCAGGCTCCAATGAGCTGATGATGTACTGGGCAGGGTCATCGCTCCACACCACGACATCGATACGCTCGCCATCTAACTCTTGTTGCACCGCTTGGATACGAGTGCCACGCATGCCGATACACGCCCCCACAGGGTCGATACGACTGTCGCCTGTTTTTACCGAGATTTTGGCACGCAAACCAGGCAGACGAGCCACATCACGAATCTCAATAATCCCTTCGCTAATCTCAGGGACTTCTTTGGTCATCAAGGCAACAAGCATCTCATTGCTCGTACGAGATAGCACCAGCTGACTGCCACGCCCATCACGATTGACCTTGACAAGTAGTGCCGTCACACGGCTCTTAGGGCGTAGCATTTCACGGGGCAAGGTTTGGTCTTTGGCAAGATAACCCTCCGCCCCGTCGCCTAAGTCAATGATGTAACCATCACGGCTTGCTTTTTTGACTTCGCCCGTGATAAGCTCGCCCACACGAGCTTCAAAAGCATCGGCAATCAAGGCACGCTCGGCTTCACGGATTTTTTGGATGATGACCTGCTTGGCTTGGGTAGCGGCAATACGCCCAAACTCAATCGACTCAATCTGCTCTTCGATGATGTCGCCAATTTGGTATTCGTTTTCGTCCAAATCGCTAATCGCCTTTTGGCAAGCAGGCATCTCATGGTCTTCATCTGCCACCACCGTCCAGTAGCGATAAGTGTCATAATCGCCTGTCTTACGGTCAATGGCAACACGCACCGCTACCTCGGGTTGGTCGGTGTAGACTTTTTTCTTGGTTGAAAAAACAAGTGCTTGTTCAATCGCCCCAAAAATATCATCAGGGTCAAGCCCTTTTTCATTACTGACGGTCTCAACAACGGTCAAAATCTCACGGCTCATCTTATCTACCTTTTTGGTTAAATTTTAGTCTTGATAAATCAAATTGGCTTTGTCTACATTATCAAAAGCGATGTCAAATTCTAGTTTATCTTCGGTGACCACATTCATGCTCGTCTCACTCGTACTCACCAGACGACCGACGACCTTACGGCGTTTGGTGTCGCCTTGTCCGATGGCGTGAATCAGACGCAAACTGACGGTCTCACCTACAAACATCGCCACCTGCTTGGGGGTAAACAGCGGACGGTCAAAGCCAGGGCTTGACACTTCTAGCACATACTCGCCTGCGATGGGGTCATGCACTTCTAGTACGCCTGAGACTTGGTGATTGACCGCTGAGCAGTCCTCGATGGTGATATGCTCGCCACGCTCACGGGCATCGGCATTTACTTCAATATAAATACGGAGCAGTGATTTACGCCCTTGGGGCATAAACTCAATCCCCCAAAGCTCTACGCCACAAGCGGACACCGCAGGGGCAATCATTTGGGTAAGTTCAGCAATCTTGCTAGATGGTTTCATTTTGGCTTGGTTAATCCTATGTTAAAGCACAAATTAAAAATCAAAAAGAGTTAGGGCGTGTTGAACATTGATAACATTTTATTAGAGTTTGATAAAATTTGATGGTTTAGCCTATTTTTGCATGAAAAATGGCTAAATCTGGTTTTTCTGCGTCAAAAACTTGTCTGATAGAATGACTATCAGCCTGCATTTTTTCCTTGAAAAACGGGCGATTTTTCTCATTTTTCATGGCAAATACCAATATTCAACATGCCCTAAGCGGTTTGGCAAATTGCAAATACAAAAAAACCCACAAAACACGTTGGTGGGCTAAAATCATTGCTCGCCGACATCTTAACCATGTTTAATTTATCAATTTTAAAATTTGATGATAAATTTATGGAAAGATACCTTATTTTTTACAATTTTAAAATAATTTTAAATAAGGATTTAAAAAGTGGTAGCGGGGGCTGGATTTGAACCAACGACCTTCGGGTTATGAGCCCGACGAGCTACCAGACTGCTCCACCCCGCATCAATTTAGAACGCCATTATAACATGGTTTTTGGTATTGTCAAGAGAAAATTTGATTTTCTTTGCGATTTTTATTATTTTTCATGACAAATGTAAAAGGCAGGCGCGCCCTGATTTTTTATAAAATAAATCATCGCCCGTTTGGGTCATTTTCTTACACTCTTTAATTGGATTTGCTAATCCATGCCCCACTCTCAACTTTGTACAGTCCATTGATTTACCAGGGGTAAATTGCAATTCGCCCCCACAATCTGAAAAATAATCATTGAAAAATCAATGGTTCATAAATTTAAATTGAGAGTCGGGTTAATCCATCTTTGACAAATCCATCTTAGGGTCAAGCTGATACAACAAAAACGTCCCAAGCGACACCAGTACCGTGATAACAATACCCAGCTTTAACACAGGACTGACATCAAACAGGCTTAGCAGTAACCCCCCAAAAATCCCCACGCTAAACTGCAATGCGCCTTGCATGGCAGACGCCATACCTGCCCGCTTTTTTTGATACGCCAAAGCGATGGCGGTAGCATTAGGCTGAGTAAACCCAAGCCCTGCAATACAGCAAAATATCGCCATAAACACCAGCGGAAAATACGCAAGCCCCGTCAATGCCAGCATCAGCAGACAACTGGCAGAGACAAGTTGCATGAGAGCCCCAAAGCGTAGCAGCTGCACAAGGCGAAAACGACTGGTCAAAAACTGATTGACCTGCGTTAAGGCGATAAAACCAAAGGCATTCGCCCCAAAAGCGATGGCAAACTGCTTTTCAGACAAGCCAAAATTGACCATAAACAGCTCACTGGAAATGGACAAATAAATGAAAAATGCCCCTTGTAGTACGCCCCCTGCAACCGCAGGAATGATGAACGTCTTGTCCTTGGCTAAGTCAAGATAAGAGGCAAAAGTTTGGCTGATGGGCTTGGTATTGCGATTTTCTGGAGCGAGTGTTTCTTTTAAAAACAGCTTGGTCAAGATGATATTAAATACCCCATAACCCGCCAAAAACCAAAACAGAGCATGCCAGTCGGTAAATCCCAAAATCAATGCCCCCAAACTCGGGGCAAGTATTGGAGCCAATCCCATGACCAGTACCATAAGACTAAACGCCCTTGCCCCCTGTATGGGGTTTAGGGTGTCGCGAATGGCGGCACGGGTTACCACGGCTGTCACACACGCCCCCAACGCCTGCAACGTACGGGCGACAAACAGCACCAGCTCGCTCGTGGTGGTCGCACAGATGACGGACGCAATCACAAATATCGTCATACCCATGTACATGGGTAGCACTCGCCCGACACGGTCAGAAAACGGTCCATAAAACAGCTGTCCAAACACCAAACCAATAAAGTAAAACGGCACTGATTTGGACACCTCGGACACACTCACGCCAAAATCATCCGCCATGGTCGGCAGAGCAGGCAGATACATGTCAATGGCAAGCGGACCGATGGCAATCATCACGCCCATCATCATCACCCACAGGGTGGGAAAGGGCTTGGCGTGTGCGGCTTGGTCTTGGGGGGTATTATGTGGCATATCAATATCACTTATCTTAATGCTGACTGATGGTTATGGTTATTGGTTATTATTATGTCAATCAGCAAAATTTTTCAAAACAAAAACAAATGAGAAAATCCGACTATTTTACCATGATTTGCCCCATTTGACGGTAAAAAATTGCAATACCGACATTGACATTTTAACCTTAAAAATGTTCGCCATATATTGAAAACATTGAAATTGATTAACCCTAAACTTTTTGTTATAGTAACGCCTCTTTATCACCATTTATCATCATACACCATGACCACGCACCAAACCGACCTAGCCTACGCCATTAACCACACGCCCATGAGTGCCTATCAATGGCTCATCGTTGCCTTAGCCGTTATCTTAAATATGCTAGACGGCTTTGACGTGCTGGTGATCGCCTTTACCGCCAAAAGCATTCAAACCGAGCTTGGGCTGACAGGGGCAGAGATTGGCACGCTCATGAGTGCAGGCTTTATCGGCATGGCGATTGGCTCTATGGGGCTGGCTCCGTTGGCGGATAAATTTGGCAGACGTCCGCTACTTATCATCGCAACCGCCCTATCAGCGGTGGGTATGTTGATGACTTATTTTTCGCACACAACCGAATCCATTGCCTTTTGGCGTGTGATAACAGGGCTTGGCGTGGGCGGTATTTTGCCATGCACCAACGTCATCGTGAGCGAATACGCCAACCAAAAATGGCGTGGGCTTGCCATCGCCATTTATGCGTGTGGCTTTGGGGTGGGTGCAATGCTTGGCGGATTGTCGGCGGTCATGCTCCAAGATGAGTTCGGCTTTCGCTCGGTATTTATGACAGGGGCAGTTTTGACAGGGCTGGCACTGGTGGCACTCATCGCCCTACTGCCTGAATCGGTGGATTTCTTAAATCAAAAACAACCTGCCAACGCCCTTACCAAACTCACCAACATCGCCCACAAAATCGGCAAACAAGGCAACTGGCAACTGCCCGCCCAAACTCAATCTGCCAAACTCAAAGCCCCGTTAGCCAGCTTTTTGCCAAAGGTCATTAAAGACCACTCTACTCATTTGGGCAGCGTGATGACTACTTTGACCATGCCATCTACCCTGCGTCAGGTTTTAGTCGCTTAGAAGTCATACTTCATTAACTTCACTCCCCTTTTTCCAAACCCAACTCCCCAAAAACCCAAACCCCCCACCATCTCTGGCAGGGGGTTTGGGTTTGACTTGGTTAGTCTTGTTTGCTGTTAAGCCAATCTTGTTAGATTAGTTCTTAACGTTAGCAACAACACCAGCACCTACGGTACGACCGCCTTCACGGATGGCGAAGCGTAGACCTTTGTCCATGGCGATTGGGTGGATAAGCTCAACACTCATCTCAACGTTGTCGCCAGGCATAACCATTTCAGTACCTTCTTGTAGAGTGATGGCACCAGTTACGTCAGTGGTACGGAAGTAGAACTGTGGACGATAGCCGTTTAGGAATGGCGTATGACGACCACCTTCTTCTTTTGACAGTACATATACTTCTGCGTCAAATTGGGTGTGCGGGGTGATTGAACCGGGCTTAGCAAGTACTTGACCACGTTGAACTTCTTCACGCTTAGTACCACGTAGTAGCACACCACAGTTCTCGCCCGCACGACCTTCGTCTAGTAGCTTACGGAACATCTCAACACCAGTACAGGTAGTCTTGGCAGTGTCTTTGATACCAACGATTTCAACTTCGTCGCCCACTTTGATGATGCCAGATTCAACACGACCAGTTACCACAGTACCACGACCAGAGATTGAGAATACGTCTTCGATTGGCATTAGGAATGCTTTATCGATGTCACGCTCTGGCTCAGGGATGTAGCTGTCTAGAGTGCTTAGTAGCTCTAGGATAGCAGGCTCGCCGTATTGACCTTGGTCGCCATTTAGACCTAGTAGTGCAGAACCTTTGATGATAGGCGTGTCATCACCTGGGAAGTCGTAGTCAGACAGAAGTTCACGTACTTCCATTTCTACTAGTTCTAGTAGCTCTTCGTCATCTACTAGGTCGCACTTGTTCATGAATACCATGATGTAAGGTACGCCAACCTGACGAGATAGAAGGATGTGCTCACGAGTTTGTGGCATAGGACCGTCGGTGGCAGCAACAACTAGGATAGCACCGTCCATTTGAGCCGCACCAGTAATCATGTTTTTAACATAGTCGGCGTGACCGGGGCAGTCTACGTGTGCATAGTGACGGTTAGCAGTGTCGTACTCGATGTGAGAGGTATTAATGGTAATACCACGAGCTTTTTCTTCAGGCGCTGAGTCAATGGCAGCGTAGTCTTTTGCTTCACCACCGTGATGCTTAGCAGCAACGGTTGCAATAGCAGCAGTTAGGGTAGTTTTACCGTGGTCAACGTGACCGATGGTACCAACATTTACGTGTGGTTTGTTACGTTCGAATTTGGCTTTGGCCATGATAATATCCTTTTGATTCGTGCAAACTGCACAAGGTTTTGATAAATGATTGTTTTAGCTTACCACTTATGGACAAACCAAAACGGGATTTAAGTGAGATGATTATGATTACTCATCATCATCTTTGGCAGTGAATTTCTTGATGATCTCGTCTGCCACATTCTTAGGCGTTTCTTGGTATTTGGCAAATTCCATAGAGTAAGTTGCACGACCTTGAGACATAGAACGCATTTGGGTGGCATAGCCGAACATTTCAGCAAGTGGCACTTCTGCACGGATGGCTTTGGTGCCACCAGGCAAGTCGTCCATGCCTTGAACCACGCCACGACGACGGTTAAGGTCGCCCATGATGTCGCCCATGTAGTCTTCTGGGGTCTCAACTTCTACTTTCATGATAGGCTCTAGCAGGGCAGGAGATGCTTGCATGAAGCCTTTCTTGAATGCGATAGAACCCGCCATTTTAAACGATAGCTCGTCAGAGTCCACGTCATGGTAAGAACCATCATATAGGGTCGCTTTAACATTAACGACTGGATAGCCTGCCAGAACGCCGTTCTTCATACGCTCTTGGATACCTTTATCTACCGCACCGTGGTATTCTTTTGGTACAACACCGCCCACGATTTCTTCGGCAAATTCGTATTCCACATCACCTTCTGGATCAAGTGGTTCAAGACGTAGCCAAACATGACCAAACTTACCACGACCACCTGTTTGACGAACAAACTTACCTTCAACTTCAACCGTTTGACGGATGGTTTCACGGTAGGCAACCTGTGGAGCACCGATGTTGGCTTCAACGCCAAATTCACGCTTCATACGGTCAACGATGATGTCAAGGTGCAATTCACCCATACCAGAGATGATGGTTTGACCACTCTCTTCGTCTGTGCGTACACGGAACGAAGGGTCTTCTTTGGCAAGACGACCTAGAGCGATAGACATTTTTTCTTGGTCGGCTTTGGTTTTTGGCTCAACCGCTAGCGAAATAACTGGGTCTGGGAACTCCATACGTTCCAAGGTGATGATGTTGTCATTATCACACAAGGTATCGCCCGTGGTTACGTCTTTTAGACCCACAAATGCGACGATGTCGCCCGCACGAACTTCATCAACTTCGTTTTGGCTGTTGGCATGCATCTCAACGATACGACCGATACGCTCACGCTTCATCTTAACAGGGTTATAAACGCTGTCGCCTTGTTTTGCAACGCCAGAGTACACACGAACGAAAGTTAGGTTACCCACGTATTTGTCATTCATGATTTTGAACGCAAGGGCGGCAAATGGTGCATCATCAGAAGATTCACGGCTACCTTCGGTTTCGTCTTTGTCATCTAGAATGCCTTTGATGGCCTCAACGTCAGTGGGGGCAGGCAAGAACTCGATGACGGCATCAAGCATACGCTGTACGCCTTTGTTTTTAAAGGCAGTACCACAAAGCATTGGCTGGATTTCACATGCTAGTGTACGAGCACGAAGACCAGCGACGATGTCTTCACGAGACAAATCGCCTTCTTCTAGGTATTTGTCCATCAGCTCTTCTGATGACTCGGCAGCTGCTTCAACCATGTTGTTGCGCCATTCGTTGGCAGTATCTACTAGGTCGGCAGGAATCTCGCCATATTCAAACTTCATGCCTTGAGATTCTACATCCCAAATGATGGATTTCATCTCAAGCAGGTCAACAACACCTTCAAAGTTATCTTCTGCACCGATTGGCACAACTACAGGCACAGGATTACCGCCCAGACGGGTTTTAACTTGCTCAACCACACGGAAGAAGTTGGCACCTGTTCTGTCCATTTTGTTAACAAAGGCAAGACGTGGCACTTTGTATTTGTTGGCTTGACGCCATACCGTCTCTGACTGAGGCTGTACACCACCAACCGCACAGTACACCATACATGCACCATCAAGCACACGCATAGAACGCTCAACTTCAATGGTAAAGTCAACGTGACCGGGGGTGTCGATCAGGTTAATGCGGTGTTCTGGGAATTGATCAGACATACCTGACCAAAAGCAAGTGGTCGCGGCAGAAGTAATGGTAATACCACGCTCTTGCTCTTGCTCCATCCAGTCCATCGTTGCAGCACCTTCGTGCACTTCGCCGATTTTGTGGCTTTTACCTGTGTAGAACAAAATACGCTCTGAGGTCGTGGTTTTACCTGCGTCAATGTGTGCAGAAATACCGATGTTACGGTATCTATTTAAGGGGGTTTTACGTGCCATAATTTTTCCTAGAAAAATTGCGAGTAATTGGGTGTCAGTTTGTCATGATAAGACATAATTATGACCGCACCATGACAAACGACTGATATTGTTTGGCAAGCCAAACACGCTTTTAATAAAATTAGAAGCGGAAGTGCGAGAACGCTTTGTTAGCGTCAGCCATACGGTGAACGTCATCACGTTTTTTGATGGCAGCACCTTTACCTTCGGCGGCGTCATTTAGCTCGCCTGCTAGGCGTAGAGCCATAGACTTCTCAGAACGCTTAGCGGCAGCGTCAGCCAACCAACGCATGGCTAGGGCAGTACGACGGGAGGGACGGACTTCCATAGGCACTTGGTAGGTGGCACCACCAACACGGCGAGCTTTTACTTCCACCGTTGGGCGAACGCTTTCTAGCACTTCTTCAAAGAAAGCCACTGGGTTTTCGATGTTACGCTTGGCAGCAACGCTCTCTAACGCACCATAAACGATTTTTTCAGCGACTGATTTTTTGCCGTCAACCATAACGTGGTTGATGAATTTGGCGATGGTTTGGCTGCCGAACTTAGGATCAGGTAGAATTTCACGGGCAGCGACGACACGACGTCTTGGCATAATAGTTCCTTATGTCTTCAGGGTAAATCTGGCATACAATCTTAAAATAAATCAAGCATTTAGCCAGCCTTACTGCATGATTGTGGGCATGGGGTAGATTAACACACATCATCACAAGCCATGCACAGGTTAAATTTGGGTTATTGAGCTAAATTACGCCTTAGGACGTTTAGCACCATACTTAGAACGACCTTGTTTACGGTCTTTAACGCCTGCACAGTCAAGTGCACCACGAACAGTGTGATAACGCACACCTGGTAGATCTTTTACACGACCACCACGGATAAGCACAACGCTGTGCTCTTGTAGGTTATGACCTTCACCGCCGATGTAGCTAGATACCTCATAGCCAGAAGTCAAACGAACACGACATACTTTACGCATGGCTGAGTTTGGCTTTTTAGGGGTGGTGGTGTATACACGAGTACAAACGCCACGACGTTGTGGGCAAGCTTGTAGTGCAGGTACTTTTGACTTTTCAGTAATGGTCTTGCGACCCTTACGGATAAGTTGGTTTGTAGTTGCCATAGGCAATATCTCCCGTTATTAAAATAATGGCTTAAATTAAGCCGACCAAGCCCCTTTATAGGGCTAATATACTATTATACGTGATTTTAAAAGGTGTTGCAAGTTTTATCTTGGAGTCTGTATAGACAGACCTCACTCAACATCCACAACCATCACGACCCACCTTCATTTATACGATATTCAAACAGGTGTTCATCCAACAGTTGCTGATAAACACGAGTACACTTAACACTCCTCAAAGATTCCAATTCACCGCTAGGTAATTTTTTCTCAACATCAACACTAGAATAAAACGTGATTTTTCCGTCTTCACGTGTCAAATCTTTTGGGTCATAAGTGCTGGTAAGATGGTAATGATAATCACCGTTTGTAAACATCATGCTGTGTGCATCATAACGATGAAATACGGGGTGCTTTTGACTATTTTGACCACAACCTTTGCATGCTGTGTGATTTTTAACTCCACTTTACCATTTCTCACAAAGCGATAAATATAATGCGATTTATCAGCCGTACGATGAACGGTAACTTTGGCATTATTTTCTGTTAGGCAAGAGAAATACAGGGTATCTTTTGCCATAGATGCGTGAGAAAATGACAGTAATAGCAATACAATAATAACTTTTTGCATAACAAATTTCTCTACAAATACTCATCAGATAATTGTTTAAAAGTCCTATAACAATAAATGTGTTTATTATAGTCATCACCATTACTGACAATTACGCCACTACGCAAAATAATGTCATCCTCCTCTTTTTCTGGTATTTCAAAAGCAGAAAATATATTATAACCATAATTACCATTAGGAAAAAACATACTTACCCCATTACCACGAAACTGAAGTTGATTAACTCTACTATTTAAACGCATTTGCGTTTGTGTTTGCGTAAGTTTTAATTCAACTTTGCCATTTCTAGTAAAACGGTAAGTATAATTTGGTTCTATATGATGACTGCGATGTATGGTGATTGTGGCTTGATTTTTTAATTGACAAGCGAATATAAGTTGTTCTTGATTAACATCATATTGTGCCACAGAGATTTGGGAAAAGAAAATCAATAATAAACCAATAAATATTTTATTCACAGCATTCAATTCCAGATAAATATTAATGCAACAAACTTTTATCATCAATCTTGCGACAATAATGATAATTACCTCTAAATTGGGCAAAGCATTCCCACTGGCTGTATGGTTTATGCCTGTCTTTTTTAGGAATGACCTGTTTGTTATGATTCATAAAATAACGATAAGCAGGATATTTTGGGTGCACACTCCAACTGCTATCTGTTAATACATTAGCAAATACATGCTTGCCTATCGCCTCCATAGTATAACTATGGTTATCTGCATTATCACTGCCATAATATCCACCAAGCAAAATCGATCTATATCGTTCATCGTCAGTATAAAACAAATCCAATCCTGTTACCCCAAAATAGATATTTAATCGCCAACAATTCATTTCTTGAAAATCTAAATTGGGTTGTTTCATCATACAAACATGATTTTGAGGTGTGGAATTTTCATAATAAACGGTCTGTTTTGCCAATTCCAGCCAGTTGTTAGGTAACTCAGGGGGAGCGGGCTGGCTGAAATATCGCGATCAACAGCAAGACAATGAGACGTCCAAAATACAATTTCATATTTCATCCATTCATTTAATAAAAAACCAAAGCACTAAAAATTCACACTTTGGTTGGATAACTAACACGCCACAACAGTTTCTACTCTTTAAGCGACTGCAACCATTTTTCTGTTTTTTGCAATTCTTTTAATCTGCTCACATGATGTTTATACATACATTCTGCATACATATTACCATAACCAGAACCCAAAGTATCTGGGCTAAATGTACTATGGTATTCACAATCATCTTGAATGAACTGTTCCCAACTTTTATGAGCCACTAATAAAGCGGATTTATTGTATGGATTTAGTTGTCCCATTCTGCGATTGGTTTGGGCAATTTGCAGGGCAAGTTTTTGACGTTTTTGATCAAAGCATTCCCAACGCCCACCGCCTGTACATATTCTTTGGAAGTTATCTTGCTGAGCATAAACTTTAGGAGTGGTAATTAATAAAGTAGAAATGCACAACATTATAAATGAGAGTGGTTTCATACAATCTCCATTAGCGGTATTTAGCAGGTATAACCAACTGAAACTTAGGGGCTTGTTTTGCACCTTTTGCTGTACCATGATAATGCGTATTTTGACCCACACCAAAAACCAACCCTTCCTTTTTAGCTTGCTCCACTACTGCATTACCCCATTGTTCCAAAGGAACTTTGCCAGATTTAACAGGGTTTAAATAATTAACATGTCCCCCTACTATTGATGACATGCCATTAGCACGATCTTTTAAATGGGCTAATACCTGAGCTTGCACTTTTGGTTTGATATCTTTATCAGGCATTTTTTGCACACTACCATAAGCACCTGCATTGCCTGATATCTCACTAAATTGATTCGGTGCATTTATCACTTTTCTCACATCACCCTTTGCTAAAAATGCTCTATTCAGTATCGTATCCACCACACCTGCGGTCTGCTTGGCAAATTGATCATCTGGCAAATTAACAACCACTTCTGTCGATGTAACCTTGATAATATCTATCACGTCTTGTTCAGAAAGTGTTAATTTTGACAATGATTGCACCACCTTCACACTCACCGATTTACTTGCCTTAGGGTCGCACACCCCTTTGGCTTTAATCGTAAAAGTACCTGATTTGGGTGCGGTAAATGAATAAGTTGTGTCGCTTTTGGCGACTTTGATGAGTGTTTTTTCGTTAGTGGCTGTCCATGTTACTTTTTGGTTGGCGGTGATGATAACACGCTCGCCACCTTTGAGATTGGCAAGCTCTTTAATGTTGGTGGCTTTATCATTGAGCGTGCCTGTAAAAGCAATCTCTGTACACACATCATAATAATAACTGTACTCTGCCCCAACCGATGTACCAAAATAATTCCCACCAAGCAAATAACAGACATCCTCATGTTCGGACACCTTCTCAAAGCGACCCTCACCACGCTGGGCGATGAGTGCTTCACAGTGTTGCTTAGGTGTTTGACCTTTTAAAATATCATCTGGCTTGTATTCGTTGCGACCCGCTGCCGAACGACCACCGTAGATAGATTTGAGTTTGGTGCGATACTGCCTTGCCATACAAGCACTCCTAATAAGTTAATGAATGATAGTCATTATCATAACAAACAAATGTAACAAAAACGCTCATCAACTGTTGTTGTTTTGTTATGACATATCATAGAATAACCCTCAGATTTCTAAGAGTTTTCTAGCAACTTTACCGCCACTTTCCTCCCAAAAGTCGCCCTTGCCGTGCCCACCACCTCTTCAAAAAGTTGGTTGTTGTAATGCACCGCCACGCCCACAAAGCCAAGCGTGCACAGATGACGTAGCCAAGCGGTGTTGAATTTGTCCAAATCGGTTTTGTCTAAGTTAAAAATCCCAAAAAATTCCTCCAAATGCTTGGTGTATTGCCCTGCCAAAGGACTTGTGGACAGTGCCAACAGCTCATCGGCAAGCCCTGTATTTTGGGCGTTTTTGAGCACCATTTGCCCAAGCGTCAAGGCGGTGAGCAGTACCTGTTTTTGGTGAATGAGTGTTTCGTCTGTCGCCACCAAAATTCCATAAACCGTACGCACACCGTCATCGCCTTCGATGTCCGCACCATAAATAAGTGCAAGCTCGTACACCGTACACAGCGATACCAACAGCACCCACGCCGTATCCAGAGCCACCCCTTTGACCCCAAGCACCCCAAACACTCCGCCAGTACTGAGCCACGTGCGGTTTTGGTTGATGAGGTCTTGGGCGAATGCCTCTTTTTGGTCGTCCGTCAGCATGGACAACTCGGCAAAACGGGCGTCTTTTTGCAATTTAAAGCGTGCCAAACAGTACGCCCCCTGTGCCAGCTTTTGATAAACATCGTCCGACAAGCTTGCCCACGTCTGGGCAGGGACAACCTTTTTTAACAAATCCAACGCCCCGCCCACACGCCTGCCAAGCAATTCTTTACCAAGCGATGAGCCGAACTGACTGGTGTATTTTTGTAAAGATGGCTTGTCAAACCCTGACAAATCAAGGGCTTCATAAGTCTTGCCAGAAGCATACGTGTCGCTCAAATATCCGCCAATTTTGCCAAACAGACTGAGCTTTTGATAGGAAGTTAATTTTTCTTGGTGCATGACATCACTCCATTTTTCATTCATCATTCACACACCATAGCACACCCACGCCAAAAATACAAAATTATTTCAAAAACCCCACCCTCACTGTGGTATGATTTTGTGGTATAATGGCGGCAATTTACCCAACACTGGCAACCACCATGCTACCTAACGATGCCAATCTTGCCGTCTTGATTGATGCCGACAACGCATCCACCACGTACCTTGAAGCCTTGCTCAGCGAGATTGCCACGCTTGGGCGGGCAAGCGTTCGTCGTACTTATGGCGACTGGACAAAGCCCCAACTTGCCAGTTGGAAAAGCGTGCTGTTGTCGCACTCCATTCAGCCCATGCAACAGTTCGCCTACACTTCGGGTAAAAACGCCACCGATTCAAGCCTGATTATTGACGCGATGGATTTGCTCTATACCGAGCGGTTTGATGGCTTTTGCCTTGTGTCATCTGATAGTGATTATACCCGCCTTGCCCAGCGTATCCGTGAGCAGGGTCTTATGGTGTATGGCTTTGGCAAACAGCATACGCCTAAGCCCTTTATGCAAGCCTGCGACCGCTTTACCTACCTAGAAGTCTTTGAAGAGCAGAAAAAGACCAGTAACGTGGACTTTTATGACTCAGCCGACATGCTATTCTCAGACGATAACCAATTCAAGCCTGTGGACGTGGCGATTGCATTGGTCAAAAACGCCATCGCCACCATGGCAGACGAGCAAGGCTGGGCAAACATCGCCCCTGTCAAAAACTACATCCTAAAAGTGGAGCCTGATTTTGACGCTCGCCTGTTTCACTATGATAAATTTAGCGACTTCTTAAAGGCGTATCCCCGCTACTTTGAGCTGACCGAACGCTACCCCAACGGCGACAATCACAAAGTGGTCTTCGTCCGCAATCGCCGTAACGACCTATTGACTGACGTTGAGTTGACCATTTGATGAGACGGGTGTTTTTGGGGGGCAGTTTTGACCCTGTGCATGACGGACATTTGGCGATGATACGCCTTGTTCATCATCGCCTGTCATCTTTGGGTTTGCCCTTTGTCATCTCGTTTTTGCCCACCGCAGGCAACCCCTTTAAAGGCACACCCACCGACCCCACGCACCGCCTAAACATGCTGTCTTTGGCGTGTGATATATTAAAAAATCAAGACATTACCGCAAGCATTGACACATCAGAAATCCACCAAGCCCCACCCGTCTATACCATAGACACGGTGCGTGCATTGGCACAGCGTTATCCTGATGATGAACGGATTTTTATCATGGGCGGTGATAGTTTGGCAAGTTTGCATTTGTGGAGGGATTATAAAGAGCTTTTGGCGTACGTTAAAATTTGGGCGTTTGACAGAGCTGGCAGTGATGATGTCGTGCCAGATGTTTTGGTAAGAATGACTGATGATTTTGGTAAATTTTTACAAGATGGTTTTTTAAAAGATGATTTGTTAAAAACCAATAACTCTTTTAACACCAAAAGCATTTTTTATGACACATCGCCCGTGCCTGCCGTCTCGTCCACCCAAATCCGCCACGCCCTAACCCAAAACGACAAACCATGTCATTTGCCCGAGCCGATTTTTGCTTATATTAAAACGCACGAGCTTTATAAAAGTGTGCTATAATAGACGGTTAATATTTATTTTATTTGAACATTATGACCACACATAACCTATCCTTAGATGAGCAAATCACGCTCGTAACTACTGCCCTAGACGACCTAAAAGCCAAAGAAATTACCGTGCTGACGGTTGAGCATTTAACCGAGATTGCCGAGCGTATCATCATCGCCAACGCCACCTCAAAACGCCATGTCAAGGCACTCGCCGACAAGCTTGGAGCCGCTGCCAAAGAAGCAGGGCTTATGCCACTGGGGCGTGAAGGCGACAAAGACAGCGACTGGACGCTGGTGGACTTAGGGCGTATCGTGGTGCATATCATGACCCATGAGGCTCGTGAGTTCTACGACTTAGAAGGCTTATGGTCATCGCCAGAATCCCTACAACAACTCGCCATGCAAAAGGCGTGATACACAAATAAAAGGGCGTGATTGCCCTTTTATGTTATGCGATAATACCACTCATGCCCTACCCCAAAGCCAATCTCCATAAGGCTTGATAGTATCCGCCCTGTCAGCCCCCACACGATTTCGGGCGTACCGTCATCATCACAGTCATAGACCCATGCAGGGGTATGCAGTTTGGCGGTACTATTCGTGATTTGACGGTCAAAGACAAAATCCACAGGCTCACTATATAACACATCAAAGGGCAGCCAAAACAGCCGTGCTATCTCATCTTCACTAGGCGTAAGTCTATCCACCACATCAGGCGGTATGCTTGCCACCACAGGACGGACAAGCAAGCCTTTTTTGGAGATTTGCATGGGCAGATACCCCAAAATCTCCACGTCCGCCCGATGTAGTCCCACTTCTTCGCACGCTTCACGCAAGGCGACATCTGCCGATGATATGTCCGTCTCATCACGCTTACCACCGACTAAGGACATTTCCCCTGCATGGCTACTAAGATGATTTGACCGCCTTGTCAAAAGTAGCTTTGGCACAGGTTCGTCTGTGATGACGATAAGCACGCACGCCTGCGGTAAGGGGCTTTCGTTTATCAGCTTATCATACCGCTTTATCGCCTGCTCACGCACAAGCCCTGTCAAAAGCTCATTGTTATCCGTAAAGGGTAAAATATCCGCCCCACGATACTGTGCTAAGGCTTGGGCGAGCGGATAAAAGCGGTGCAAATCTGGCACATTGACTGTTTGTTTGTCTATAAAATCATTTGTCATTTTACTCATTTTCATTTAAACTTGTGATATTTAGCTTATCATATCATTATGTCCTACTGCTTACAATGCGGTCAGCCCGCCACGCACGCCATACCAGACGGCGACACCCGTCAACGCCTAGTCTGCACGTCCTGCGGTTATATCCATTATGAAAATCCCAAGATGATTTGTGGGGTACTTGCCGTTCATCAAGGCAAAATCCTACTTTGTCGCCGAGCCATTGAGCCACGCTACGGACTGTGGACGCTCCCTGCTGGCTTTATGGAAAATGGCGAGACCATGGCGGACGGGGCAAAACGTGAAACGGTCGAAGAAGCCGAAGGCGTGGCGGAAAATCTGAAACTCTACACCCTATTTGATTTGCCACAATGGGGGCAGATTCATGCGATGTATCTTGCCAATTTAAAAGACGGTCAATTTGGTGTAGGGAGCGAAAGCCTAGAATGCGGACTGTTCTCCCCTGATGAAATTGACATGGAAAATCTCGCTTTTGAGACGGTACGCCAAACCATTGAACGGTATCTGGCGGATAAAGAACGCTTAGAAACATTGGGTAAAGATGGTGGGGATTTTGGTTGTTACCCACTTCATGAGGTGTGTTTGAATCCATAAGGTTTTAAATTTGTTTGTGGCGTAGGGACGTGCTGAGCACGCCCAATTAAAGACCCCAACAAAGGGCGTGGAAAGCACGACCCTACATATCCGAACACAAATTGAGTTCGGTTGGTACAAACCCGTAAATTAGGGTTTGGTTTTACCCCAAATCTTTCTCTAAAATCAGTGCATCCACCGCCCCCCATTCGTCCTTGTAATATCCTTTTCGCACGTCTATTTGATAAAAGCCATGTCGCTCATACAGACGTATGGCGGACAAGTTGTCAGCTCGCACTTCTAAGAGTATCCGCTGTGCCCCTTTGTCCTTGCATAATTTGATAAAATCGCTAAGCAAACCACCGCCCACGCCCTGCTGTTGATGACGGCTGTCTGTGGCAATACGTAAAATCTCTGCCGTCTCAAAGACAATTTGATAAATACAATAACCAAGCATTTCATCACATTCATCATCGTCATCACAAGCGACAAGCACCCCTGCCCCAAACTGCCCCAGCACCGAATGCACCGCCAAGCCGTCCCAAGCGTCATCAAACAGCTCACGCTCCACCCGTGCAATGTCGGACAAATAGCCTGATGATCGGGCGATGTCGGGCGTGGCAAAATTTAAAAAAACTGTCATAAAAGTTACATGATTTCGTGGCTAAATATGTTATGATAACTCAAACATGAAGATTTAACCAATTTTTATAAAGAGAAAATGTATGAAAAAAACACCAACGTGGAACGACCCCAACGCCACCGATGAAGCCAATAAATACCAAAATCCCATTCCCTCACGCCTGCTTATCCTACAAACTGTCGCCCAAATGAACAATGACGGCAAACCTGCCACGATGGAGAGTTTGGGACTGCATTTTGAGATTTTGGGTGATGAGGAGCGGTTTTTTGCCCTAACCAACCGCCTAAAAGCCATGCTAAGAGACAACCAACTAGAACGCACGGACGGCATTCATTTTAGCATTGCCCCTCTGCCGACCACCGTAACGGGCAAGGTGTCGGCAAATGCCAAGGGCTTTGGCTTTGTCGTGCTTGACGATATGCCTGACCTATTTATCCACGAAAAGCAAATGCGAGTGGTCTTTGATGGCGATACGGTAGAAGCGGTGGCGACCGAGTTTCGTGGCAAGCCCGAAGCCTGCATCCAAAACGTGCTACACCGTGCCAGCACTGAGTTTGTGGGCGTGATTGACAGCGATGATGAGGGCTACTTTGTGCGTCTGTCAGGGGCGAATGCTCATCAGCCCATTACGCTGACCGATGATGACGTGGCTCATCATGGGGCGAGCGTGGGCGACAGCGTGAAAGTTACTATCATTGATATGCCGACTTATCAAGAGTACGCCACAGGCAAGATTAGCGAGCTTTTGACCAATCTTAATGACCGTGAACTTATCATTGAAACGACCCTGCTAAACCACGCCATACCGTCTGAATTTAGCAAAGCCACCATAGAGCAAGCCGACAGCTATGGCGAGCCGACTGCTAAGGACATGAAAGGACGTGTGGATTTAAGGGACTTGCCACTCATTACCATTGATGGCGAGGATGCTAGGGACTTTGACGATGCAGTGTATGCTTGCAAACGAGCAGGCGGTAATTACCGTGTCGTGGTTGCCATTGCGGACGTGAGCCACTATGTAAGACCCCAATCTCCGCTTGATATGGACGCGTACGAGCGTGGTACGAGCGTGTATTTTCCCCACCGTGTCATCCCCATGCTCCCAGAAATGCTGTCCAACGGCTTATGCTCGCTAAACCCCAAAGTCGATAGGCTGTGCATGGTGGCGGATATTAAGCTGTCTCGTGTGGGCAAGGTAACAGGCTATGAGTTCTACCCTGCGGTCATGCACTCACAGGCTCGCCTAACTTACAACCAAGTAAACGCCTATTTTGACGACCCGACTAATGAGACCCTACCTGATGATTTGGTCAAAAATCCTGATGTCTGTAAATCGGTGGACACGCTTTTTGCTCTGTATCAAATCCTTGATAAAAAGCGTGAGGAACGAGGAGCGATGGCATTTGAGACGGCGGAGAGTTACATCGTCTTTGGCGAAGATGGCGACATCAAGGACATCAAAAAACGCACTCGTGGCGATGCTCATAAGCTCATCGAAGAGATGATGCTCCTTGCCAATACTTGTGGGGCGAATTTCGCCCTAAAACACGACTTGCCCGCCCTTTATCGCAACCATGATAAACCCTCTGATGAAAAAAGCGGTAAACTTGCCGAATATCTTAAATCCTTTGGTTTGGCATTCCCGACCGAGTCGCCCACCCATGCCGACTATCAACGAGTCATCAAGGCAACCGAAGGCAGGGCGGACACCGAGAGTATTCACGCCATGCTAATTCGCTCCATGATGCAAGCGAACTATAGCCCTGACAACATCGGACATTTTGGCTTGGCGTATGATGAGTATAGCCACTTTACCAGCCCCATTCGCCGTTATTCTGACCTCATGCTCCACCGAGCCATTAAGGATAAAGTTACAAACACCAAGCCCAAGCCTGCCATTTATAAAACCCTAGACGATGCAGGCGAGCAAACTTCCACCACCGAACGCCGTGCCGAAGAAGCAAGCCGTCATGTAGAAACGTGGCTAAAATGCCACTATATGCAAAGGCATTTGGGCGATGAGTTTGTGGGGACGATTACCACCGTAACGAGTTTTGGTTTGTTTGTTACGCTAAATGACTTGTTCATTGACGGACTGATTCACATCTCAAACCTATCTGCCGAGTACTATGAGTACAACGAGCGTGAACAAGCCTTGATTGGCGAGAAAGGCTCAATCTTTAAACTTGGCGAACAGCTTTTGATTAAGGTTGCTGGCGTGAATATGGATTTATTGCAAGTGGATTTTGCGTTGGTTGAGAAAGTGGGGGATGAGAAGGTGGTTAAGAGTGCTAAGAAAAAGGCGAGCAGAAAGAAAAGCTGATTTATCCCACAAAAGGGCGATTATCCACCCCAGTAAAGACAAACTGTTCGTTATGGCAGTTTGTCTTTTTTATTATAATGATTTTTATTATTTAGCAAATCTTAATAAAGTTTAATTCATATTTATCAATCACTTACACGACAGTAAATTCATTAAAATTTTTATGGATTTATTTAAAAAATGTCTTGCATTTGCATTTTATGGGCGTATAATGGCTAAACTTGATAGAGATTAATTTATTTAACAATCGTATTTTGTTTTTTAAATTAATTTATCTGTTTTATAATGATTAATAATTATGGCATTTGTATTTTAGTCTCAATATCAGTTTCTAAAATATCATATGCAAAATAGTGGGATATAAATAAATGCTAGACATCGCCAAATTTAATGAGATTTTAGATGAATTACACGCCGACTCTGCCGAGATTGAGGCATCAGCACTTATCACTGATGATGGTATGATGATGGCATCACACCTGCCCATGGGTGTGAACGAAGAGCGGATTAGTGCCATGAGTGCCGCTCTGCTGTCGGTCAGTGAACGCATGATTGACACGCTATCGGGCAATGAGAGTGAGCGTGTGATGGTACAAAGCAAAGTGGGCTATGTCATCGTCAGTGCCGTGGCTGAGAACCTGTTATTGACAGTTGTCGCACGTCCTGATGCCAAGTTGGGCATGGTCTTTCACGACATCAAAAAAGCGTCGCAAAGTGTGCAAGCGGTACTAAACGGTCAGGTATAATCATCATAAACGGCAGGCAATGCCGTTTTTTTGACTGTGCTATTTATAAAGTCATGAAACTTCTTTACAATCATTCACTTATTTTTTAAAATAACCACTTATTCATTGATTAGGGAAAAATCATGCCACCAAACCATCAGTCAATCACTCGCCAAGACATCGCTCGTCTGTTTGATTTGCCACTCATGGATTTGCTCATGCAAGCCCAAAGCGTTCATCGTCAGCATTTTCATGCCAACGAAGTCCAAATCAGCACGCTATTATCCATCAAAACGGGCAACTGCCCTGAAGACTGTGGCTACTGCTCGCAGTCAGGACATTATCGTAATAAGACAGGTCTGACCGCCGAAAAACGCCTTGAAATCCAAAAGGTCTTAGCATCGGCAAAGCGTGCCAAAGCATCAGGCTCATCTCGCTTTTGTATGGGGGCAGCATGGAAACATCCGTCAGCCAAGGATATGCCGTACTTGGTGGAGCTTATCCGTGAAGTCAAGGCGTTAGGGCTTGAGACGTGCATGACTTTGGGTATGCTAAAGCCCGACCAAGCCCAGACTTTGGCAGACGCAGGGCTTGACTATTATAATCACAACCTTGACACCTCTCGCAATTATTATAGCCAAGTAACTAGCACTCGCTCGTATGATGACCGCCTAGAGACGCTTGAACACGTCCGAAACGCAGGGATAAATGTGTGCAGTGGCTCAATCGTGGGTATGGGCGAGAGCCGTGATGATAGGATCGACTGGATACATGAGCTAACCACCATGCCCATACCGCCCCAGTCCATTCCTGTCAATCTACTCGTCCCTATCAAAGGCACGCCACTGGGCGATAAGGTACTAGAAGAGGGCAGGTTGTCCGTCATTGAGTGGATACGCACGATTGCCGTTACTCGTATTTGCTGTCCGACAAGCTACGTGCGACTGTCAGCAGGGCGTGAGAGCTTGACGGACGGTGAGCAGGCGTTGGCGTTTATGGCAGGGGCGAACTCGTTCTTTTATGGTGATAAGCTACTGACCACAGGCAATCAGTCCCAAGCCAATGATGACCGCCTTATGGCAATGCTAGGGCTAACTGCCGAAAAACCCACCCCCAAGCCCAAAATCGTGAACGCCATGACGGGCAAGGCAGAGTTTGACGACTTGCCACAAGGCTGTCCGTTATCAGCTTGATAGCAAAACAATAACACACCCTTAAGCCCAATAAAATTTATGCTTACTTTGTCATCATAAACATAAAAAAATATAAGTTTACAAAAGTCTTAAAGGTTTGTTAAAATAGACATCTATTTTTATCAGTTTATTGGACAAGTCATGAAAAAAATCACGCTTTCTTTTGCCTTATGTGCAGGACTATTTGGATGCACCGATAAGCCTGCCGAGACACCCGCCCCAGCCGACAGCCATCCGACAGCCACCACCGCCCCTGCCGAAAGACCAAGCAAACTACCTAATGATGCCCCTGTGGTAAAGGTTGTGACTTCAGGGGTTCTACCACCCTTAACTTTTTTAAACGAAAATGGCAACCTAACTGGCATAGACGTGGACATCATTCACGCCATCGGAGAAGACCAAGGCTTTAAGGTGGAGCTACACAAAGAAAGATTTATTGACATGCTTCCCAATCTAGAAGCAGGTAAATATCAAGTTGTCATTAGTGGCTTATCTCCATCACCTGAACGTATTGCTAAATTCGATCACACCAATCCTTACTTGCAAAACCCATCCATCATCATGCATAAGCCCAACGTTGCGGTAACAGACATCGCAAGCCTAAAACCGTTGCGTGTGGCAACCATGAAAGATACCACGCAAGAAAAACTCATTAACGAGTTATCTGTTGCATCACACGAAACCGTGGATACAGTATTTCAACTGTATCAAGGTTTGGTTCAAGACAAATATGACGCGGTATTGCAAGACAAATACTTCTTAGAATATATCGCTCTTAATTATCCCGATCATCAGATGAGCGTGGTAGAGTATGATAAAACTCCGAACGCAGCAGATATTGTTATCTACACCCAAAAAGGCGACCAAAAACTGCTAGATAAGCTTAACGCAGGCATTACTAACCTGAAAAACTCAGGGGAGATAAATAAAATCACGTCAAAATATCTGACCCTACCTACCGCCAAATAAGTAATTAAAGCAAATCGGTACTGACAAATAATTGGCATTGGCAGATAACCCATCAAAGACCAAAGCAACCATAAATCAAAAAAACACTTGTAATTTTTGTAATATCTTGTTACACTTTACAAGTGTTTTTACTTTGAAAGCAACTCAGAGAGTAATAATGAAAAAATCCGCCTTTGCCAAATACTCAGCACTTGCCCTAATGGTTGGGATGTGCCTGCACACCGCTTACGCCAAGGAGTTTAGCCAAGTCATCATTTTTGGGGACAGCTTGTCCGATACAGGTCGCCTAAAAGATATGGTCGCCCGAAAAGATGGCACCCTTGGCAACACCTTACAGCCATCTTTTACCACCAACCCCGACCCTGTATGGTCAAGCTTATTTGCCCAAAGTTATGGCAAAACCGCCAGTGCCAACACGCCCTACAATCCCACTGGCACTAACTATGCCGTGGGCGGAGCTCGCTCTGGCTCGGAGGTCAATTGGAATGGTTTTGTGAGTGTACCCTCCACCAAAACGCAAATCACCGACCATTTGACCGCCACAGGTGGCAAAGCCGACCCTAATACCCTGTATGCCATTTGGATTGGCTCTAATGACTTAATTTCAGCTTCTCAAGCCACCACAACAGCCGAAGCCCAAAACGCCATTAAAGGTGCGGTAACTCGCACCGTGATAGACATCGAAACACTCAATCAAGCAGGGGCGACAACCATTTTGGTGCCAAATGTGCCTGATTTGAGCCTCACGCCCCGAGCCATCTATGGCGAAAGCCTCATGGCAGGCGTGCAAGACAAAGCCAAACTCGCCTCAAGTCTGTATAATAGCGGTCTGTTTGAAGCATTAAATCAATCCACCGCCAACATCATCCCTGCCAACACCTTTGCCCTACTCCAAGAAGCGACCACAAATAAAGAAGCCTTTGGTTTTAAAAACACGCAAGGCGTGGCGTGTCAAATGCCCGCTCGTACCACAGGGGCGGATGATGTGGCTTCTACTTCCTTGGCATGTACCAAAGCCAATCTTATAGAAAACGGGGCAAATGACACCTACGCCTTTGCCGATGACATTCACCCATCGGGACGCACGCACCGCATTTTGGCACAGTATTACCGTTCTATCATGGACGCCCCTACTCACATGGGTAAACTCTCAGGCGAGCTTGTCAAAACAGGTTCAGCCCACGACCGTCATGTTTACCGTCAGCTTGACAGGCTTAGTGGCTCACAGCACAGCATTTGGGCAAACGTCCATGCCAGCGACCGTACCGACCCCACCACCCAAATCGGCTTGGACGTGGCAGGTTCATCAAGCCATACAGGGGCGTATCTGAGCCACCAAAACCAAGATTATGTGCTGGATGACACCCTATCATCAGATGTCAAAACCATTGGCATGGGGCTGTATCATCGCCATGACATCGGCAATGTCCGTCTAAAAGGCGTGGCAGGTATCGACCGACTTAGCGTGGATACGCACCGCCATATCGACTGGGAGGAGGCAAGCCGTTCGCACACCGCAGATACCACCGCCAGACGTTTTCATGCAGGGCTACAAGCCAGCTATGGCATAGACATGGGCAAAGCCACCGTGCGTCCGCTTATCGGCGTACATGCCCAAAAAGTCAAAGTGCGTGATTTGGTAGAGAATGAGCCTACCCTATCCACCGCCATGCGTTTTGGCGAGCAAGAACAAAAGTCCCTACAAGGCGAGATTGGCGTCGATGTGGCTTATCCGATTAGCCCTGCTTTGACTCTGACGGGCGGTATCGCTCACGCTCATGAGTTTAACGATGATGAACGCACCATTAATGCCACTTTAACCTCCATTCGTGAATACACGAAGGGCTTTAATACAAGCGTTAGCACCGACAAATCTCACGCCACCACCGCTCATCTGGGCGTACAAGGGCAACTTGGCAAGGCAAATATTCATGCAGGCGTTCACGCCACCCACCAAGACAGCGATACAGACGTGGGTGGTTCGCTTGGGGTTCGCTTGATGTTTTGATTGGCTTTTAAAGATAAAAAGTGGTATCATGCCACTTTTTATTTTGCCAAAAATCTATGTTTGAGTACATCAAAGCCTTTCACATCATCGCCATGGTTTGCTGGTTTGCAGGGATTTTTTATTTGCCACGGCTGTTTGTTTATCATGCGATGAGCGATGATAAGATTAGCCAAGAGCGGTTTGCTATCATGGAGCGTAAACTCTACCGTGGCATCATGAATCCTGCGATGATGGCAACGTGGGTACTGGGGCTGTCTATGATCATCATGAATTGGCAAATCTACAAAACCCAAGGCTGGCTACACGCCAAAATCACGCTCGTTATCCTACTTACCATCTATCACATCGCTTGCGGACGATTTCGTCTTCGCCTTGCCGACAACCCCAAACTAAAAACCCACGTCTATTGGCGGTGGTTTAATGAAATCCCTGTCTTTATCTTAATTGCGGTGGTCATTTTGGTGGTGGTAAAGCCGTTTTGATAAAACAAGGGCGGTCATGAGTAACATGGTAAAAACATAATGTTATATTAGGGCGTGCCTGCCGTTGGTATTTGCAATGAAAAATGAGAAAAATCGCCCGTTTTTCAAGGAAAAAGTGAAGTTTGATAGCTGTTCTATCAAACGAGCTTTTGACGATGAAAAACAAGATTTAGCCATTTTTCATGCAAAAATTAATTAAATCATCAATTTTTTATTAAATTCCAATAAAAATGTTATCAATGGTAGGCACGCCCTAGTACACATTACTGATACCAAACTGTAAGAAACTACCACCAAATGATAACTTAACTACCCATTAAAATAAGCGTACACTGGCTGTGTATTCATCCATCATCAGCCAGCCATGACCGCCCTTGACCTTGCCCATGCTTATGCCACAGGCGACACCTGCCCCATCAAGGTATTAGACACGCTGTATGAGCATATCGATGACGCCCCCAATGCGTTCATCAGCTTAACCAAAGAGCTTGCCTACGCCCAAGCCCAGTCCGCCAAAATCCGTTGGCAACGGGGCAATCCCTTATCCATATTTGACGGGATACCCATCGCCTACAAAGACTTGTTTGACATCAAGCAGACCATCACAACCGCAGGGGCAAAGCTTAGAATGCACGCCCCACCTGCCACGCAGGACGCTCACGTTGTCTCAACCTTGCACCATATGGGCTTGACTTGTGTGGGCAAGACCAATCTGTCCGAATTTGCCTATTCAGGATTGGGGCTAAATCCCCATTTTGGCACCCCAACCAATGTTACCAATCCTGACCACGTGGCAGGAGGCTCATCATCAGGGTCGGCAACGGTGGTCGGGCATGGCATTGTCCCGCTTGCCATGGGGACGGATACCGCAGGCTCGATTCGCATTCCTGCCAGTTTTAATGGCTTGGTGGGATTTCGTGCCAGTCGTCAGCGTTATGACAAGCAAGGCGTATTCCCCCTAGCGGGTGTATTATTTTGTTTTTTTATGAGTAATGCCCAATCTTTTTAAAGCTTTGTAAATGCCCATGTCAGTACAACCAAATCGTCTTGCTCGCTCATACAGATAATCGTAGGGATAATCTTCTACATCTTTGAGTAATGCCTCATCATCTATCTTTCTAGGCTTTACTTCTTTGGTGGGTTTAATCTGTATGTTTTGTTGCCAGTTTTGTAAGGTACGAGTAGAGACATTAAGTAAAGAAGCTACCTTGCGATAAGACATGCCTTTGTCATTGATGAGTGCCAAAGCTTTTTTACGAAAGTCTAAGGAGTAGGTCATGGTATTTAAAGCTCTATTTAATGAATGTTAGGGTATTGTAGCATATTTGGGGTTTGTGGGGTGTATCCTGAACTAGGTTTTCCGTTCGCTCTGAGCCTGCCTGCGGGTAGGAAAACCGTTATGGGCAGGCATAGCTCGCCACGAACGGTTTTCTTTGTAGCATACTTTTTGAACCAGAGCCAATGTAAAAATATATATTTTTAAAATAAAACTAAAATTTAACGTGAGATTCTTGGCGTATTACAAAAAAATTTATCTTAAAGGTGTTTTCATCTTATTTTATTTTTGTTAATATAAGTCATCCAAAACGATTGTGTAACGTATTTTTTTGGACATCAGTGTTTTATAATTAAATTTAGTTAAATAAATTTAATTAATTAAATGCCAATTTGTTATATATTATAAAATATTATTTAGCACTTCATTATTTATTTTTAATTTCAATCACAAATAAATGAAGTTATTAATGGCTTAAAATTTGTTTATATTATCAAAAAGAACATAGATTTGATGCGTCTTTAAACAAATTTAGCATGACAAGGGCAAACCTATGCGATTAGACAACTTTTCCACGACTACGCCACAGGGTTATGATACTGGCTATGAAAGCGGGCTTGATGTTGAGAATATCTTTGATGTCATAGAATCCAAATCAAGCAATCATCGCCCATTTTTACGCAAGGACAAAGGCGTGATTACCATTGACTTTGGCGACCCCATCATGGACCCAGAAAGCAATCAAAGCTCACAAAGCCTGACAGGGACGATCAGAACCGAAACACCATCACCTCGCCAACGTTTTCGACAGATTGATCTTGATTTGTCCGATCAAAACATTAGTGATATCAACGCCCTATCCAACCTTACCCAATTTACGAAAATCAATCTTAGCTATAATCAAATCCGTGATATCGAGCCTTTGGGCAAATTACAACAAGTGACCGACCTATGCCTAAACCACAACCAAATCAAAGACATTTCTATTTTCGCTCGCCTGCCAAGATTAGAGCTAATTAACATTGAAAATAATGAAGTAACAGACATTTCTGCCATCTCTCAGCTTAGCAGATTAAAAACAGTAGTGCTCTCCGACAATCACATCAAAGACATCTCGCCCTTAGCGAAGCTGTTTTTGGTGTCATACTTATATCTGAACAATAATGAGATTAGTGACATCTCTGCACTAAAACAAGTGGGCTGCTTGGCGTATTTTAACACGCTGGATTTGTCCTACAACCAAATATCAGACATCAGTGTATTGGCTAATTTGACAGAACTGCGTTCGCTGAGCCTAAGACGCAACCAAATTAGCGACATCTCTGCTTTGTCAGAGCTAACCAATCTTACCGAAGCTTATCTGAGCTATAACCAAATCAGCGACATTCGTCCATTAGCAAATTTGAAAAACTTGCTTTGGCTTGGTTTAAAGGGCAACCCTGTAAATGCCAATGACATAGCATGGCTCCAAGAACAACTGCCCGAGTGTAACATTTGCTTTGGTGATGATTGTTGTGATTGACCCATTTATCATTGAACGATTGACATTAAAAACACGCTGGTATACATTAGGCGTGTTTTTTTATTTTTAGGATAAGTTATGAAAGCCGTATTTTTAGACCGTGCCACCTTCTCGGACAATGTCGCCTTGCCTGCCCCAGACGGCATTGACGATTATACCGTGTATGACAGCACACCCCAAGACGATGATATTATCGTGGAGCGGTGCGTTCATGCCGACATTATCATCACCAACAAAGTTATCTTAAACCGTGCCGTCATTGACCGCTTGCCCAATCTCAAACTTATCCAGCTCACCGCCACAGGCATGAACAACGTGGATATGACCGCTTGTGATGAGCGTGGCATTGCCGTCAAAAATGTCGCAGGCTACTCGGTGGACAGCGTGCCTGAACACACTTTTATGCTGATGCTCACCGCCATGCGTGCAGGGGTGCATTACCACAGACAAGCCACGGACGGCACATGGCAAGCGGACGGACGGTTTTGTTTGCTTGATACGCCCATTTTTGATTTGGCAGGGCGGACGCTGGGCATTGTCGGCAAAGGGGCAATCGGACAAAAGGTTGGACAAATCGCCACCGCTTTTGGCATGAATGTACTATATGCCGAACGGACAGGCAAACCACCAAGAGACGACAGCTACACCACCTTTGATGATGTGCTGGCAGGCTCGGACGTGATTAGTCTGCACTGCCCATTAACAGACGACACGCACCACTTAATCAATGATAAAACAATTAGCAAAATGAGCAAAACCCCACTCATCATCAATGTCGCTCGTGGGGCGGTCGTGGATAGTGGGGCGGTTGTGCGTGGGATTGAGCGTGGGCAGATTGCAGGCTATGCCACAGACGTATTCGCCCAAGAGCCACCCCCTGCCGATGAGCCACTGTTGGTACTACACAACCACCCACGAGTGATTATCACGCCCCACAACGCATGGGCAAGCCACTCAGCACAAAGTCGGCTTTGGGGGATTTTGTGTAAGCAGGTAAGTGAGTTCGTTCGGGGTTGATTGCTAAAATATTAAAATAATGACGTACCGTTTAATTGGCAATTATTCGGTGCGTGGCGTTTAATCTATATACTCAAAAACCATTATGAAAAAATTATTCATCTTATCCTGTCTTTTGCTATCAGCGTGTAGTGATGTACCGCTAAACCAAAATGCCGACACGCTTATCCAAAACTATCACGACCGCCAAAATACTGCCACGACCGCCCAAAAAGACAGTTATTATTATCTTTTGGGCATTGGGGCGAGTGATGAGCCGTTACAGGCGGGTAAGGCGTATCATGATGAGTTGGGGCTTGTATTAAATCAATCTGGTAATTTAGATGAAAATATCCACCAATTAAATCAAAAACATAACCTTAATGGATTATCCAAGCAAATAAAAACAGATGATGACATATTTTGTAAAATCACGTCTGATAATGACAACGCCCATGATTGTTTTAAAAGTTTAGCCAAAAGTGATACTGATATTTCGCCTCATCCTATCATTCATGAGCGGTATTTGACATTTTTAACAAATCCACCTGCTCTTATTAAAAATAGCATGAGAGTAGATGTACAAATACCCGATTATCGGGTATTGATTTATGGGCAAAGAGTTCATCTGATTCATCATTTAAATAATGGCCCCAAACAATCCATGACGGCATTATCACAAGAATTGACGTTATTAAGACAGCATTTGGCAAATGCTAATACATTGATAGAAAAAATGATTTATGCCAATCTTATCATCAATCAGCTTCAAGCCATGACTTTGTTTAAAAGTCAAAACCCTGATTTGACCACCGACATCATACCACCTTTAACTGCTGATGAATTAAGTTTAAATCACGCATGGACGGCAGAGTTTATGATGAATTATGAAACTTTTGAAAATCTTGAAAGATTGGATTATGGTGTGTTTGAAAAATTAAAAATGACATTGCTTTATAATAAAAATAAAACTTTAAATCAAGTTGCCAATTTTTATCAACAAGGCATTGACCACGCCAATTTATCTGCCCCAGAAATCGCTAAGCGGTTTGATGACGAATTGACACCGCCAAAGATTGATTATACTAATTATATCGGTAGCACGCTTGCCAATATCGCCCCGCCTGATTATCGTCATTATGCAGTTAGGATAAAATCCCTAGACAATCTTATCACTATCGCCAATCATCATATCAATGGCACGCCATTAAATAATGTATTTGCCCCCACCCTAACAGGCAGTCTGATAGAAAGCACCCATATTTGTTTGCAAAACCCCACAAGTGGCAATGATGTTGCCACAACAAAGCAAGATAAAAAATTTGAGTGTTTAAACATTTAAAGTGTTTAATGGTCATCAAAACGGCACTTCACTTTCCCAATCCAGCCAAGCCCCATGCACAGGGTGTTTAAGCCTTAGTTTGTGGGCGTGCAGGTTTAGTCGGTTAGATAATGACAATGCCACGCCCTCAGCATAAATCGGGTCGCCAATCATTACATGACCGATATGTACGCAGTGGACTCGTAGCTGATGACTTCTGCCTGTGATGGGACGCAGAGCCAGGCGGGTTACGGCATGGGACTTGCCTGCCTTGTCGGTTCGTAGCTCGTGGTGCATGACTTCATAATGCGTCAAGGCTCGTTTATTCCAATCCATATCCACGATATGACGGGGTTTGGTGGTGGGTTCGTAGCGGACAGGCACGTCAATCACGCCTTTTTTGTCCACTTGCTCTATCGTGCCAAACACCACCGCTTGATATTCTTTGCTCACCATACGGTCGATGAACTGCTTGGCGATGTGGCTTTGGCTGTGCTCATTTTTGGCAAAAATAATGAGTCCTGATGTATCCATGTCAAGGCGGTGAATGAGTTTGATATTGGGGTAAACCTTTAATAACCGTGATTGCAAACTGACCTTTAACGTGCGTCCGTCCACACTAAGAAGTCCAGCTGGCTTATCCCCCACCCAAATATCATCGTCTTCATAGACGGTGATTGAGTGGATAAAATTTTTAAAAAATTCATCATCATATTCGCACTCTTGGGCGTTCATTAGGGCGATTTTGTCATCGGATAGGCGGTCGTGGCGGTCGGTCATGGGTTTGGGGTCGTTTAATGATTTGGATTAATGGGGCGAATTGATGATTTTTGTAAATTTAATCATCATCTGGCAAAAAGTTTGTTATTATAGCATGAAGTTTTGGGGATATTGTGATGATTTGATTCGCCCTAATCCACCGATTAATAGGACTTATCATCACACACTTGAAAGTCATCAAGGCACCCCCATTATACACGCATTCACTTATTTATAAAGGTAATACTCATGAGCATTATTAACACCACCGATGCAAGCTTCGACCAAGACGTACTACAAGCCGACAAGCCCGTTCTCGTGGATTTTTGGGCAGCGTGGTGCGGTCCTTGTAAAGCCATTGCCCCTGTCCTAGAAGACCTAGATGCAGAATATGGCGACAAATTCCAAATCGTCAAAGTCAATGTGGACGACAACCCAGAGACATCAGCACGCTTTGGCATTCGTAGCATTCCGACTTTGTTCGTGTTCAAAAATGGCGAGAAAGTCGATACTGTGGTTGGTAGCCGTCCTAAATCAGAGTTTGTTGAATTGCTAAACAAGCATTTATAATGTCAAACACACCCAAAAGCCTGCCCTTGTGCAGGTTTTTTGTTTTTTGCATAAAAAACAAGCCATGACCATCATGACTTGTTTTTGTGACTTAACTTATATCACAGCTTTATCAAAGCCTTAGCCCTTTTTTTAGGGGCAACCGCTCGGCAAGTTCTAACAATGCCTTTTGGTACACGCCCCGTTTAAACGGCACAACCTGCCCCAAAGGATACCAGTAACTCACCCACGCCCATTCGTCAAACTCAGGAGTTGCGGTGTCAAAGCGGATAAAGTCGGTGTTTTTTTCATCCAAGCGTAGCAAAAACCATTTTTGTTTTTGCCCGATACAGAGTGGCTCTTGCCCCAGTCGCACATAACGCTTAGGCAGACGGTAACGAAGCCAATCATGTGTTACCCCCAGCACTTCCACGTGGTACGGACACAAACCCACTTCTTCATACAATTCACGGTACATCGCATCAAACGGTGTTTCACCCTTGTCAATCCCACCTTGTGGAAATTGCCAGCTGTCGTGTCCGATTCGTTTTGTCCAAAGCACTTGCCCTTCTGTATTTGCCAAGATGATACCGACATTGGCTCGAAAGCCGTCTGAATCAATCATGACTAACCTTAATGTAATAAATTTAAAGAACGCCAAAATTTTGGCAAATTATTGCTGTCTATTAAACCAAATTTTTGCCAAAAAGTGTAACATTATTTTGCTTAAAAATGTTGCAAATGGTAAACAATGGCAATAAATGCCGATTTTGGGCGTTTTTGTTGGCAAATTACCCTCTTTGTGATTGCGGACGTTGTCAAAATATCGTCAAAATACACAAAAACCAAACCCAACCTTTAACGCTCAAAAATTTACCGCCTTGTCATTTTGTGCTACAATACCCATTATGTTTAGGGCGTGCCTGCCTTTTGTATTTGCAATGAAAAATGAGAAAAATCGCACGTTTTTCAAGGAAAAAACTTGAGGTTGATAGTTATTCTATCAGACAAGTTTTTGACGAAGAAAAACAAGATTTAGCCATTTTCATGCAAAAACATTATTTTATTTTTATAAAATTTCTAAATGTTAAATTGTGTTATAAAGGGCAGGCACGCCCTAATTATGTTTATTAAAATTTATCAAAAAAGGTAATCCCATGAGCGACATGAGTGCCAGTGTAACATGGCTAAATAACGAAGCGATTAATTTTGAGATCGTGAGCGGTTCGGGACATAAAGTCATCATTGACTCAGCCCAAGAGCTTGGGGCAAGACCGATGGAGCTTATCCTAATGGGGCTGGGCGGTTGTGCCAGTTATGATGTGGTAAGCATTTTAAAAAAATCCCGCCAAGCCATTAGCGATGTTCGCTGTGAAGTCTCCGCCTGCCGTGCCGACAGCGTGCCTGCGGTATTTACGGACATTCATCTGCATTTTATCGTCGCAGGCGAGAACATCAAAGAATCGCAGGTCGCCAAAGCCATTGAACTGTCAGCAGATAAATACTGCTCAGCATCAAAAATGCTCGCCGATGGCGGGGTGAACATCACCCATGATTTTGAAATAGTGGCGACGGCATAAGCATGAACTGGATTTTGCACGTGCCGAACGGCACTCATTATGCGATTGTGGCGCTCATGGTCGCTTGCGTGTTGCCCTTTGTCTTTGCGTTTTTGGCAAAGATGGCTGGCGGATTTAACTTTAAAAGCGACAATCAAAACCCACGAGCGTTCCTAGCACAGACCACAGGGCTATCGGCTCGCCTAAATGCCGTGCAAGCCAACAGTTTTGAGAGTCTGCCTATCTTTATCGGGGCGGTGCTGGTCGCCATGTACTGTTTTGTCCCCCAAAACGTGGTGAATGGCATGGCGTGGCTTTATGTCGTGTTACGCCTTATCTATGGCGTGGCATATGCCATGAATCTGGCGACATTTCGCTCGGTGATTTGGGGTTTGTCGCTGGTTTGCTGTTTGCAGTTATTTTATTTTGCCATAAAGATGATTTGGTAAAAAGCCTGTCCTGTGGATGGGTTTTTGCTTTTGGCGTGAGTGCTTTGTTGTTGTTATTTAAAATGGTTGTTTTGATGGATTAAGATTGGGCATGATAGATAAACATGATAGATAAATGATGTTTTGGTAAGATTTTTCATATTTAAAATCCACAAAAACCAAATTAACCACATTAACAAAGGCAAAATTTACCCACCGATTTTTATATCCCTGTTAATAACCATTTAATCATCATAAATAAATTTTAAAACCACGCCTTACATTTATTTAAAACTAGGACTTTATCATGGCGGTTAATTTTTCAAACACACTCATCGTAGCAATCTCAGCGACGGCATTATTTGACCTAAAAGAGCATGATGAGATGTTAAAACGCTTTTTGGCAGAAGACAAAGCTACCGCATCTGCTCGGTTTAGCGACTACATGAAATCGGTCGAAAACGAGCCATTACAAAAAGGGACAGGCTACCCACTCATCGAAGCCCTGCTAAACCTAAACAAATACCAACCGCCCAAAGACTACCACGATGAGTCGCCTTTTATCGAAGTCGTCATCGTCTCAAAATCCACCCCCGACCTAGGCATACAAGTGCTAAACGCCATACGCACGCATGGTTTGGGTATTACTCGCTCGGCATTCATCTCGGGGGCGAGTGTGGCGGATTATATTGATGACTTTGATGTGGATTTGTTTTTGACGACCAACATCGATGATGCTCAAGCCGTCACCGATGCTCGCCTGTGTGCCTGTGCGGTGTTGGATGCCACGCCTGTGGAGATATTGGAGCTGGACACCGAACAGCTTCGCATTGCCTTTGATGGGGATGCGGTGCTGTTTGACGACTCAGGCGAGCTGGTGTTCAAACAAGAGGGGCTACAAGCCTTTCATCATCGCGAAGAGAGCATGGCGGATTTGCCCATCGACAAAGGTCCTTATGCCGACTTTTTAATCAAGCTCTCCGCCCTACAAAAGAGCCTGCCCCACGACACCCTAGACAGCACCCACAATCCGATTCGTATCGCCCTTGTGACCGCTCGTAATGCCCCTGCCGACATGCGTGCCATTAAGACATTAAGGGAATGGGGTGTGGATGTGGATTTGGCGTTTTTCTTGGGCGGTATTGAAAAAACAAGGGTATTAAAAACATTTGCTCCGCATATCTTTTTTGATGATTCTATTAAGCATATTGACGCCGCCAAATCGGTTGTGCCGTCTGCCTTAGTGCCTTATCATTCCACGTCTTTACTTAATGAATACCACAGTCTTGATAAGGCGGTCATTGATAATATCGATCATGCCCAATTTGTCAAAACTGATAAAAAAGTGTTAAAAAACCCCAAAAAGGCGAATAAATGATTTGTATTTTTAAAATAAAATGTGTTAATATAATCATACGATAAAAATCAGCGTTTTTATCTTTTTAAATAGCGATATTTTAAATTTATTTTTAATAAACCTAAAATATCCCAACTGGCACCACCAATAATCATCGGATGTATTGATGTATGCACATTGATGGATTTACCTTTGATTATTCTCACGGTTATTTTAAAGAGGAAATACCATGTCTAATGTAAATATTGACGCACTTAGCGTAGAACAGCTAGAAGCACTTACCAAAGATGCCCAAGCCAAAATCAAACAAAAGCAAGCCCAAGGTCTAAAAGATGCTTACTTGCAATTTAAACAAATCGCCAAAGAAAACGGCACCACCATCGATGAGATTCTAAAAGTAGGCAAAAAGGCTCAAAAAGAAGCATCTGTTGCTTACCGTGACCCACAAAACCCAAAAAACGTTTGGGCAGGTCGTGGTCGTAAGCCAGGTTGGTTAGAAGAAGCCCTAGCCAAAGGCAAAAAACTAGAAGACTACAAAGTAAACTAAGCAGTAAAACAAGATAAGAGATTATTAGGGCGTGCCTGCCTTTGGTATTTGCAATGAAAAATGAGAAAAATCGCACGTTTTTCAAGGAAAAGTCGGCAGTTGATATTGAAATATCAACAAGGATTTTGACGATGAAAAACAAGATTTAGCCATTTTTCATGCAAAAATTAACAAAACAATAAGTTTTATCTCATTTTTATAAAATGTTATCAATGTTCAATACGCCCTACCTTGACTGCAAATAGATAAGTCAGGATATCTTATTCTGACTTATTTTAATTAAGATAATGGCAATACAATGCACAAATAAAAGCGACGGCATGCCAAAAGACAAACCGAAAAAGTAAACCCATTTAGTGAAAATATCGTCACGCTAAATATGTGAATTTAACCGTTTATTTAAAACAAATTTATTGAATCAAATCATTATTTTTAAACATCAAAAGTTGAGTAACCATCATGGCAAGTATTAATAAAGTAATTATCGTTGGTCGCTTAGGTCAAGACCCAGAAGTACGTCAATTCCAAAATGGCGGTAGCCTGACCAGTATTAACGTGGCGACTTCTGACCGCTGGACAGACAAAAACACAGGCGAGCAAAAAGAGCAGACCGAATGGCACCGTATCAGCCTATTTAACCGCCTAGGCGAGATTGCCGCCCAGTACCTACGCAAAGGGTCACTCGTGTATATCGAAGGCAGTCTGCACACTAGGAAATACACCGACCAACAAGGCATCGAGCGTTATAGCACCGAAGTACGAGCCAATCAAATGCAAATGCTTGACAGACGTGACAACAATGGCGGTGGCGACTGGCAGGGCAATCAGGGCTACAACAACCGCAACTTTGGCGGTGGCTACAACAACCAACAAAATAACCAATGGGGTAACGGGGGCGGTCAGCATGGCGGTTATCAGGGCAATAATGGCTTTGGTGGCAGTGCACCGCAACAAGGCGGCTATCAAAACGGCTTTAATAACCAGTCCCAAAATGGTTTTGGGCAAAATACCCCAAGCTACCAAAATAACAACCCCAATCAAGGCTTCGGTCAAGCCCCACAGCACGCCAATCAAGGCGGTCAAGACAATAACGCCCCCGCTCAAAATGGAGACAATCCATTCATGGGTGACAAACCCGCCCCCAAAGCGGTAACCCCGCCATCAGCCAGTGGCGTGGCAGACGATGACATGCCTTTTTAGTTATATTTATTGACAATAAAACGGTGGCTGCGGTCGCCGTTTTTTATGTGCTTTTTATGCTCTGGCTTTGGTTCAAAAAGTATGCTACAAAGAAAACCGTTCGTGGCGAGCTATGCCTGCCCATAACGGTTTTCCTACCCGCAGGCAGGCTCAGGACGAACGGAAAACCTAGTTCAGCATACTTTTTGGACTACTACCTATGCTCTTTTGTATGGCACGATAAATTTGATTGAAAATTTTACCTTTTTAGTTCATAATTTGTTACAATATCATCATTACATTTGTAAACTTTCTGGAAAATATTTATGAAAAGAGTCGTCATCACAGGCATGGGCATTGTCTCAAATATCGGCAATGACTTAGCTACCGTTACCGACAGCCTAAAAAACGGCAAATCAGGCATTATCTTTAACCAAAGCTATGCCGATAATGGCTTCAAATCGTGCGTGTCAGGCTCGATTGACCAAAGCACACTTGACGTATCAGGCATTGACCGCAAATTAAAACGCTTTATGTCGGATGCTAGCCTATACGCCTATGTGTCCGCCTTGTCTGCCATAGATAACGCAGGTCTCACCCTTGATGATGTGGCGGATAACGTGCGTGTGGCGGTGGTGGCGGGCTCAGGCGGAGCAAGCACGGCAGATGTGGTAGGCTCAGTGGATAACATGAAAGCCAAGGGACTGCGTGGCGTGGGAGCCATGGCAGTACCAAAAATCATGAGTAGCACGGTGTCCGCCACGCTTGCCACAGGGTTAAAGATTAAGGGCATTAGCTATTCGTTGTCGTCCGCTTGTGCCACGTCTAGCCACTGTATCGGTCATGCCATGGAGCTTATCCAGCTTGGCAAGGCGGACATGGTCATCGCAGGGGGCGGGGAGAGTGAGCATTGGACACAGTCGTGTATGTTTGATGCCATGGGGGCAATGAGTACGAGCTACAACGACACCCCCACAACCGCAAGTCGCCCTTATGATAGCACTCGAGACGGCTTTGTCATCGCAGGTGGTGGCGGTATGGTGGTTGTGGAGAGCTTAGAGCACGCACAGGCTCGTGGAGCGACAATCCTAGCGGAAATCGTAGGCTATGGGGCAACATCAGACGGAGCGGAAATGGTCGCCCCAAGCGGAGAAGGGGCAACTCGCTGTATGCAAATCGCCCTATCGCAGGCAGGGCTTGACACGGTGGATTATGTCAATTCGCACGGCACATCAACACCGCTTGGCGACATCACGGAACTACACGCCATTGCAGACGTGTTTGGCGGTGCGGACAAAACTCCACCCATTAGCTCAACCAAATCCATGACAGGGCATAGCTTAGGAGCAGTGGGCGTGCAAGAGCTGATTTATTGCGTGCTGATGATGAATAACGACTTTATCGCCCCGAGTATTAATATCACCGACATGGACGAAAAAGCCAAGCCTTTTGACATCGTTGAGACCACACGCCAAACCGAGATTAACACCGTCATGAGCAATAGTTTTGGTTTTGGTGGGACAAATTCGGCGTTGGTGGTTAAAAAGTTTGAAGGTTAATAAACTTAAAAAAGTCCGTTGTGATGACGGGCTTTTTTGTGTTAATATGGTTTGGGGTAATAAGAAACCAAAGGGTTTTTAAAATTGCCATAAAATGAGTGTTTAAGTAAGGTGCGTATCACGCACCATTAAAATTTCAGGCTTTGGTTCAAAAAGTATGCTACAAAGAAAACCGTTCGTGGCGAGCTATGCCTGCCCATAACGGTTTTCCTACCCGTAGGCATAGCTCAGGGCGAACGGAAAACCTAGTTCAGCATACTTTTTGGACTACTATCAAATTTCAAAGCACCTTACTAGACCAAAAATGAACACAAAAGAAATTCAAAATGACAATTTAACTTTTCAATCGTCTGTCTCAAACAAAGGATTGGGTGATGAGTTGTTTGAATTATTTGCCAATTTTGACGATGATTTTATTTGTGCCATAAAAGATAGGGATAATGAGCCACCCCAAGAGCGAGAAAAACTTGATTGTATTGATGATAAAAGCTGTGGATTGAATGATTTGGCATAAATTTAACCCTTTCCCTTTTCCCCATTTTCCCTTACAATTCACCTTTTTTCTTTATCATTTTAAAAATGCTCACACACCACTTTACCACCACCCACAGTCCAAGCACCCTTACCGCCTTGATTGCCACGCACCACCCCGATTGGCAGGTGTGTTTTTTGCACAACGCTCATCGCCCTGTCATCGGCATTTGCCCAAAAACCGCTTGGCAGATTGAATTTGACGGCACATTCATTACCCACCGCTTTGACCGCCACACAGGGCAAACTACCGCCTACGCCACCACTTACAGCGATTGGCAAAATAAACTCATCGCCTATGGCAAAAACTTGGATTGCCCTAGCCAAAAAGACGAATACACACACGGCTTAATGGGCTTTATCGGTTATGACCTATCAGCTCATGAATTAAATCCTAACATCGCTATCAAGCCCAACCAGCCTTGTGCTTATTTTGGGCATTATGATATTTATATTAAGCCGTGCGAGCATGGATTTGACTTGATTGGCATAAATGCTGATAAAGATATTTTTGATGAAATAAAAAATAGTTTAACTGATTTATTAAATCAACAATTACCAAAACCAACACCTGCCCAATTTATCTCATCATGGCAAAAATCGAATTATAATCACGCATTTAACCAAACCCAAGAATATATCAAGGCAGGCGATACTTATCAAATTAACCTTACCCAAAAATGGCAAGCAGATTTGGGTAATTTGGCCAGTTATTTGCCCCATTTGCAAGATAAAATCAATGCCCCATTTGCAGGGTTTTTAAAATTAGGTGAATTTGAAATTTTATCGGTATCGCCTGAATTGTTTTTTGAATTTCATAAAATAGAAAATACCATTCATATTATTACCAAACCCATAAAAGGCACACGCCCACGCCATGATGATATTGATATAGACAATGAGTTAAAAAATGAATTAGCGAACAGCGAAAAAGACATTAGCGAAAATTTAATGATTGTGGATTTACTGCGTAATGACTTAGGCAAATACGCCCATATCGGCACGGTAAAAACACCCAAACGCTTTGCCATTGAAACTTTTAAAAATGTACATCACATGGTTAGCACCATTACCGCCCAATTAAAGGACGTACATAGCCTAGAAGTCTTATTTGGCAGTTTGCCCGCAGGGTCAATCACAGGCACACCAAAAAAACGGGCGTGCGAGATTATCCATGAATTAGAAATCTCCCCCCGTGGGGCGTATTGCGGAACCATGGGCTATATGAATTTTGACGGTACGGGCAATTGGAATGTACTCATTCGCACGTTGCAAAAATGGCAAAAGGCAGAACTTTGGGCAGGGGGCGGTATTACCATAAAATCGGATATGGAGAGTGAATACCAAGAATGTTTGGATAAGGTGGGGAATATATTGCAGATGATACATGACAAGTGCGAATAAATGCACCCATGTTCCCAAATATGCTATACTTATGCCAAATCGGAAAATAATAAGCCCGTTCTTTCATTTTATAATACCACTTATTCCAAAACGACATAAGAGCCTTTTCATGTTTCACTTTACCGACCAAACTGCCTTTTTAGACAACATCGCCACACTTGCCAACACACACATCGCCCCCAAAGTCATTGACATTGACAAGGGTTATTACCCCCTAGCTGAGATGGCTGAGCTGGGCAAGGCAGGACTGTTCGCCCCACACCTAAACGCCCACGGCAACCGCTTTGATTTGGCAATCCTTGCCAATGCCAACGTGGGGCGAGTGTGTGGCACGACCGCTTTTTTGACGTGGTGTCATCAAGTGATGGGGCTGTATATTGACCAATCGGACAACAGCCTGTTAAAGGGCGAATTTTTGGACAACCACGCCCTTGCCCACACCTTTGGCGGTACCGCTCTGTCCAACCCAATGAAGGCATGGGCAAACATCGAGAGCATGAAATTTGTCGCCAAAAAGGACGGCAGCGGCTACAAAGTTGGCGGTATCCTGCCGTGGATTAGCCACATCAAAGACGGTCAATACTGCGGTGCCGTGGCACAGATAGATGGCACGGACGATGAAGTGTTTTTCCTTTTGCAGTTTGATAAAGCACGCCAAAGTTCGTGGCAACTGCACCCTTGCCCTGCATTTAGTGGCATGGAAGGGTCTAGCACGCTACGTATTGAGCTGACCGACTATCCCATCAGTACCGACGACATCATCGCCCTACCCTGCAAAGCATTCATCGCCCGTATTCGCTCGGCATTTGTGCTCATGCAACTTGGTATCGGAGCAGGGATTATCATGGGAGCCATTGACGACATCAAAGAAGGCACGGCGGTCTCCAACGCCTTTTTAGAAGACCAAGCAGGCAGTCTAACCTTGGAGCTTGACAATCTGGTCGCCAAAACCCTAAGCCTTGGCAAAGACCCCTTTAACAGCGACAAAGAGTTTTTCTTAGACGTGCTAAACGTGCGTGAACAAGGGGCAATGCTGACCCTAAAAGCCACCCAATCTGCCATGCTTCACCAAGGAGCAAAAGGCTATCTGATGACTGCCCACCCCCAACGTCGTCTGCGTGAAGCTCAGTTTGTGGCGATTGTCACGCCTGCCATCAAGCATTTGCGTCATCTATCTCATCAGCTGATGGATGAACCCAAAGTTAAACCGATTGAGTATTTCATTTAAATTTATAAAAAGGTAATCATGACAACTTCCCCCACCGATGGTCGTGGTGCATGGCGTAAATTTATCTGCCTTGCCTGTGGCTATATCTACGATGAAGAACTGGGCGACCCCGAAGACGGCTTGCCTGCTGGCACTCGTTTTGAAAACATTCCCGATGACTGGCAATGTCCGCTGTGTGGTGTACGCAAAAGCGACTTTGAGCCTTATGAAGAGACAAGCCACATCGCCCCTGCCGTCGTCTTTGACCGCACCGAGCGTGGCGTGGTCATCGTTGGGGCGGGTCTTGCAGGTTGGGCGATGGTAGACGCTTTGCGTGCTTTGGACAAGGACTTGCTCATCACACTCATCAGTGCCGATGATGCTGACCGTTATCACAAGCCCATGCTGTCGGTCGCCCCATCCCAAAACAAAGGACGAGCCGAACTGGTGCGTGCCACGGGCAGTCAGTCTGCCCTTGATAACAACGTACGTCTGCTTGCCAACACCTACGTCACCAACATTGACACTCACACCCAGAGCCTGCACACCACCCGTGGCACGGTATATTATGATAAACTCATTCTGGCCATCGGTGCTAGCCCTGCCTATCCGCCCACCATCGCCAAAGAGATGGCATGGCACGTCAATCATTTGGAACGGTTTGACGAACTCAAATCCCGCCTAACTACTCCCAAGCACGTCGCCATCATCGGGGCAGGCATGATTGGCACCGAGCTTAGCGAAGACTTGATAAAGGCAGGTCATAAGGTCAGTCTCATTGACGTACACCCCCGACCCTTATCCGCCCTACTGCCTGCCATGGCAGGTGAGCGGATTTTAAACGCCATTGTAGCCCTTGGGGTAAATTGGCTCGGTCATAGCATGGTCAAAGGTGTAAATGCCACCGCACACGGCTATGAGATTGACTTATTTGACTGCGACAGCGAGACGGTCAGCCCCTTACTGGTCGATGAAATCATCGTCGCCACAGGGCTTCACGTTCACGAACGCCTGCCCTTGCGTGCCAATCTGACCTTTAACAAACACACAGGCATCGCCGTCAATCCCCAAACCCTACAAACGAGCGTGCCTGACATCTACGCCCTAGGCGACTGTATCAGCATTGATGGCGTGCCTTGTCGATATGTCGCCCCCCACCGCTCACAGGCGAGCGTCATTGCAGGGCAAATCACCCAACAAGACGGACAGGGCACCATCTACAAACACACCCCACCGATGATTCGCCTAAAAAATAAATGCATCAGCGTCACCGCCAACGGTCTGCCCAAAGGCGTGGGCAACTGGCATGTGCTTAGCGATGATGAAAACGGGCTTGTGCTTGAGATGAGAGAACATGGTAATGTCGTGGCAACAGCAACGATAAAATCGCCCTAACAAGTAAAAATACAAAGATAAAAAATATTCGGGGCGATGATTTGCCCTGTTTTTTATGAACGACGAGATTTTATAATCGGTTCATCTCAAATAAACCATCAAAGGGCATGGAAAGCACGCCCCCACAAAGACATTTTTCATATTTGCATTGGTGCAAATTGGGGTTAATTTGCCATAATTGAGCTTACAATACTTTGAACGACAAAAAAACAACCGTAAATCGCTCTACGGTTGTTCATGTCATGGAGTGCCAAAATTAGAATGCTAGGTGAGCACCTACGCCCCACATGTTGGCATCAGAGTTTAGGTAGTTATAACCTGCTTCGATACCGAAGTTAGCGGTTGGTTGGAAACCCAGACCCACGCCACCAGCGATTGACGTTTTGTCTGTTTCGCTAAAATATAGGTTGCTGTTGGTTGTTTTGTTTTCAACTTCTGTTTTAGACAGACCCAATTTACCTTTGGCATAGACTGGTGAGTTGTTGAAGTGGTAACGATAAGTACCATACGCACCATAAGTCTTCGCTTTTAGTTCGTACTCATTGCCATTATGGTTATATTTTTCGCTGTCAGCACCTTGGTATTCTAGCTCAACACCGACGTTTTGGTCGAAGTTATAACCACCATATACGCCATAAGCAGTCAAGTCACCTTTATGACCACGAGCGTTATCAACGTCAAATTGACCTACTTTTACGCCCACATAAGGCTGACCCACGCTATTTGCACCGTAGCTTACGGCAGCACTGGCACTCATTGCCAATAGTGATGACGCACCAAGAGCTAATAGGGTTTTGTTTAGTGTTTTCATGGTTTCTCTCCAATTGTGGTGCAAGCACCGAGTTTGTTTATTATCTCGTCATCTGATGGTTCGTCATCAGTGCCGATGTGTGTATAGTAACAAAATATTTCTTAAAAACTGTGCGTGTTTGTGGTGTTAAATGTAAAGTTTTGCAAAATTTCGCCCTACCCCCTTTTACATCTGCCCAATTTTGCAATATTTTGTTACTTTTATCACAATCTACGCCCAAATATTACGTTATTTTGCCAAAAAAAACATTCTTATTTATCATCAAAAACACCCAAAATCAGTTCAATCTTTTTAAAATTTTTGAAAATTTCAGCAAATTTTCCCCAAAAATTTTTAAAATCATCAAAAATTCTGGGCGATTTTTGGTAAAAATGGGTAAGTTTTACATAAATTGTTACAATTTACGCCAAGTTTTCATGATTTTTTGGTCAATGTTACAAACTTTTTGATAAAATCTAAGTTAAATCTTTTGGTAAATTTTAAAAAATAGGCAAATTTATGACAAAATCACTCATCATTTTTGATTTGGATGGCACACTCATTGACAGCGTGCCTGATTTGGCGGATGGCGTGGACAAAATGCTTGCTCATTTTGACAAATCCCCTGCTGGCACGGATAACGTACGGACGTGGGTGGGTAATGGCTCGGTAAAACTCGTGGAGCGGGCATTAGTGTGGGCGGAGCTATCACTTGACAATCTGCACCACGCCCATAAGATATTTTTAAAAGAATACGCCACTTGTCAAGGCAAAACGGTGGAGTACAATGGGGTAACGGACGGATTAAACCGCCTTATAACACAAGGATTTACACTGGCTCTTTGTACCAATAAGCCTGCCCAATTTTTGCCCGAAATTTTAAATAACATGGGCTGGACGGACAAATTCGCCTGTGTCATTGGGGGCGACAGTTTGCCTACTAACAAGCCAGACCCCGCCCCACTTTTGCATATCTGCACCACGCTTGGCATGGATAAATCGCAAGCGGTCATGGTGGGCGACTCCAAAAATGACATCTTAGCAGGACAAAACGCAGGGATAACCACGCTTGCCCTAACCTATGGCTATAACTATGGCGAGCCGATTGCCGACAGTCGCCCTGATGGAGTGTTTGATGAGTTTGGCGATTTGGTTACATCTCTTTTATAACTCACAAAAACACACCCCAAAGACCTTGCTTGAGACCTTGCTTGGGGTGTGTGCTGTGGTTTATTGACCGAACATTTGGACGTTTAGCCTTCCAACACAGGGATTTTACCGATTTTGGCTTGCCAGATTTTTGGGGCGGTGGCGTGTACCGATACGCCATTGCTATCTACCGCCACCGTTACAGGCATGTCCTTGACTTCAAATTCATAAATCGCTTCCATACCAAGCTCAGGAAAGGCGACCACTTTGGCATTTTTAATGGCTTTTGACACCAAATATGCCGAACCGCCCACCGCCATGAGATAGACTGCTTTGTTATCAGCAATGGCTTCACAGGCGATTTTACCACGCTCGGATTTACCAATCATACCCAAAAGACCTGTTTGTTCTAGCATTTGACGGGTAAATTTATCCATACGAGTGGCGGTTGTCGGTCCTGCTGGCCCCACCACTTCATCACGCACAGGGTCAACAGGCCCAACGTAGTAGATGAGCTTGTTGGTAAAATCTACTGGCAAGGTTTCGCCATTATTTAGCATGTCAGTCATGCGTTTGTGAGCGGCATCTCGCCCTGTGTAGATTTTGCCGTTTAATAGTAGCACATCGCCTGTTTGCCATGTCGCCACTTCTTCTTTGGTTAGGGTATCCACATTGACACGCTTGCCACTGTCAGGACTATAAGTAATGTCAGGATACACGTCCATGCTTGGCGGTTCTAGGTTTACCGCCCCTGTGCCGTCAAGCTCAAATTCCACGTGGCGAGTGGCGGCACAGTTGGGAATCATCGCCACAGGCTTACTGGCTGCGTGCGTTGGATAGTCTAGGATTTTGACATCAAGCACGGTGGTCAATCCGCCCAAGCCCTGTGCCCCAATGCCAAGTGCGTTTACCTTTTTAAAGAGTTCAAGGCGTAGACTCTCTGTGGTAGAAAGCTCTGCTCCGCTTTCAGCTTTGGCTTTTAGCTCATGAATATCAATATGGCTCATAAGACTTTCTTTGGCAAGTAGCGTGGCTTTTTCGGGCGTGCCACCGATACCAATACCCAAAATACCCGGGGGACACCACCCTGCACCCATTTCAGGAACGCTCTTTAACACCCAATCCACGATACTGTCAGACGGGTTTAGCATGGCAAGTTTGGATTTGTTCTCACTACCGCCCCCTTTGGCGGCACAGGTAACTTCTACCTTGTCGCCTGCCACGATTTCCATGTGAATGACGGCAGGGGTATTGTCTTTGGTGTTGGTACGTTTGCCTGCAGGGTCGGCAAGTACAGACGCACGCAGGGTGTTATCAGGGTGATTGTAGGCACGGCGAACGCCTTCGTTGACCATGTCCGCCACGCTCATGTCACTGTCCCACGTTACATTCATGCCAACTTTTAAAAATACAGTCGCAATCCCTGTATCTTGGCAAATCGGACGTTTGCCCTCGGCACACATACGGCTGTTTACCAAAATTTGAGTCATGGCATCTTTGGCGGCAGGGTTTTCTTCACGCTCTAAGGCTTCGGTCAGGGCTTCGATATAATCGGTGGGGTGATAGTAGCTGATGTACTGAAATGCGTCTGCGATGGAGGCGATAAAGTCGTCTTTTTTGATGACAGTCATGTGAATTCCTTGTGATTGGCTCGCTAAAAAGCTGGCTGTTTTTATGGTCAAACAAATTTACAATAAGACAAACGAAGTTGTACAAATAGTACTATGAGTGGGTGTGACGCAAGTATTATTGCAAAGTTGGCAGACCATTTACTAAAAGCGGTATTATTGTAGCACAGATTATTACTGCTTTAAAATGCTTTTCCTAATTACCGCACAGGGTAATTGTACCACATCCCACAAAACAACAAGTGTTTAAAATAAGACCCATTTTACAAAGTTCTCACTCTACTATGTTTAATAGAAAGTTTGACATAACCACTTACTCAAACTAAATTTAATACAGTACAAATTAACAAGGCGTACTCATCATTGATGGCATCTTTACAGATATGATAAAAATTTGATGATTTAATCAATTTTTGCATGGGAAATAACAAAAACAGACTCACCCTAATTTTAAAGTTTTTAGCTATAATTTAACACCAATCGTATTTTTATTTGCCAGAAGCACCAACAAACCAAAATTTATGCAACAAAAAAACCAAACCTTAAAAAAGATTTGGTTTTTGTAGAAGTATTGACTATTATGGACGGTCAACCAATTCTACATAAGCCATTGGTGCATTATCACCATCACGATAACCGCATTTGATGATACGCAAATAACCACCTGGACGAGTCTTGTAACGTGGTCCTAGCTCATTGAAAAGCTTACCAACGGTTGCCTTGTTACGAGTACGATTAAAAGCAAGACGACGGTTTGCAACGCTGTCTTCTTTTGCCAGAGTGATGAGTGGCTCTGCTACACGACGTAGCTCTTTTGCTTTTACCAACGTAGTTTTAATTAGCTCATGTTCAATCAATGAATTGGTCATGTTTTGGAACATAGCCTTACGATGGCTGCTGGTGCGACCCAGCTTGACTCCGCTATTACGATGTCGCATGGTCAGTATCCTTTAAAATTAACGGCTACGGTAAGAAAAACGGTCATCAACTCGCAAATCGCTTGGTGGCCAGGTCTCTAAACGCATGCCCAACTCCAAACCTTTTGACGCAAGTACGTCTTTGATTTCAGTCAATGATTTCTTACCTAAATTTGGTGTTTTTAGAAGTTCAGTTTCGGAACGTTGCACCAAATCACCGATGTAGTAAATGTTTTCAGCTTTCAAGCAGTTTGCTGAACGAACCGTTAGTTCAAGGTCGTCCACTGGGCGTAATAGCACAGGGTCAATCTCTTCTTTTTCTTTAACTGGTTCAGGGGCTTCTTCGGCTTCTAAATCAACGAAGATTGCAATTTGTTGTTGCAAAATCGTAGCCGCCTTACGAATCGCCTCTTCAGGGTCAATCGTGCCATTAGTTTCAAGCTCAATGATGAGCTTATCAAGGTCGGTACGTTGCTCAACACGAGCATTTTCAACGTCATAAGCCACACGCAAAATAGGGCTAAAACTTGCATCAAGTTTCAAACGCCCAATCGCTTTAGAATTGGCATCTTCACGACGCTGATTAGCAGGCTCATAGCCACGACCCGTTACCACACGCAAACGCATTTTTAAATGCCCACGTTCACTTAATGTACCAAGTACCAATTCAGGGTTGGCAATCTCAACATTATGTGGCAACTCAAGGTCAGCAGCAGTTACAACACCTGCACCCTTTTTATCCAATGTTAAATAAGCTTCGTTTTGGTCATGTAAAATGATTGCCAAACCTTTTAGGTTCAAAAGCAAATCTAGCACATCCTCTTGTAAACCCTCTAGTGTTGAATACTCATGATCAACGCCTTCAATTTCAGCTTCAATCACGGCAGCACCAGACAACGAAGATAAAAGAATGCGACGAAGAGCATTACCTAATGTATGCCCAAAGCCACGTTCTAACGGCTCGAGCGTGACCTTAGCAGTCGTTTCATTAACCGTATCTACATTAATTGCAGACGGTGTTAGAAACTCAGTTACATTTGTCATAAGTCACCTCGATTAGTTCGGATTATTTAGAATATAGTTCTACAATCAAGCTTTCGTTAATTTCAGCAGGTAGGTCACTGCGATCTGGTGCAGTTTTGAACGTACCTTGTAGTTTGCTGTGATCAACTTCTAGCCATTCTGGAATGCCACGTTGAGTCGCAAGCTCTACTGCGTTTTTAATACGAAGTTGTTCTTTTGACTTCTCATGCACAGCAATCACATCACCGTCTTGAACTTGGATTGAAGGAATGTTCACACGAACAAACTCATCACGACCTGCTTTTTTTAGCAGGATTGCACGGTGGCTTACCAACTGACGTGCTTCTGCACGAGTAGCACCAAAGCCCATACGATAAACAACGTTATCCAAACGGCGTTCTAGCATACCAAGTAGGTTTTCACCAGTAGCGCCACGCATACGAGCAGCTTCTTTATAGTAGTTTGAGAATTGACGCTCAAGCACACCATACATACGTTTTACTTTTTGCTTCTCGCGAAGTTGTAGGGCGTATTCAGAAGCCTTATTTTGGCTATTGCCATGCTGACCAGGTACGCGACCTGATTTTTTTGTCTTAACGTCGTAAGCTTTTACACCTGATTTGAGTTGCAAGTCAGTACCTTCACGGCGAGACAATTTTAGTTTTGGACCAATATAACGGGCCATGAGTATCTCCTTAAACGCGGCGTTTCTTAGGCGGGCGGCAGCCGTTGTGTGGAATTGGGGTTACATCGCTGATGCTGTTAATTTTATAACCCAATGCACCTAATGCACGAACCGCAGACTCACGACCTGGTCCTGGACCTTTAACCAAGACATCAACGTTTTTAACACCATAGGTTTCTTGTGCTGTTTTACCAGCAACTTCAGCAGCAACCTGTGCAGCAAAAGGCGTTGATTTACGTGAACCACGGAAGCCTTGTCCACCTGAGGTGGCCCAAGCCAATGCATTACCCTGACGATCGGTAATGGTTACAATGGTGTTATTAAAAGACGCATGAATATGGGCGATACCTTCAGATACCGAACGACGTGCCACTTTTTTGCGGCTACGAGTGTCTTTTGCCATCTTTTAGCTTCCTAAATTAGTTACTTTTTAATTGCTTTGCGAGGACCTTTACGGGTACGCGCGTTGGTTTTAGTGCGTTGACCACGAACTGGAAGACCACGGCGGTGACGAAGACCACGGTAGCAACCCAAATCGACCAAACGCTTGATGTTCATTGAAATTTCGCGACGAAGGTCACCTTCGGTAGCGTAATTTGCAACTTCTGCACGAACAGCATCCAGTTGTGAATCATCTAACTGACCAATTTTGGTGGTCTCGCTGATACCTACGGTTGCCAAGATTTTCTTAGCAGTAGTGCGACCAATACCAAAAATGTAAGTTAGCGAAATCACAGCGTGTTTGTTGTCCGGAATGTTTACACCGGCAATACGAGCCATTGATTTCTCTCCGTTAGCACAAATGCTAGGCATTTGCTGTTTTACTCTACTGATATCCTAGATAACAGCATGGCAAGTAGCGGATAATACAATATCCGCTACAAAATTGCAAGTATTAATTTGTAAAATTAACCTTGACGTTGCTTATGACGTGGCTCTGAACTGCAAATAACGAGTACTTTACCTTTACGGCGTACGATTTTGCAACTGCCACAGATTTTTTTTACAGACGCTTGAACTTTCATGTCTACTCCTAATGTCATTTAGACTGGATTAAAGTTTGATCATGGTATTGATGGGTCATCAGATGTGCTTGCACCTGTGCGATGAAGTCCATAAGTACAACCACCATAATCAATAAAGATGCACCACCTAACTGAAAAGGCACGCCAAATGACGTTTGAATTACCATTGGCATTAGGCAAATGATCGCCATATACATCGCACCAATAAACGTTAGGCGATTTAGGACAAAATCCAAATATCGTTTCGTTTGCTGTCCTGGACGTATACCAGGAATATAAGCACCACTACGCTTTAAATTCTCTGCCACCTCACCTGGGTTAAACATCAATGCTGTATAAAAATAACAGAAAAAGATGATTAGCACGCCAAACAGTAATAAGTACAAAGGACTGCCTGGCTGTAAGATGAGTGAAATGTTCTGTATGATATTTTGCAGTGTGGTTGGATTCGCCGAAGAACCTGCCCATTGCCCCAAACTTGCAGGCAACATCAGCAATGAGCTAGCAAAAATCGCTGGAATCACCCCTGCCATATTGAGCTTTAATGGCAAATGTGATTGTTGCTGAGCATAAACTTTACGCCCTTCTTGCTGTTTTTGAGCATAATTAACAGGCACACGACGTTGGGCACGTTCAATATAAACAATGCCAGCCGTCACTGCCAAGCCCAACAACGCAAAGATAAGGACAACCATTAAGTTCATGTCTTGACTAAATGCACCTGCAATCATGCCAGGGGCACTTGATACGATGCTGGCAAAAATAAGCATGGATATGCCGTTGCCAATGCCACGCTCAGTAATCTGCTCACCAAGCCACATCAAGAACATCGCTCCTGCGACCAATGAAGTCACCGCAGGAATCATGAAAGTCAAACCAGAGCTTAATGTCAAACCACCAGCAACAAGACCTGCTGACATACCAACCGCTTGCACAAATGCTAAAGCCAGTGTACCTTGCCTCGTGTATTTATTTAAAATACGCCGACCAGATTCACCTTCTTTTTTTAGGGCATCAAGCGAAGGTATCACCGCTGACATCATCTGTACCACAATGGATGCTGAGATATAAGGCATGATACCCAGTGCCATGATGGACATACGCTCCAAAGCACCGCCTGAGAACATGTTAAACATGCCCAAAAAGGTGTTTTGACTGCCATCAAAAAATTGAGCAAGACGGATAGGATTCATACCTGGTACAGGAATGTGCGAACCTAAACGATAGACAATCAACGCCCCAAGCAAAAATAACATGCGATGCCATAGCTCATCATACTTACGAATAAAAGCCAATGGATTTAATGGAATGCCTGATTTAGACGTTGATTTAGACATGGATTACTCCTCGACGCTACCGCCAGCGGCAACGATGGCCTCTTTTGCACCTTTAGTAACTTTTACGCCTTTAAAGGTTAAAGCACGGCTAATTTCGCCTGATAGGATAATACGAGCACGCTTCATGTCACCACGGATGATGTTGGCAGCTTTTAGCGTTTCAAGTGTTACCTGATTGCCTTCAATTTTGTTAAGCTCTGATAAACGCACTTCGGCTGTTGTCAAGGCCAGTTGGCTGGTAAAACCAAATTTTGGCAAACGGCGATAGATAGGCATTTGACCGCCTTCAAAGCCTGCTGGAATGCTTGAGCCTGAACGTGAAGTTTGACCCTTGATACCACGACCACCAGTCTTACCTAGACCTGAACCGATACCACGACCACGACGTTGGGCAGTCTTTTTTGCACCCACTGCTGGGGCAAGTTCATTTAAACGAAGACCCATTACGCTTCCTCCACTTTAACCATGTAATATACACGATTTACCATACCACGAGTAGATGGTGTATCTTCTACTTCTACGGTATGACCAATGCGACGTAGTCCCAAACCTTTTAGGCAGGCTTTGTGGCTTGCCAAACGGTGTGAGCTAGACTTAGTTTGAGTAATTTTCATTATTTTCATAACACCCACCTACTCTTAGCCCAAAATTTCTTCAACGGATTTGCCACGTTTAGCAGCAACTTGCTCTGGTGAAACCATGTCACGCAGACCTTTAAAGGTTGCATAGACCACATTGGCAGCATTAGTAGAGCCGTAGCATTTCGCCAATACGTCTTGAACGCCAGCAACTTCTAGCACAGCACGCATTGCACCACCAGCAATAACGCCAGTACCTTCTGATGCAGGTTGCATGTATACTTTTGAGGCACCGTGACGAGCATTAATAGGGTGTTGTAGTGTTGTGCCAGCAAGCTCAACAGTAATCATATTACGCTTAGCAGCTTCTAGTGCTTTTTGGATGGCAGCAGGCACTTCACGAGCCTTGCCACGACCAAAACCAACACGACCATTACCATCACCAACTACTGTCAGTGCAGTGAAGGAGAATATACGACCACCTTTTACAACTTTTGCCACACGGTCAACGGCAACCAATTTTTCTACCAAACCGTCAGTTTGTTCAACTTTTGCCATGATTAGAACTCCAATCCGTTTTCACGAGCAGCGTCAGCTAATGCTTTAACACGGCCATGATATTTAAAACCACTACGGTCAAATGCAACCTTAGTGATGCCCGCAGCTTTTGCACGCTCTGCAATCAGTGCACCCACAGCTTTTGCCGCCTCAACATTACCAGTCGCACCTGAGCGAAGGGTTGAATCAAGAGTTGATGCTTGAGCCAAAACCACACCGCCTGTTGGGGCGATGATTTGGGCATAGATGTGACGTGGCGTGCGAGTAACGGTCAAACGGTTAGCACCTAATTGACGGATATGGGCACGGGTTTTTTTTGCTCGGCGAAGACGAGCTGATTTTTTATCCAACATGTTTGCTCACCTTACTTATTTTTTCTTAGCTTCTTTACGAAGAACCACTTCATCGCTATAACGAACACCTTTACCTTTATAAGGCTCTGGTGGGCGGAAGCTACGAATCTTAGCTGCTGCTTGACCCAATTTTTGCTTGTCGTTTGATTTTAGAACGATTTCAGTTTGACTTGGGCTTTCAGCAGTCACACCTTCAGGAAGATTATAAGCAATCGGGTGAGAGAAACCTAAGTTAAGGTTTACCACATTGCCAGCAACTTGGGCACGGTAACCAACACCGATAAGTTGCAAACGACGTTCAAAACCCTCACTCACACCCTGAACCATGTTGTTCAACAATGCACGCACAGTACCTGTGTGCATCCACGCTTCTTTGGTGTCTTTGACAGGAGCAAGAGTAACCACGTTATCTTCTTGCTTTAGCTCGACCAAATCATGCAGGCGTAAAGACAAAGAACCGTTTTTGCCCTTAACTTCAACCTGCTGACCGTTCAAAGTAACGCTGGTACCCGCAGGTAGCGTTACTGGGGCTTTAGCCACACGAGACATAGGAATTTCCTTTAATGATAAAAACAACCATCAATAACTGATGGCAACGAATAGCAACCAACTCTCACTATCCAAGATAATTTAAATTGGTTAAAAAGCAGGGTATTATAACACAAAAAATCCTTAGAGTAAACTAAGGATTTTTATTTTTATCACTTTAAATAAAAATAACAAATAAAGTGATTAGGCAACCAAAGCGATAACTTCACCGCCGATGCCAGCTGCACGTGCTGCACGGTCGCTCATGATGCCTTTGCTGGTAGAGATGATGGCAACGCCCAAGCCTTTTTGAACGCTTGGTAGCTCATCTTTCCCACGATATTGGCGTAGACCAGGACGGCTATAACGCTTGAGTTCAGAGATAACGCCTTTGCCTTGGTAGTACTTTAGTTCAATGTTTAGAACTTTTTTGTTGTTTTCGCCGTCAATAACTTCAGCAGAAGTTAGATAGCCTTCAGCAACCAATAAATCAGCAATTGATTTACGTAGCTTAGAAGCAGGCATTTCTACACTGGGTTTATTTCTTGATTGTGCGTTGCGAATGCGGGTTAGCATATCAGCAACTGGATCTTGCATACTCATTGCGATACTCCTTACCAGCTAGCTTTACGAACGCCAGGTACATCACCTTGCATTACACGCTCACGCAGTTTGTTGCGTGATAGACCAAATTTACGGAAATAGCCGTGTGGACGACCAGTCAAGCCACAGCGATTACGCAAACGAACTGGTGATGAGTTACGTGGCAATGCTTGTAGAGCAAGCATTGCGTCTAAACGCTCTTCATCACTGGCATTTACATCACTGATGACTGCTTTTAGCTGTGCACGCTTCTCGGCGTACTTAGCAACTGTTTTTTCGCGTTTTAATTCGCGATTAATCATGCTTTTCTTAGCCATAACATTTACCTTATCTAAATGGGAAACCGAATGCTTTTAGCAATGCACGACCTTGGTCGTCATTAGCAGCAGTCGTTGTGATGGTGATGTCAAGACCACGAATACGGTCAATTTTATCAAAATCAACTTCAGGGAAAACGATTTGTTCTTTGATACCTAGCGAGTAGTTACCACGACCATCGAATGCTTTTGCAGAAAAACCACGGAAGTCACGAATACGAGGAATCGCAATGGCAATTAAGCGGTCTAAGAATTCGTACATTTGGTCGCCACGAAGGGTAACTTTACAGCCAATCGGCCACTCTTCACGAATTTTAAAGCCTGCCACTGATTTGCGTGCTTTGGTAACAACTGGCTTTTGACCAGCGATGACAGTCATGTCTGCCAAGGCACCTTCAAGTAGTTTTTTATCTTGTGCTGCACCACCAACACCCATGTTCAGAGTGATTTTGGTGATTTTTGGCACTTGCATGACATTTTCTAAGCCAAGCTCATCTTTGATTTGTTGCTTTAGCTTATCATTGTATAAAGATTTTAATCTTGCCATTACTATATACCCTTAGTATCTTATGCAGTCGCCACTACTTCACCAGTAGAACGATAGATACGGACTTTTTTGCCCTCTTCGTTTACTTGGTAAGCAACACGATCTGCTTTTTGGGTTGCTGCGTTATAAATCGCAACGTTTGAAATGTGTAGAAATGCTTCTTGCTTAACAATACCACCTTCTTTACCTAGCATTTGGTTAGGTTTTTGGTGTTTGGTTACAATGTTAATGCCTTCAACTTTTACACGGTCTGCTTTAACCGCCAAAATTGTGCCTTGCTTGCCTTTATCTTTGCCAGCAATCACAACCACGGTATCGCCTTTGCGTAACTTTGCCATAGGATAGCCTCTAAAAGTTTACAGTACTTCTGGTGCTAGTGAAACAATTTTCATGAATTGCTCACCACGTAGTTCACGGGTAACAGGTCCAAAAATACGAGTTGCGATAGGGGCTTTGTTATTGTTTAGAATAACTGCCGCATTATCATCAAAACGTAGTACAGAACCGTCTGGACGACGTACGCCTTTTTTGGTACGTACAACAACCGCATTCATCACGTCGCCTTTTTTAACACGACCGCGAGGAATGGCTTCTTTTACTGTTACCTTAATAATATCGCCAACTGATGCATAACGACGATGCGAGCCACCCAGTACTTTAATGCACTGTACACGTCTTGCACCACTGTTATCTGCAACTTCCAGCATTGTTTCAGTCTGAATCATCGCATTACTCCATAAATAATAATACAATAAAAGCCATTCGCTCCAATTTATGCTATTTTGCACAAATTTGGTAGATGAACGCCAATAAAGACATTCATTATACTAGCAAATGACTTTTAATGCAAATAACTTTAAATTTTTACCGCAGTTTCAACCACGTCTACCAAAGTCCAAGTTTTAGTCTTTGAGATAGGACGTGTTTCTTTGATACGAACGATATCACCTTCTTGACAAACGTTGTTCTCATCGTGAGCTTTAAGCTTAGTAGAACGACGAACTTGCTTGCCATACATTGGGTGACGAATTTGGCGTTCAACAAGGACAGTGATAGACTTGTCCATTTTGTTGCTGATAACTTTACCAGTCACAACACCGACTTCTTGAGTTTGGTTATTCTCGCTCATGCGTCGCCTCTTTGTTTTTCGTTAAGCAAAGTCAAGATTTTTGCAATCGTGCGACGATTTGCTTTAACTTCGTGAGTGTTACCTAGCTGACCTGTTGCTTTTGCCATGCGTAGGCGAAATGCGTCAAGCTGCTTTTCGTCAAGCAATGTAGCCAGCTCTTCTACTGATTTTTCACGTAATTCGCTTGTTTTCATTACATTACCGTCCGTTTAACAATGGTGGTTTTGAAAGGCAGCTTAGCAGAAGCCAATGTCAAGGCTTCACGCGCAAGCTCTTCGCTCACACCTTGGATTTCGTATAACATTTTGCCTGGCTTGATTTCGGCTACCCAGTACTCAACTGGACCTTTACCTTTACCCATACGAACTTCCAATGGCTTTTCGGTAATTGGCTTGTCTGGGAATACACGAATCCAAATTTTACCGCCACGCTTGATGCGACGAGTAATGGTACGACGAGCTGCTTCAATTTGACGAGCAGTCATGCGACCACGACCGATAGATTTTAGACCAATCTCACCAAATGCAACGGTGTTACCACGTTGGGCAAGGCCTGTGTTACGACCTTTGTGCATTTTGCGGAATTTGGTACGTTTTGGTTGTAACATGGCTTACCCCTTGTCTGAATTACGACGGTTGCTGGTACGACCACGGCGTTTTGGTGCACGAGTCTTCTCTTCTGCAACTGGATTGTAAACGCTGTTCATGCCGTCTAGAATTTCACCACGGAAAATCCAAACTTTCACACCGATAGTACCGTAAGTGGTCTCTGCACGAACTTCTGCATAATCAATGTCAGCACGCAATGTGTGTAGTGGCACACGACCTTCACGATACCACTCAGTACGAGCAATCTCAGCACCGCCTAGACGACCTGACAGCTCAACTTTGATACCACCAGCACCAGCACGCATGCTGTTTTGCACAGCACGTTTCATTGCACGACGGAACATCACACGACCTTCAAGCTGTCTGGCAATACCAACAGCAACCAAACGTGCGTCCAGATCAGGTTGAGTAATCTCTTGGATATTTACCTGAGCAGGAACGCCCATAAGCTTGGTTAGGTCTTTTTGAAGTGCTTCAATGTCAGCACCTTGTTTACCAATGATCACACCAGGACGTGCTGAGTGAATGGTAATCTTAGCGGCACCCGTAGGACGCTCGATGCTGATATTGCTTACCATGGCTTCTTTTAGCTTATTGCGTAGAAAATCACGCACTTTGAAGTCATTTAGCAAATATTCAGAGTATTGCTTTGGATTTGCGTACCAGTTAGCGTTGTGCTTTTTGATAACGCCCAAACGAATACCAATTGGATGTACTTTTTGACCCATGATTATGCTCCTACTTTAACAGTGATGTGGCAAGTGCGTTTGCTGATACGGTCAGCACGACCCTTGGCACGGGGCATAATACGCTTCAAAGTAATACCTTCATCCACATAAATGGTAGAAACACGCAGTGTGTCAATGTCTAGACCATTGTTGTGTTCAGCGTTTGCAATTGCTGATTGTAGGCATTTTTTAACAAGTTTAGCACCTTTTTTGTTGCTAAATGTCAAAATGTCTAAAGCACGCTCGATTGATTTACCACGAACTTCGTCCGCAACCAATCTTACTTTTTGTGCCGAAATGGCGGCACCACGTAATTTTGCAGTTACTTCCATGGTAGCACCTTATCTCTTAGATTTCTTGTCAACGCCATGACCACGATATGAACGGGTTGGGGCGAATTCACCAAGTTTGTGACCAACCATTTGCTCACTCACGATAACAGGTACATGGGTACGACCGTTGTGAACAGAAATGGTCAAACCGACCATTTGTGGTAGAATCATGGAACGACGAGACCAAGTTTTGATTGGCTTACGGCTGTTTGTTTCTAGGGCATTTTCTACCTTAGCAAACAGATGTGCGTCAATAAACGGGCCTTTTTTTAACGAACGAGGCATAAAACTCTTCCTTTATTTCTTGGCACGACGGCGACGGATAATCATACTGTCAGTACGCTTATTAGAACGAGTCTTAAGACCCTTAGCTTTCTGACCCCAAGGACTGGTTGGGTGTTTACCAAAGTTACGTCCTTCACCACCACCGTGTGGGTGATCAATCGGGTTCATTGCCGTACCACGAACGGTAGGACGAACGCCACGCCAGCGTGCCGCACCTGCTTTACCAAGTGATTTTAGGTTATTTTCAGTGTTAGACACTTCACCAATAACCGCACGGCAATTTGCGTGAATACGACGGGTCTCACCCGAACGTAAACGAACAATCACATAAGCACCGTCACGACCAAGCAGTTGAACCGCTGCACCAGCAGAACGTGCAAGTTGTGCACCTTTGCCAATTTTTAGTTCGATGTTGTGAATAACGGTACCCACTGGGATATTTTTAAGTGGCAAGCAGTTACCTGGACGGATAGGAGAACCCTCACCAGATTGAACCTGATCGCCTACTGCCAATTTTTTAGGTGCGATGATATAACGACGCTCACCGTCTGCATATTTTAGTAGAGCAATGTGTGCAGTACGGTTAGGGTCATATTCAATACGCTCAACAGTTGCAATGATGCCGTCTTTGTTGCGTTTGAAGTCAATTAGACGATAATGTTGCTTGTGACCACCACCGATATGACGGGTAGTGATACGACCGTTGTTATTACGACCACCAGTTTTTGCTTTTGATTCAACAAGCGGTGCATAAGGACGACCTTTATAAAGGTGTGGATGCACAACTTTTTCAACAAAGCGGCGACCTGGTGAGGTTGGTTTTGCTTTTACGATAGGCATGGTTATGATCCTTATTCGTTAGTCGCTGTTTCGCCAGTGGCTTCTTCACCAGCACCGATTTGTACGTCTGAACCTGCTTTTAGTGTTACATACGCTTTTTTAACGTCAGAACGCTTGCCAACAACACGACCAAAACGCTTGGTTTTACCTTTGGTATTTAGCGTGTTTACTTTGACAACTTCAACGCCTTCAAACATCAGCTCAACGGCTTGTTTAATTTCACGCTTAGTTGCACTGCTGTCCACTTTGAAAACTTGAACACCTAGGCTATCACCCAAACGTTGAGATTTCTCAGAAAAAACAGGGGCTTTTAGTACTTGATATAGTCTTGCGTTACTCATGCTAGTGTCTCCTCAAATTGCTTGGCGGCTTCAACCGTCATGATAACTTTGTCGAAAGAAACCAAGCTAACTGGGTCAACTTCACGAGTACCTAGCACATTCACGTGTGGAATGTTGCGAGCTGCCAAGTATAGGTTCTCATCAACTTCGTGAGTAACAATCAATGCACGTGGGGCATTTAGCTCGGCAAGTTTAGTAACCAAACCTTTGGTTTTTGGGCTATCAACACTGATAGAGTCCACCAAAACCAAACGCTCTTGGCGTACAAGCTCTGCTAGGATGCACTGCATGGCACCACGATACATTTTGCGGTTTACTTTTTGAGACCAGTCTTGTGGTTTGGCGGCAAATGCACGACCACCACCTACCCAAATTGGTCCACGGATAGAACCCGCACGGGCACGACCAGTACCTTTTTGACGCCATGGTTTTTTACCGCCACCAGATACTTCGCCACGAGTTTTTTGTGCACGAGTACCTTGACGAGCACCAGCTAGGTAAGCAGTTACGACTTGGTGTACTAGGGCTTCATTGAACTCACGACCAAATGTCGTCTCTGATAGTTCAACCGCCGCACCTGTAACAGTTTTTAAATTCACGTTAATCCCCTCAACTAGGCTTTGACTGACGGACGTACGATAACATCGCCACCATTAGCACCAGGCAAGGCGCCTTTGATGACCAGTACACCTTTTTCGGTATCAATAGACACAATTTCAAGGCCTTGAACAGTAACACGTTTGTTACCCATTTGACCTGGCATTTTTTTGCCTTTGAATACTTTACCTGGTGTTTGGTTCTGACCAGTAGAACCAAGTACACGATGCGACACAGAGTTACCGTGTGTGGCGTCCTGAGTGCGGAAATTATGACGTTTTACGCCACCTTGGAAGCCTTTACCCTTAGACTGACCAGTGACATCAACCAACTGACCAACTTCAAATAAATCCACCAAAATATCGCCACCAACTTCACGACCTTCAAGTTCGCTTGCGTCAGCTCTAAATTCCCAAACACCACGACCAGCGGCAACGCCAGCTTTTGCGAAGTGTCCTTTTTGTGCAGCAGTTACACGGCTTTCACGACGCTCACCTGTGGTGACTTGAATTGCGTCATAACCGTCAGTGTCTACTGTCTTGATTTGTGAGATACGGTTTGCGTTAACCTCAACCACTGTTACAGGAATAGATGCACCTGCCTCAGTGAAGATTCGGGTCATACCACGCTTAATACCGACTAAACCAATCGCCATTTTAGACCTCTTACTTATAATCGTTTATATTAAACCAGTTGTTCTTAGCCTAGGGCGATTTGAACATCAACACCGGCCGCCAAATCTAACTTCATCAATGCATCTACTGTTTTGTCAGTAGGTTGAACGATGTCAATCATGCGTTTGTGGGTGCGAATTTCATACTGGTCACGAGCGTCTTTGTTGACGTGTGGTGATGTCAATACGTTGAACCGCTCAATACGAGTCGGCAAGGGAACAGGACCACAAACTTGTGCACCTGTACGCTTTGCGGTATCGACAATCTCTTGTGCCGACTGGTCAATCAGACGATGGTCGAAAGATTTTAGTCGGATACGGATTCTCTGGTTAGCCATGCCAACAAGCTCCTAAATTAAGTGCTTTATAAAACTTCCATCGCTTGGATTTCAGTCATGTTATTTTGATTAAATTTTGTCCTAGAACCGCTTTGGACAAAATAATACAATCCCTGTCCGCCAGACATGAATGTTGGCAACAGAGCTGTTGTTTATAGTGCCAAAATCGATGCTTCGGCTGTGGCGTTGATTCGCTTTGGGGCAAGCCTTACTCACTACTTGTAATGTATCCGAAGATAATTACTCATCTAAGCCAAATGTAGTCAAAAACAGACTTTTGCTTAAATGCAACGCTAAACAAGAAAAGTGTGCGTATTATACACGAAAAATCAGATAAAACAAGAGCCATGCTTTATTTTTGGATAAAAAAGTGGCTAAATTTACCTGTCTTTGCCTTAAAATTCATCAAATTTACAAAATGTTACAATTTTAATAAATTGATTGATTTTTAGGCAGATTTATTGGTAAAAAACCATTTCTACTCCACCAAAATCACATATTGTTCTTGATGATAAGATGTATTTATGGATAGATAAATGGATATATTTGTTAATTTTTGTAAATTTGACAAATCCTGATGTGATGACAAATAGTCCGCCACCAACTGACTGACCTTTATCGTCACATTAGGTTTTTTAAAAGAAGTGCTGTTTGCCAGCTGACCCATGAGTGACCTTAGAATCTCAAATGCCACTGTCTGCACGCTTTTGATTTTGCCCGTGCCATGACAGACAGGGCAAGGCTCACGCAGCTCATCGGACAGACTGGGACGGGTGCGTTTACGAGTCATCTCAACCAAGCCCAATTCGCTGATTTGGGTGATGTTGGTCGTGGCAGGGTCGGCTTTAAATGCATGGGCGAGCATGTCTAGCACTGTTTGCCGATAGGCAGATTTGTCCATGTCAATAAAATCTAGGATAATAATACCGCCAATGTTACGCACTTTTAACTCACGAGCGATGGCAGTTACTGCTTCTTTGTTGGTCTCATACACCACGTCCACGCTTGCCCTGCCCTGCCCCACATACGAGCCTGTATTGACATCGATGGTCGTCATCGCTTCGGTATGCTCAATGATGAGATAACCGCCCGACGGCAACGGGCAATGCCGCAACAAGGCGTGTGCCAGCTGAGTCTCAATGTCAGGCGTAGACGAGCGACGCTCATCAGGCACAGACTGGGCAAACAGTGGTGTCGGCTTATCATGATGATAAATGGCAGATGTGATGGACGGCATGAGTGTGCAACTGGCATGCCGTACTCGCTCATAAGTCGCCCTATCGTCAATCCACACGCTTTGGATATCGTCAGTGATAATGTCACGCAAGGCACGCTCAGCCAAAGGTAGCTCTTGGTAGAGCAAGGCGTGCTTGGCTTTGTGCAGGCTTGCCTGTGTGCGTACTTGGCTGATGTCCGCCCACAACGCACCTAGATGGTCAAGCTCTGCCTGCATACGCTCGCCCATGTCTGCCCATATCTCATCATCACCAAATGCCTGCTCGCACGCACTACGAGCGATGAGCCCACCTGCATGCGATGATTGGCTAAGTAGGGTCGTCAAATGAGCTTTTAGCTTGGTGCGATAAGCCTTTATGCCGATGCGAGTGGACACACCGACCGACTGTGGCGATGTGGGCAGATAGACCAAATACCGCCCTGCCAATGCGATGTGCATGGTCACACGCACCCCTTTGGTGCCAAACTCATCTTTGGTGACTTGGACGACAACTCGTTCGCCAACTTTGGGTAGGAGCTTGGGCAGAAGTTTGGGGTCAAGTTTGGGCTTGGCAGGCTTAGGCTTAGGTCTAGACTGTAACTGCGTGGGGCTTTTATCTTTTGCCTGATGAGCCATGGGCAATGTCGTGATGAGTGTGGGCGTGGCAACATCATCTTGGGATGATAGGCGAGTCGGTAGCATGATGTCGCTTTGGTGCAAAAATGCCGAACGCTCACGCCCGATGTTAATAAACACCGACCCCATGGCAGGCAGTACCCGCACCACCGTCCCCAAATAGACATCCCCCACCAAACTGCGTGTCTGTACCCGCTCAATAAACACCTCATCAAGCCTACCGTCATCAACGATAACAAGGCGAGTCTCAAAGGGCGTGGCGTTGATTAGGGCGTGTTTTGACATAAAGATGGTGTGCAGACTAGATGAATTAAGTTAGGGTAAGTTGGTTGAAGATAAGTTGGCTTGGTAGACTGATTGAACGCTGATTGGGCAAGTTAGAAGGAAGTCACTTGGCTATGCTAGTGGGCTGATTTTATCGTCATTTAATACGCCATCACTCTGCCAATATTTGCAGACAGTCATCAATCAGCTCTGCTGTCTCAGCAAGGGGCAAGCCCACCACGTTGGTATAACTGCCATTGATGGCTCGTACCCACGCCATTGCTCCGCCTTGAATGGCGTACGCCCCTGCTTTGTCGGCAGGCTCGCCCGTTGCCCAGTATCGCTCTTTTTGGTGGTCGGTGAGTTTGATAAATACCACATCGGTGGCGACTTTGATGATTTTTTGAAAAATGATTTGCCCATCTTTGACGATGCTGGCACACACCGCCGTCCAAATCTCGTGCGTACCACCTGATAATTTATCCCACATGGCAAAAGCATGAGCCTTATCGGCAGGTTTGGTTAAAATCTCATCCTCTGCCACGCCAATGGTATCTGCCGTGATAACGATAGCCGATGACACGTCCGCACACGCCTTTTCCGCCTTGGTCTTAACCATACGCATGATGTAGTTGTGGGGGCTTTCGTGGGGATAAAAACGCTCGTCAATCTCCACCGATTTGACCGTAAAGGGAATCTGCAACTGCGTCAATAACTCATGTCGTCTGGGCGATGTGGACGCTAGGATAAGGGGTATCATCAGTACGCTCGCTCTTTTAGTTGGCGGTTTATCCAGTACAGCGGATACCACATCACAGGAAACAGCACAATGCTACTCATGAGCGACCCCATGCCTGTCCACACAAACTGAGCATGAGAAAATGCCTGCAATATCCACAGCGACACCTGATAGACGCTCAGAGCAATCGCCCCCAATACCCACGCCTGCGACAGGGCAAGCTCTTTGGCATACAGCAGTAGTACCCGTATGACAAACGCCATAAGCACTGCACTAAATGCCTGATGCCCCAAATGCGTACCCAAGAGCAAATCCGAGACCAGTCCCACCAAAAATACCACCCACACCCCCATCATGGGCGAGCGATACATCACCCAAAAGGCAAGCACCATCGCCAAAAACATGGGGCGAACACTTGCCATGTCATGCCCCAAAGGGTAGACACTCAGCATGGATGCCACCACGAAGCTGATGATGATACCGATGATTAAAAAGGGTTTTGAGTTCATAAGTGGGCTTTATGAGTCCTATATGGCGTGATTAGCTGTTCTTTTTTGAGGCAGGGCTATCTTTGGGCTGTAAAATCAGCACATAACTGCTGTTTAGAAAATCAGCGGCGGGATTGACACGAATGTCGGCAAAATTATCGGTGCGAGTGGTGTCAATGTCCGAGACTTCTCCCACTTTATAGCCTGCAGGGAAACGCTCACCAAGCCCTGACGAGATAAGCTCATCGCCCACTTTAACATCGGCAGTCTTAAAGATATAATCTAGGCTTAGACTATCAGGCTTACCCCCACCCGAGACCATCGCACGCTGCCCTGTGCGTGCCACCACGACCGCCACCGACTGCTGTTCATCGGTGATGAGTAGTAGGCGAGATGTATTTGGGTAGGCGTTTAGCACCTGTCCGATGATGCCATGCTCATCGATGACCGTCTGCCCGATTTGCACGCCATCATTGGTGCCTTTGTTAAGCACCACCACTTGTTTTAGGGGATTAGAATCCGTGCCGATAATGCGTGCTAGCAGTAGATGATGCTCGCTGGACTGCGTGGTGCTGAGTACGCCTTTTAGACGGGCGTTTTGGGCGAGTAGATAATCTTGGGTTTGGAGCTTGGCACGAGCTTGGAGTAGCTCGGTTTGCAAACGGATATTCTCACGACGCAAGGCTTCTTTGGTGTGGACGGCATGGCTGGCATATTCCATGGCATAAGACGGCCCTAGGGACGCCTGATAAATGGGTTGCATCGATGCATGGCTTAGGCGACGAATGCCATCAAACCATTGGGGGTTTTTGCTGTCAAGCAACATAAAAATCAAGGCAAGCACCAAAAACGCAACCGTCATGCGTGCAAATACAGGTTTTTGTGAAAATATACTTGGGAGCATTGCCAGACCTTTTTTATGTACTTATGAACAAATAATTTCACAAGCCTAAAACACAAAAAGCGGTGCGTAAACACCGCTCATGATTTCGTGGATTTAGACAAAAATCATCGATAGCGACTTATCATGGATAAAGTCAAGTGCCTTACCACCGCCACGAGACACGCAGGTCAATGGGTCTTCGGCGACAAACACAGGCAGTCCTGTCTCTTTGGAGATGAGCTTATCTAGGTTGCGCAGTAACGCCCCACCCCCTGTCAGTACCACGCCATGCTCGGCGATGTCCGATGATAGCTCTGGCGGGGTCTGCTCCAAGGCAAGTTTGACTGCATCAACAATGCCTGATACAGGCTCGGCAAGTGCTTCTTGGATTTCTTTGGAATTGACAGTAAAAGTCTTTGGCACGCCTTCTGCCATCGAGCGTCCACGCACTTCAACTTCTAGATTTTCTTTTTCATCAAAGACAGCCGTACCCACTTCTTTTTTGATACGCTCAGCGGTCGTCTCACCGATAAAACAGCCATGGGTCTTTTTGACGTGATTGATGATGGCTTCATCAAATTTATCACCGCCGATGGTAATAGAATCTGCATACACACACCCCGACAAGGCAATCACCGCAATCTCGGTCGTACCACCGCCGATGTCCACCACCATCGAACCACTGGCTTCATGTACAGGCAGACCTGCTCCAATCGCTGCTGCCATCGGCTCTTCTAAGATATGCACGCTGTTCGCACCTGCCGAACGCACCGCTTCTTCAATCGCACGTCGCTCTACCAGCGTGGATTTGCATGGCACACACACAACCACATTCGGGTCAGCCAAGAATTTTTTGACTTTTACTTTTTTGATGAAATGCTTTAACATCTGCTGGGTAACTTCAAAGTCAGCAATCACACCATCTTTTAAGGGGCGAATGGCAGTAATGTTATCAGGGGTACGCCCAAGCATCTGCTTGGCATCGATACCTACCGCCGCCACCGTTGGGTTTTGGGTGCGGTTAGAACGCAGTGCCACCACCGTTGGCTCATCAAGCACAATGCCCTTACCAGGGGCATAAATCAAGGTGTTAGCAGTACCTAGGTCAATGGCAATGTTGGTCGATAAAAATCCCAGCAGGTTCATAACGCATGATTCCAAAAAATAAGAGTGGCAAGGCATCACTCATCTTAATCCATGAGTGAAAATATGATTAAAAATTAGCCAAATGCCAAATAGTTAAAAAATTGTGGTAAATTATACCGATTTATGGCAAAAAAATCATGATGATTTATGAAAAATTTTGCCTAATTTGCAAGAAATTTTTACAAAATCGGTTAAATTTGCCGATTTTTAACCAAAGTTACTAAATTTTACCAAAAATTAAGATAAACGTAAGAGTATAATTGAGTAAATTTTAATTTTTTGAAATCATTAACTTTATGGTAAAATTAGCCAGTCTACTCGCTTTTATCAAACATTAACATTTTAACTGTTATTTTAGGAAAATTTATGACAATCACCGCCCAAGATGTGCAAAATTGTGCCAACCTATCTCGTCTTGCCATTGACGACACCACCGCCCAAAGCTACGCAGGCAGCCTTGACAAAATCCTTCTCATGATGAATGTCTTGTCCGATGTCAATACCAATGACATCAAGCCCCTTGCCAACATTCATGAAGCCTGCACCGAGCTGCGTGCCGATGTCGCCAATGTGAGCATTAACCGAGACGGCTTTCAGACGGTTGCCCCTGCGGTACAAGACGGTTTATACCTTGTGCCACAGGTGATTGAATAATATCAAAATTTGGCATTGTTAAATTAAGATACATTTTAAACAATGCCCAAAAAAAACCGATAGGGCGAATGTGATTCACCCCTACAATACCCAATATTAAAATCTTGAAAATGACACACAAAAAAGGCATTTTATGACAGACCTACACCACCTATCCGTCCATGAATTAGCAGACGGCTTAAAAAACAAACAATTTAGCAGTCAAGAGCTGGTCAAACATTTTGCCAGTCGCATTGATAGCCTAGACGAGCAAATCAACAGCTTTATCACCAAAGATTTTGACAACGCCCTAAAACACGCCGAACTTGCCGACAAATTGCGTGCCGAAGGCGACACTCGCCCCCTGCTTGGCGTGCCAATGGCTCACAAAGACAACCTATGCACCAAAGGCGTGCTGACATCGGCAGGCTCAAAAATCCTATCCAATTTCGTCTCGCCTTATGACGCAACTGTAGTGGAAAACATCGCCAACGCTGGATTTATCAGCCTAGGCAAGCTCAACATGGACGAATTTGCCATGGGTTCGGACAACGAAAGCTCATACTTTGGGGCGGTACACAACCCTTGGGATACCGCTCGTGTGCCAGGGGGGTCGTCTGGTGGGTCAGCGGCGGCGGTGGCAAGCGGTTTTGTGCCTGTGGCGACAGGCTCAGATACGGGCGGTTCTATTCGCCAACCTGCCAGCTTTTGTGGCATCACGGGCATTAAGCCTACCTATGGGCGTGTGTCTCGCTATGGCATGATTGCTTATGCGTCAAGCCTTGACCAAGCAGGTACTTTTGGCAAATCCGCCCTAGACTGTGCCTACCTGCTTTCCCCGATGACAGGACACGACCCCAAAGACGCAACATCTATCAACCGCTCCACCGAAGATTATGTGGCGGACATTTTGGTGACAAAAACAGACGGCAAACCCCTAGCAGGCAAAAAAATCGGCGTGGCAAAGGCGTATTTTGGGGCAGGTCTTGATAGTGAAGTAGAAAAATCCATTCGCACCGCCCTAGCCAAATATGAAGAGCTGGGGGCCCAAATCGTGGAAGTGGACATCACCGACCCTGCCGTAACGCTTGCCACTTATTATCTGCTCGCCCCTGCCGAAGCCAGCTCAAACCTGTCTCGCTATGACGGTGTGCGCTTTGGTTATCGCTGCGAAGATCCAAAAGATCTGATCGATCTATATACGCGCAGCCGCTCTGAAGGCTTTGGTACTGAAGTTCAGCGCCGTATCATCATGGGAACGTATGCCCTATCGGCAGGGTACTTTGACGCTTATTATACCAAAGCCCAGAAGGTTCGCCGTCTTATCGTGGACGACTTTAAAAAGGCGTTTGAAAAATGCGACATCATCGCAAGCCCTACTGCACCGACCACCGCCTATAAGCTGGGTGAGAACTTAGACCCTGCCAGCATCTATCTTGGTGACGTATATACCATTGGCGTGAACTTGGCAGGTCTGCCCGCCCTATCGCACCCTGTGGGACAAGCGAACGGCTTGCCTGTGGGCTTGCAACTAATTGGCAAACATTGGGCGGAAAGCGAACTTCTAAAAACCGCTCATGTGTATCAGGCGAATACCAAGTTTCATCAAGAGATGGCGGATTTGGTGAAGTGATTTTGGATTTGGGATAAATGATAAATTTATCCCAAGCAATAAAAGGGGATAATGATGCAACGCCGTCATTTTTTACAAAAAACCTTATTGGCACTACCTATTATTTTTTCTGGCAATTTATTAACTGGATGCAAAACGAGTTTATCCAATAACCATTTACCTAATGACAAGATAACAAAAAATCCAAATTTATTACAAAATAAATTAAAAGAAATATTGCCAATTTGGGAAAATAAATTTAATGCCAAAATTGGTATGACGATTATTGCTGACAGTGGTGAAATATCCAGCCATCGTGGTGATGAATATTTTCCTGTTAATAGCACCATTAAAGCCTTTATCGCAAGCCATATATTATTACTTGTAGATAAAGGAAAATTGGATTTAAATGAAAAAATCATCATTAAAGAAAGCGATTTGATAGAATATTCTCCTGTCTGCAAAAAATACTTTAATGAAAATAAACCAATTTCTATTAGTGAATTGTGCGAAGCTACCATAACACTGAGTGATAATGGCTCTGCCAATATCTTGTTGGATAGAGCTGGGGGCTTGACTGCATTCAATCAATTTTTGAAAGAGATTGGGGCGGATATGGTGTTAGCAAATAATGAACCTTTACTAAATCGCTCACATTATGGTGAAACCAGTGATACCGCAAAACCAATTCCTTATACAAGAAGCCTAAAAGCATTGATTACAGACAATATCCTATCCAATCAAAGCAAAGAACAGTTGATAACTTGGCTTATCAATGATAAAGTTGCTGATAATTTATTGAGAAAATATTTACCAAAAAATTGGCGAATTGGCGACAAAACAGGCACAGGTAGTGAATCAAAAAATATCATTGCTGTGATTTGGAATGAAAATAATAAATCTTATTTTGTCAGCTTATTTATCACTCAGCCACATGATGGTAAATCCCTTGATTTTAAAAATCAAAAAGATGAAATAATGGCACAAATTGGTAAAGAAATTTATCCATTTTTATAACCCATTAAATTTTTATAGTTAATAGGAAAATTTATGACTAACCAAGCCCCCCTAATTGACGGCTATGAAGTTGTCATCGGCATTGAAATCCATTGCCAATTAAACACCGCCACCAAAATTTTCTCGCCCGCCAGTACCGAATTTGGGCAAGAACCCAACACCCAAGCCACCATTGTGGATTTGGGCTTTCCAGGGGCATTGCCTGTGCTAAATGAAGGCGTGATTGAGCGTGCCTTAAAATTTGGCATGGGTGTCAATGCCGAGCTTGGCACATACAACACCTTTGACCGCAAAAACTACTTCTACCCCGACCTACCCAAAGGCTATCAAATCACGCAAATGGCAAACCCCATTGTCGGACGTGGCTACATTGACATCCTTGTAAACGCAGGACAAAAAGACGAATACACCAAACGTATTGGTATCACACGAGCCCACCTAGAAGAAGACGCTGGCAAATCGGTGCATGACGCTGTACCACAGATGACGGGCGTGGATTTGAACCGTGCTGGTACGCCACTCATCGAAATCGTTTCTGAGCCTGATATGCGTTCGGTGGGCGAAGCGGTTGCTTACGTCAAGACCATTCATGAGCTGGTTACTTGGCTTGGTATCTCGGACGCGATTATGGCAGAAGGCTCTTTTCGTGCGGACATCAACGTGTCTGTACACAAGCCAAACACGCCTTTTGGCACTCGCTGTGAGCTCAAAAACCTAAACTCGTTCCGCTTTATTGAGCGAGCCATTAAATCCGAAATTGAACGGCAAATTGACGTCATCGAAGACGGCGGAAAAGTCGTGCAAGCCACACGCCTATACGACCCCGAAAAAGACGAAACCCGTGCCATGCGCACCAAAGAAGAAGCCAACGATTACCGCTACTTCCCAGACCCCGACCTGTTGCCTGTCGTTATCTCTGATGAGACGCTTGCCAAAGTGCGTGCCGACATGCCAGAGCTACCGAGCGTGCGTAAAGAGCGATTTGTCAATGAATTTGGCTTGACCGCTTATGATGCTAACGTGCTAAATGGTAGCCGTGAGCTGTCGGATTATTTTTTGCAAGTGGTTGAAATCATTGGCAAAAATAACGCCAAAATCGGGGCAAACTGGGTCATGGGCGAGCTGTCAGGTTCACTCAATAAAAACGAGCTGACCATTGATAAATCACCAATCTCTGCCGAACGCCTGGCGGGGCTGATTGCTCGCATATTGGATAATACCATTAGCGGTAAAATCGCCAAAGAAGTGTTTGGCTATCTGTGGGAGTCCGACAAATCTGCCGATGAGATTATCGCCGAGAAAGGCTTAAAACAAGAAACCAACACAGGGGCGATTGAAGCCATTATTAAAGAAGTGCTTACTAATAATCAAGCAATGGTTGATGAATATAAAGGCGGAAAAGAAAAAGCCTTTAATGGACTGGTCGGACAAGTAATGAAAGCCAGCAAGGGCAAAGCCAATCCTGCACAGGTGAATGAATTATTGAAGAAGTTGATTGGGTAGGATAATAAGCCCCAAATATCGGTTGGTGTTTGGGGTTTTATTTATAGAAATAACGATGATTGATATTGCAAAAGTTACTCAGAATTTTAAGAAACCAGAACTCCATCTTTCAGAAAGTTTTTTAAAAATATATTGCTCCAATGAGATAACAAATTATAACGATAGTGGCTACATTGTCTATTGCCAAATGAATTGCTATCGTTTTGATTTAGAAACCAACATTTATCTTATTCTTAAATCTTGTGAAAACTTTTTACAATCATCACCCACTTGGTTTGATTATTATAGATTTAAGGAAGGTTATCCATTAAAATTAAGCAATTATATCAATGAAGCCATTCAAGAAATTCAAAATTCAGAAAATCAAACCAATAACCATCATTCATTACAACAAATTTTAAACGGGAAACTAGAAAAACTAAATGAAGTTGATAAAATTTACACCTTTGAATTAAACCAAGAAAAATTTAGAAGTGCTATTTTAGACCAAATACAAGACCCGATTGACAAATTATCCAAATTGATATTTTGGATAGATAAAGACGAAAATATTCGTTTTTTATGGGTGCGAGAAAGTAGGTAGTAAAACTGGTGCGCAATACACACCTTACCACCAAAAATATAAGGACAAAAAAATGAGTTATGGTGCTTTCGTACATTGTCGCTGTTTTCAAGACGATAAAATTCCAAAACCCTATTTTGCCGATTTTATAAAATATGATGAATGTGGTTTATATATTTATTTACCAAAAGAATTAGAAAACAACCAAGAAAAATCGCAAGACATTTTTATTGATTTCTATGATTGGGTAGAAATAGCGTGTACTCATAGAAATATGCACTTATTCAATCAAGATGTAGCCAATATTCCTACAATGAATAAATTTAAAAACTTTATTAAAACTTATAAAGATGATTATCCAATATTATATCAATATTTACTAACAGTAAATGAAGGCATTATACCGCCAAAATTAGCAGAACCACTATTAAAAAATTATGCAAATTAGAGAATATTCCAGAAAGACAGGGGGATTTTAATTGTATCTTACAGTCATTAACCCAAGTCGCCAAAGCGTCCATTGAAACAGGAAATTCTATTCATTGGTGTTAATAAATGCAATCAAACCACACCCAATTATTAACCCTTACCAATAACCGTTTAACCCATTTATTTAAACAAAATGGTAATGATAAACGGTTTATGGCGGAATTTCCTTATAAACTTGACCAAGTAGAAAAACATTGGCAAATTGATGAATATCATATTAATCCCACCTTAAATTCAGCACCAATGATTTTAACAACTTGTCAAATCACTTACCAAAATTTAGCGGTGGCGGATTGTCGCTTGTATTTTGATAAAAACGAGCGGTTGATTGATGAATTTTTTACCATAAAAGAGAATGAAAAATACCCACCATCAAAACCCTACTCCGCTCCGCTGATAGCCTACTAATTAGTGCAGGGGCAGGCATGGACGTGGATTCTGGCTTACCTGATTTTCGGGGCAATACTGGCATGTGGCAAGCCTATCCCGAGCTTGGCAGACAGCAGATGGACTTTACCACCATCGCCAACCCTGAGGCCTTCGCCCAAAATCCACGCCCCTTGCTTGGGGATTTTATGGACACCGTTTGGCACTGTACAAAGCCACCACGCCCCACGCAGGCTTTGGTGAGTTATTGGCACTTGCTGACCGCCTTGATTTGCCTTATTTTGTCTTTACCAGCAATGTGGATGGGCAATTTATCAAGGCAGGGTTTGACGCTGACAAGGTTTATGAATGTCACGGCTCTATTCATCATCTGCAATGTGTCATACCCTGCTCTGATAAAATTTGGACGGCGGACGACTTAACGCCTGTGATTGACAATGACAAATGCGAGTGGCTTGGGGCGTTGCCGACTTGCCCTGACTGTGGCGGGTTGGCTCGTCCTAATATTTTGATGTTTGGCGATTTTGCTTGGCAATCTCATCGCACGGACAAGCAAGAGACCCGCCTGCACGAGTTTTTGACGACCCACCAAAATCCTGTTGTCATTGAGATTGGAGCAGGAACAGCAATCCCGACGGTTAGACGCTTTGGCGATGGCTTTGCCCCACGTCTGATTCGCATTAACCTGCGAGAACCTGCCACGCCCCAAGGCGGTATTGGGCTTGGTATGGCGGGCATACATGGGATAGATGAGATTTGGCGGGCGTTGTGTGAGTGATTGCTTGGCAATATACCTTAAAACAACAAATTTCAATCACGAGCGAATCTCTCCATGTCCAAACACCACCCATTTTTGGGAAGTCAGCCCATGTAGTCCCACAGGCCCCCGAGCGTGGATTTTGTCTGTTGAGATACCAATCTCCGCCCCCAGTCCATACTCAAAGCCGTCTGCAAAACGGCTAGACGCATTGACCATGACCGAGCTTGAATCCACTTCACGGATAAATCGCCCACTGTTCTCATAGCTGTTTGTGATGATCACGTCCGTATGGTGCGAGCCGTAGTGGTTAATGTGGGCAATGGCATGGTCTAGGTCGTCCACGACTTTTACCGCCAGCATGGGGGCAAGGTATTCGGTGTACCAATCGTCATCGGTGGCAGGCTCTATGTTTACGCCAGTATTTGCCAAAATCTCTTTAGATTTGTCGCACACCCTAAATATCATGGCATCATCCACGCCATGCATGGCTTGGGTAATCTGTGGCAAGGCGGTATTAGCAATGTCCGCATGAACGAGCAAAGTCTCCATGACATTACACGGCGAGTAGCGAGACGTTTTGGCATTGACGCACACCTTGACCACCATGTCCATGTCCGCCAGACTGTCCACATAAGTGTGGCAGTTGCCGTCTAGGTGCTTGATGACTGGCACACGGGCGTTATTGGCGATACGCTCTATCAGTCCCCGCCCGCCCCGTGGGATAATCACGTCCACCACGCCCACCATAGCGATGAGCTTATCCACCGCATTACGGTCGGTCGTGGTTAGGACTTGCACCGAGTCGGTCGGTAGCCCTGCCTGCTCCAAACCTATATGCACCGCATGGGCTAGGGCTTGGTTGGAGTGAAAGGCTTCTGAACCGCCACGCAGGATAATGGCGTTGCCTGATTTGATGGCAAGACTCCCTGCTTCTATGGTAACGTTGGGACGACTTTCATAAATCATACCAATCACGCCAAGCGGTACTCGCATTTTGCCAAGCTGTATGCCACTGGGACGGTAGGTCATCTCGCTCATCTCGCCAATAGGGTCGGCAAGAGCCATCACGTCATCAAGCGAGCTTAATATACCATTAAACACTTTATCACTGATAATAAGGCGGTCAAGTAAGGCACTATCTAGCCCTTTATCCTTGCCGTTTTGTACGTCTATCTCATTGGCGGATAAAATCTCATCTTTTTGGGCGATGAGAGCCGATTTGATACAGGCTAGGGCGTGGTTTTTAGTCTTGGTGTCGGCTCGGGCAAGCGTAGCAGAAGCGGTTTTGGCACGCACGCCCACGTCATTCATGTAGGTGCTAAGGTCGGTCATGATAATCCTTAATGTGAGTGATGGGCTTATATTAAAGGCATTTTTTATAAAAAGCAACTTTTATCAAAACAGCAGTAAAAACAGCTTTGTCTCGCTGATACGCCATGACTTTTAAAAATGGTCTTGTAAAAACCATCTTTTTAAAACCATTTTTTAACATCACACTTTTTAAGCCATGATTTTTAAAAACAAACACACACAAAAATGACAACCCAAAGCCGTCATTTTAAGGTTTTAGAAATGTATTTGTTTGTGGTTTATTTTACCTTAGCACGGTATTTAACGACGCTCGTACCACCAAGACCGATATCTTCTAGCGTCCATCTTAGGGCTTTATAATCCGACAGAGGCAACTCTTGGACTTGTCCGCCGACATTGGCACGGATGGGCGAGCGGACAAAGCGACTGCCATCAATGGTCGCATGGGGGAATCTGGGGTGGATACCGCCAACCAACGCCAAACCATCGGCAATGCTTAGGGTAACGTCCATCGAACGCACTCGCTCCGAGCTGTTGTTGGTGAATAGACCTTGATATTCTAAGATGTCGCCTGATTTAACGGGCGTACCGGCATTAATGGGGGTTAGTGTTTCTTGACCGTTGATGTTTTGCACAATGAACGCATTCACCACGCTTTGAATCCCTGCTGATGAGCCTTGGCGTTGGGGAGCTTGGGTTTGAGCAGGGGCTTGCAAGGGGCTAACCGCCATCGGAATCACGGCAGGGGCAGGGTTTTGACCCAATGGGTTATAAATGGGGGTACTTTGCGGGGCGACCGTGACCACCCTGCCTGCCGTTGGGGTGTTTAGCGTTGGGGCATTCCGATTGGCTTGGGGGTTGGCGGTATAGCTAATCTCGCCTGCACTGGCTTGGTTTGGGACTGACTCTGTGGTCTCGGTCGGGGTGGGTAGCATGGCATGGGCTGACACGGCAACCGACAAGGCGGTCAGGGACAACACGGCAACACCGCCACGCAACATTTGGATAGGCATAATCATTCCTTCATTAACTCTATGGTAAAAATAAATGTTACCCATGATAGCATGAAAAGCTGTTGCGTGCGTTAAGCGTGCGTTTATTTATGGTAACTTTCTGCCAAATTTTGGCTAAATGGCAAGACATAACAAAAGACGGCACGATAAAAAAGGCACAAAAGACAAGTCATGAGACAATAATTTGATGAGTTTTGCTGATTTTATGATAAAATTCATCAAAAACACCATCATAGCACGCCATGACCCACCCAAACCCCATCCACTGGTTTCGCCACTCCTTGCCCTACATCAATACCCACAGGGGCAAGACCTTTGTCGTCATGATGACTGGTGAATCACTCGCCCATGACAGCTTTGCCACGCTGGTGCAGGATTTGGCACTACTGCACAGTTTGGGTATTCGCTTGGTGCTGGTGCATGGGGCAAGGGTGCAGATAAATGATGCCCTAGCACAGGCGAGACTGTCCGATGACACACCCTTTTGCCATGGCGTGCGTGTTACCCCCACATCTGCCATGCCGACCATTTTGGCGGTGGTCGGACAGCTTACCCTAAAAATCCAAGGCGAGTTTTCCAAAGGGCTTGCCAACACTCCCTTATTTGGGGCAAAAATCAGTACAGTAACAGGCAACTTTGTCAATGCCAAGCCCTTTGGCGTACGTCACGGCGTGGACTTTATGCAGACGGGCGAAGTCCGCCGTATCGACACCAAAGCCATCAAACACAGCCTTGACAATCATCACATCGTCATCGCCAACTCCATCGGCTTTTCAGCAACGGGTGATTTGTTTAATCTTGATGCCTTAGATGTCGCCACGCACATCGCCACATCACTGGTGGCGGACAAACTCATCATCTTAGACAAAAGTCTGACCGACTCGCACGGCTCGCTCATCAAAGAACTCACCGCCACAGAAGCTCACGAGCATATCGAAACATCCACGCTCGCCCCCATACTCACGCACGCCATTCACGCCTGCCAGCATGGTGTGGGGCGTGTTCAGCTTATCGACTTTGACAAAGATGATGCCTTACTGGGCGAGCTGTTCACCACAGACGGGCGTGGCACGATGATAAGCCAAAGCAACTATGACCACATCAGGCAAGCCACCGCCCTTGACATCATCGGTATCATGGCAATCATTCGCCCCCTAGAAGAGCAGGGCATTTTGGTTGCTCGCAGTCGTGAACGCCTAGAAGAGATGATAAATGAGTTTAGTGTCATGGAGCGAGACGGCAAAATCATCGGCTGTATCGCCATGCATGAGTTAGACGATGAGAGCGTGGAGATTGCCAGCGTTGCCATGCATGGTGACTATCGTAGTGGCGAGCGTGGGGCGAACCTTTTAAAATTTGCCGAACAAAGTGCCAAACGCAGGGGCAAATCCCGTCTGTTTGCCCTGACCACACGCACCTTGCATTGGTTTATTGAACATGGATTTGGCGAAACCACCCCAAACGAGCTACCTTGTGAGCGGTTTAAACAATGGCAAAACGGGCGAAATTCCAAGGTACTGATTAAACACATTTAGCCTGATGTTACCGCACCCACCGCTTCGCCACACCCTGTATTAACAAACAAATAATCCCCACCCAAATCAGCCCAAAACTTGTCAGCATCTGCCATTCAAACACCCCGCCCAGCACCGTAATGGCAAGGATAAACAATAACGCAGGTTCAAGATAACCAAGCAATCCGAACAAGGACGTGGGCAATAAGCGGTTGGCTTCTAGGTTCGCCTGTTGTGATAACACGCTGATGAGCCCCAAACCGATAACCTTTAATATCATCACAGGCGAGCCGATGACCGCCGACATCGCAGACGCATGAAAGCACAATGCCACAAGGCAAATGGGGGCGATGATACTCAAATCCACAAACAGCCCTGTCAAGGCAGGGATATTTTGTCGCCGTCTCATCACATAAAAAATCGGATAAGTCAAACACACCCAAAACGTCGCCCAGCTGACCTGCCCTGTCCGCATAATCTCCATGCCCACGCCCACGCCTGCACATGCCACCGCCAGCCGCTGCAAACGAGTCAGTCTCTCACCCATGACAAAGCCGACCAGCACCATCACCAGCGGAAACAAGAAATAGCCCATAGACACCGCCACGCCATGACCGTTTAGGGGTGCATAGACAAACAGCCACAATTGACTGGCGAAAATCGGCGTGGGGGCGAGTAACCACACCCAGCCCCGAACCCCTCTGACCCGAGACAATCCGCCCAGTACAGCGTCCCATTTGCCAAGCACGCTGATGAGTACCACCAAACACCCCCACATCATGACCATTCGCCACAAAAACACCGCTGTCCCTGTCAAAGGCGGTAGCCACTTGCTATAAGCATAGACCATGGCAAACATGACATTGGACAAAATGGCAAGAATTACGCCTAAGGCAAGGGTGTTTTTGGGTGGGGCAAATTGGCGTGGTAGGGCAAGGTTCATGACTTGGTTGGTGTGCTGGTAAAAGATGATGTATTATAAAAGGTTTTTTGATAAAATTTTTAAACTTTATCATCATGACGAATTTTTGCAAATATTGACTGGTTTTGATAAAATTTACCAAAAATTTTGCTTGCCAATCATGACTCAAAACACAGATGACGCCGACAAAACCCTGCTAAACCTACTCCAAAACGACTGCACCCTACCGCTTAAAACCCTTGCCGAGCATACAGGCACAACACCTGCCACTGTACAACGGCGTATCGGTCAGCTCTGTCAAGACAAAATCATCACCAAACAAGTCGTCATCATCAACCCTGTTAAAGTCGGTCAAACCCTAAGCGTCATCGTACTGGTAAAAATGGCACAGTCTAGCGTGTCCATGCAACAGCGTTTTGAGCGCATCAGTCAGCACCACAGCGAGATTGTGGCGTGCTATGAGATTTCGGGCGATTATGATTTTGCTCTCATGGTACATAGCCCGTCCATGCAAGCCTACCACGCCTTTACCCGAGCGGTGCCAACTGCCGAGAATAATGTCGCCCATTTTAACAGCCAATTTATCATGAATTTTGTCAAATCAAGCACCAAAATCACGCTTTAACTGCTAGGGCGTGTTGAATATTGGTATTTGCAATGAAAAATGAGAAAAATCGCCCGTTTTTCAAGGAAAAAATGAAGTTTGATAGTCGTTCTATCAAACGAGCTTTTGACGATGAAAAACAAGATTTAGCCATTTTTCATGCAAAAATTGATTGATATTGTCAAATTTTCATCTTATTTTATAAAAATGTTATCAATGTTCAACATGCCCTAAGGATTATCATGAAATACACCCCCTTTTTAGTCGCCATGCTTGCCCTGTGTGCCTGCGATAAATCCGCCACCGAGCATAACTTTGCCCCTGCCACAAGTCAGTCGCCTGCCGAGCAACCGAGCAAGCCGTCCACCCCCGAGAATCCTCACGACTTACAAACCCTTGCCAGTGAGCTTAGCACATCCGACCCATCTGTCCTGCCTGATGTACAGCCACTAACCACCACTGATGGCAAAATCGCCCTTGACAAGACCCACATTCTCACCGACACGCCTAAGGCAGACACAGCAACGTATGACTACCCCATCGCCCTTGACAGCATGGCGGTAAAAAACTACGCCAAAGCCTATAACATCACGGACAAACAAGCCCAACACAGCATGGTCATCGCCATGGCAAGCCCCGAAGTGCTAAGCAAAATCCTAGACCAATTAAGAGACGGCAAATACATCGCCCATCAGCTCACCGATGGGGCAGACATGACGCTCGTCATCACGACCACCCCTGATGTCGTGGCGGATAAGTTTGATTATGTCTTTGCCGATGAGTTCGGGCGTGGTTTGGTGTTGCCAGTGATAATACAGCCCAAGGAATGATGTTAAAAGAAATGATGTTAAAGATGTTATTTTCAAGGCATGGTTAGGACGGATAATAGCCCGCCCTGCCTATGTATTGTATTTAAATGAGTGCTTGTGTCAATTTATCATCACACATTATGCAGTCCAAACTGCGATTTGACTTCATGTTTAAAGCGTTTGACCACTGCCAACGCATCTTTTAACAAATCACGCTCCAAGGTAGAAAGCAGTTCGGTATCCACCTGATTGGGGCTAATCGGCTCGCCATTTCGCACATAAAACAGCCCTGCTTTTAGGCGTAAATTCATCAAATACGCCAACGCATCTGCTGTGTCTTTGGCAAGTTGTTCGCTGATAATCCCTTGATTTTTAAGGGTAATTAGGCGGTCAAAGGTGGAAGTTTCATCAAGGCAGGCTTTTAGTGCCAACGCACGCACGCCATGCACCACAGGGAATAACCCCATTTTTTTGATGTCCATTTTGTGTGTTTCGCCCTTACCCAAAATCTTGGCAAAAAAGCCCCGATTGTGTTCGTCAAACTGCATAATCGCACGGGCAAAATTCATCTGCATGCCCACATCTTTATCCAAATGGGCATTCAGATGGCGTTTGACTTCATCAAACAAATCCGCCTTGCCTGCCACCGTCCGTGCGTCCAGAAATATCGCCATATCCATAAGACTTGTACCATCAGCACTTTTGCACCAATGGGCGACCGTGCGTTTGAAATCGCTCACCGTCTGGCACCATTTGGGATTGGATGCCATAATTCCACCCATACATGGCGGATAGCCAAATTTGGCAAGCGTGTCCGAAAACTCTACCGCATAGCCGTGCAGTGCTTCCATATCCACATCGTCATCGGCGATTAGGGCGTTGTCTTGGTCGGTTTTTAATACCTGCTCGCCCCGTCCTTCTGAACCCATCACAATCAGGCAAGTTTTGGCAACCATCTCAGGCGGTGCAATCAGCCCCCACGCCTTTTCAAAGAGTTGCCCGTTTAAGACTTGCATGAGTTTGGCAAGCTGAACGGCACTCATACCGCCTGCTTGCAAGGACGATACCGAATCGGTCATTTGCTGGGCGATTTGAGCAAGCTCGGACAAAGTATCGGCGCGGTGTAGGCGTTCGGCAACCAAATGGCTGTGGCTGGACAAATACGCCAAAATGTCCATCTGCTCCAAAAGCCCAATAATGCGTCCATTGTCCTTGACAGCAAGGCGTTGAATGCGGTGGCTCATCATCGTGAGTAAGGCATTGAACAAAAAATCCTCGCCATCAATGCCAATGATATTAAAATTGGCATAGGTGTGAATCGGGTCGTCCGTCCTTGCCCCACCCGCGATGACATCACGAAATATCGATTCGGTAATCAGTCCGATTTTTTTGCCATCATTGACCAGCACCGATTTGCTTTTGTTATCCTTCATCAGGCGGGCAAGCTCGGCAAGGGTCAGTTTTCCATCAACGCTTAGGGTGCTGTGGTGGTAAGCGTCAGCGACTTTGGCGTGAAATAGCCCAGAGATGTCCTGCCCTATATCGTGGGGGGTAAGGCTGTTAAAGCGTTCGACAATGCCCGTATAAAAGTATGCCCCAAAGCGGACATTTGAGCCAATCAGATTTAAAATCAAAGACTTAGGAATGGCATACACCAAAGACTGCTCGGCAGAAATAAAGCTGTGGGCGGAAGTTGCTTCAAACAGAGCACGAGCCTCAAAGCTGTCATTGGTGCGGTACAACGCCACCACGTCGCCATCATCGCCAAGCTCTTTGACCACGCCTTTGATGACGACATACAGAGCGTCCATCGGCTCGCCTGCGGTGATAATCGGGGCGTTGTCGTCAAAAAAGACGATTTGCACTTGTTTTTGCAAAAGTTTTTGTTCGGCAGGGTTTAGGGTGTTGTAGGGGGTAAAATTGAAATTAAATCTGTCCATGATGGCTTATCCATGCTTTTTGGTTGGTAAACATTATAGCATAAAATAACCACAGGACAAGGCATCAGGCATACTAAGCGTCAGGCAGGCGATACATCCAAATGGCAGTCACCAAACAAAGTATGCTTGTCAGCACCGCCACCCACAGCTTATCGGCAGGCAGTCGCCAAAACAAAAACGCACTGGATGCCGTCATCATGCCCCACGCCAAATATTTGGCAAAGCGTGGCATGGCACGTCGCTCTTCCCAATCGATGAGCATTTTACCAAAAATCTTGTGCCTAATGAGCCTGTCATGAAACTGCCGTGAGCTTTTCGCCCAGCAGTAACCTGCCAGCAGGATAAACACCGTGGTCGGCATACCGGGCAGTATCGCCCCCAAAATCCCAAGCCCCACAAAAATAAACCCCATGATAAAAAACGCCCAACGCAGTAAGACATTCTGATGTAGGCCGTGTTTGGGCAGTTGTGATGATGAGGTATGGTCGGGGTCGGTATAATCAGGGTCAGTGTGGTCGGACATGGCAATACAACAATCAAGGCAGGCTTGTACCTGCTATCGACAAGACGGTAGGCAGGCTCATCTTGCCATAAAAGCCCTATTATAGCACTTTGGCGGTCAGGGCGAGATTTAAAATATTGAAAATAAAAATCACCCACCTTTATAGAGCGATACAGCATAGCATAAATAAGGCATGTTTGTAAACATAAATGATTATTATTTTTTGTTTACAAATTGATAAAAATAGGTTATCTTATATCGGTTTTTAATATGTGTTTCACACAGGTGATTTATGAGCGAACTTACCCTAACCGAAGCCCTAAAAGAGCATTCACGCACTACCCACGATGCCGTGGACAACCTTGTCATGAGTATGGAGCCCTTTGCCAGTCATGACAACTACCGCAAATTTTTGCAAGCCCAGTATGAGTTTCACAGCACCGTAAACCCCATTTATCATAATGAAAAGCTAGCCAGTCAAATTGACGGCTTGGCACAGCTTGCCCGTCTTGACCGTGTCAAATCCGACATGAAAGACCTAGAAGCCACCCCTTTTGGCAGGGACGTAGAAACCCCCACCTTTACCGATAGTGAAGCCATTGGCTGGCTATACTGCCTAGAAGGCTCAAACGTGGGGGCGGCGATTTTATACAAAGAAGCAGGCAAAATTGACCTGTCCGATGAATTCGGTGCATCTCATCTGGCAGCTCATGCAAACGGACGTATGCCTCATTGGCGTGCCACCAAAGCCAAAATTGACGCCCTACCCCTGAGCGATGAGCAAAAACAAAGCGCTATGAAAGGGGCGGACGATGCCTTTGCGTATTTTAAACGAGTGATTCGTAAAGTGTACGGTACTCAAGCGTAATTATGCTATACTAAGTCGTTTGCTTCATCAAACGGCTTAGTTTTTGGTATATGATATGATAAATTATCTAAATTCTCATTGGCAGTTTATATTTTATCACGGTCATCAAACCCTTTTTGATAATCTCATCACCCACTACCAACAGCCCCACCGTCATTATCATAATCTCACCCATTTATCTGAATGTTTTATGTGGTTTGATGAAATAAAGGATAATTTATATCGTCCCGATTTGGTTGCCATTGCCCTTTTTTATCATGACGTAATTTATAATCCCAAAAGCCCCACCAATGAATACGACAGTTCGGTCATGATGAAGGATGAATTACAAGGCATGTTGTCCGATACAGATATTGGTATTACTGAGCGTTATATTCTTGCCACCAAAGACCATATCAATCCTTTAACGGGCGACGATAAAGCAGATTTAGATTATTTATTGGATATTGATTTGGCGATATTGGGAAGTGATTTTGATAGATTTGATGAATATAATCATCAAATCAGGCAAGAATATGCGTGGGTGAATGGACTGATTTACCATGTTAAAAGAAAATCGGTGTTAAAAGGATTTTATAACAAGGAGCGAATTTATTTAACCAATTATTTTTATCAAGCGTTAGAAAATAAGGCAAGGGATAATTTAAAAAGGTGTTTATAACACATCATTTTAAGCTTACCGCCTTGTCGAATCATTTTTTAGCAATTCTATAATTTGCTTTAAAGCTTCAATCTCCATGTCTTTTTGTTTCATCATCTCCTGCTGATGAGTGATAATAAGCGATAGCTTTTCCAAATCTTTATCGACCCCACTGCCTTGATAGTAACTAGAAAGAATGGTGCTAGAATTATCAGCCTTATTATCATTTGCCATAATTACAAGACCTTTATCGCTTAGATTGATTAGTTCAATCACATCAATATTTAACACTTGGGCGATTTTTTGTAATCTATCAAACTGCAATTTGGTCACCCCACGCTCAATCTTCGCATAACCACTACATGACATATTAAGCTCACTTGCCATAACTTCTTGGGAAATCCCTTTTGACTCTCTGGCAAGACGAATGCTTTGATGGATAGACATAAGAAAACCTACTTTGGGTTGGTGCTAGGTAAAAACTGGACAAAATACGCCCAATTTGGCAATCGTGTAGTTTTTAATTTTAGTATAATCTATCACAAAATACAAGTATTGTAATTTTATTTTATATTTTGGAGGCAGTTGTGAGTGGCAATAATAAACCAAATAGTAATTTCTTAGACCATATTATCATAGAAAAAGGGGAGTTTATTCTTTTCACCTTACCCGCCATTCTTTCCATTATGCTCATTTCTTTTGACCCCAACATCGGGTTGATTGGCGGTTTATTTTTCATGTTCTTTATTTATGCCGTGATATGTATTATTGATTCTGAATATTTAAAATATTTAGGATATCAAGATGGAAGTATTTCGTCATGGCAAAGATTTGTACCACCATTACATTTGAAAAACAGATCACAATTACTTGGAAATAAAGAAACATCCGCACTACAAAATACATGGGGGTTTGTGGCAGGTATTTTTGTATTTTTACTTGTAGGTGGCTTTATTTCCAAGTAATCTTGAAGGGCGTACGTGTGATACTGTTACAGAAATCATTCAAGACAATTGGGGCTATATGTCCGAGTGTGAATCTGTGGATTTAGAAGAGATTTCCAAGAATAGATATGCAGGCACCGCTTATTTGGATGATGGCGATACCGTGAGTGTTGTTGTTCATAAAAAGAAAAATGGCGGTGCAGAAGTTGTGGTCACACCATTTTAATAGTGCTTTTATAAAAATCAGGAATTGACAATGAAAAAATTTAAGCTTTTATCTATTACTTTATTAGGATTGCTTTTATTAGCTTGTGATAAGCCCGAACCGTCTAGCAATAAACAAGGTCTGGGAAGCCGATATGAAGAAATAAAAGATTTAAGTAACCTGCCACCCATTGAAACTGGCAATGCGACAGCGATTGAAAAATACACTGCCGAAATTGACAATTCTTGCAACTCTAATATCATGTGTAATATAGAAAATGCTTATGCACATTATGACGCCATGAATAAAGACTTACAGCATAACCGTCATTATCAACCTGTTTATAATAAAAACGTTAATGGTTATTTTGCCCTTCAATGTGGCTCAGATTCCATTCAAAACATTGCTCGTTATCGCATTAGCAATGATTTTCGCATTGATGTGATAACAAGAGATGGTCATCATTTTTGGTGTAAAGGTGAATATAATCTCATCAGTTTTCTTCGTGGAAGACGGGTTGAATACATGAAGTTCAACAATACCAAAAGTGACACTCCCACCAAGTCCCGTCCAATCACAGGCATTCCTAGTAACAATCTTGATAATTCTGCGACTTTTAATTCAGATTCTTATCATGGGGATGATTTGGGCAATGTAGATTTTGACAGCCCTGAATTTGATGATGAGTTTGGCGATGAATTTGAAACCGATTGCGGGCAAATTGATTGTGAGCTTATGGACATTAACGGTTATGATGATGGCTTATAAAGAAGCTGCTGATTTAGCGTAATTTAATCTGCCCCATACACTAAAATATCCACATTATTAATCCAAAAAAAAAGAATTAACCCAACAAAAACCGCCCCATTTGGAGCGGTTTTACACCAGTCAAGCAATTACTGCTCAATGCCCTTCATCGTCAATTTAATGCGTCCACGATTGTCAATGTCTTGGACTTGAACCTTGACAGTTTGACCCTCGGCTAGGTAGTCGGTTACATTCTCAACACGCTCATCAGAGATTTGGCTGATATGCACCAAGCCGTCCGTACCTGGTAAAATGGTAACAAATGCCCCAAACTCCACAATGCGAGCCACCGTCCCTGTATAGATTGCACCCACTTCCACTTCGGCGGTGATGGCTTCAATCTTGGCGATGGCGGCACGGGTAGACGCCTTTGACTCGCCAAAGATACGGATTGTACCGTTGTCGTCAATGTCCACAGTCGCCCCTGTCTCTTCGGTCAAGGCACGAATGGTTGCCCCACCCTTACCAATCACATCACGGATTTTTTCAGGGTTAATCTCAATGGTGGCATAGTTTGGAGCATGAGCATTAATCTCGGTGCGAGATGTGGCAATGACTTTATTCATGGCATTTAGGATATGAATACGCCCTGCGTGAGCTTGTTTTAGGGCTTGCTCCATGATGTCGGCGGTAATGCCTTCAATCTTGATGTCCATTTGTAGGGCGGTGATACCATTGACCGAACCTGCCACTTTAAAGTCCATATCGCCCAAATGGTCTTCATCACCCAAAATGTCCGATAGCACCGCAAAACGCTCGCCCTCTTTTACCAATCCCATAGCAATACCTGCCACAGGGGCTTTTAGTGGCACGCCTGCATCCATAAGCGACAACGACGCACCGCACACGCTCGCCATAGAGCTTGAACCATTAGACTCAGTAATGTCCGACACCACACGAATGGTATAAGGGAAACGCTCCGCCTTAGGCAATACCGCTTGCACGCCACGGCGAGCCAGACGACCATGCCCGATTTCACGGCGTTTTGGGCCACCTTCACGACCTGTCTCGCCCACCGAATAATGTGGGAAATTATAATGTAGCATAAAGTGGTCTTGCTTGGTGCCTGACAGCGTATCCACCAAGTTCACATCACGGCTAGTGCCTAGCGTTGTGGTTACAAGGGCTTGGGTCTCGCCACGGGTAAACAGGGCAGAACCATGCGTATAAGGCAACACGCCCACTTGGATGTCGAGTGCTCGCACGGTCTCCAAATCGCGTCCATCAATACGGGGCTTGCCTGATAGGATATTATCACGCACGGTGCGGTATTTTAGGGTTTCAAACAGCTCTTTGATTTGAGCGACTTTGTCAGCATAGTCTTCTGCCGTCTCATCGCCCGCCAGTGCCAAGGCTTCTGTGGCAAGCTCATCTAAGCGAGCATAGCGGTCTTGCTTGACGGTAATGGTGTAGGCTTCGCTCACTTTGGCGGTGAATTGCTCTTTTAGTTGGGCGTTTAGCTCTTCGTTAATCGTAGGGGCGACAAATTCGGCTTTGGTATTGCCTACCGCTGCCGCAAAGGCATTGATGTTATCAATGACAATCTGCTGTTGTGCGTGTCCGTACAGCACCGCTCCAAGCATTTGGTCTTCTGATAGCTCGTCCGCTTCGGATTCCACCATCAGCACGGCAGATTTGGTACCTGCCACCACTAGGTCAAGCGAGCTGTCTTTCATCTGGGCAAGGCTTGGGTTTAGAATGTATTCATTGCCAATAAAGCCCACACGAGCTGCTCCGATAGGGCCGCTAAATGGAGCAGGAGAGATTGCCAATGCCGCAGACGCACCAATCATCGCTGCAATGTCGGCATCTTGGGTTTTGCCCGATGAGATAACCGTTGCCGTTACTTGGATTTCGTTAAAATACCCTTCTGGGAATAGCGGACGGATTGGACGGTCAATCAGACGAGAAGTCAAAGTTTCAAATTCTGACGCACGACCTTCACGCTTGCCATAGCCCCCTGGGATTTTACCCGAAGCGTACATTTTTTCTTGGTAGTTTACGGTGAGTGGGAAAAAGTTTTGCCCTGCCACAGCTTCGGGACGCACCACAACCGCCACCAGTACCGACACATCGCCCATATGCACAAGCACGCTGTTGGCTTGGCGAGCGACACGCCCTGTTTCTAGGACAACTTGCTGATTGCCATATTGAAATTCTTGACGAATGATATTAAACATAGGTTTTCCTTAAATGATTGGGTTTGTCATTGATAAGATGATTTAAAGCCCTAAGAGATGTTTTTTTTGGATATTTAAAAATTGTATGGGAAAATTGATTTAACTTTAACCAAAATCAATACTTTATCACAGAGCAAGTTGCAATTTACCCCTACAAATCCACCCAAAAAATCATCAGTTTATAACGTTAAAAAAACATCTCTTAGAGTTCTAAATCTCACCCTTATCAATAATTTATAAACTTAAAACAACAAAAACGGCACGCAAACGCACACCGTTTTTGACAAAATTAGACAGCCTAATTTGAAATTAACGGCGTAGTCCAAGCTCAGCGATAAGGGCAGAGTAACGCTCGGTGTCTTTACCTTTTAGGTAGTCTAGTAGCTTACGGCGTTGGTTTACCATGCGGATAAGACCACGGCGACTGTGGTGGTCGGCTTTGTGGGCTTTGAAGTGGTCTTGTAGGTCGTTGATACGAGCGGTCAATAAAGCCACTTGCACTTCTGGGCTACCAGTGTCGTTTTCGCCACGTTTGAATTTGGCGATAATATCGAAACGTTGTTGGTTGGTTAGCATAACTAATCCTTAAAATACGCAATGCGGATACATTTGGGTAAGCTGTGCATTGCCAAAGCCTACCTAAGCCTAATGGCGTAAAATTTTTATTATAACACAAAAATTTTAAAAAGTCATTTAAAATTACAAATCAAAACCCCCTGCGTGGAGAGACAGAGGGTTTTGAAGGGGCAGATTAGAAGTTATAACGAACACCGATTTTGCCACCGTATTCTTTAACTTTAAAGTTATCCACTTTGCCTAAGTGGTTGTATTCTACGCCACCGTCAATGGTCCATTGTGGGTTGATGGTGTATGATACACCCGCCACCGCACCTAAGCCCACTTGTGTTTTTTTGGCAGTTGTTGATGAAAAGAAAGACTCTGCACCAACAGTGGCCTTATTGCTGATGCCTAGATTGAGTTTGTTGACGCCCACTCTTGCACCCACATAGGGCGTAAATCCTGACACAGAAGTGAAGTCATAAAATGCAGACACGCCCACAGATTGTGCTTTAACATTTGTTTTGCGGTAGTCGCCTGCCACATCAAAGCCTGTTTCTTTGTGTTCTAGCTCGCCAAAATGAGTGTAATCTAGGGCGTAACGAGTAGCACCATAATCGCTACCTACCGCCACAGAAAATGCGGTGTCGCTGTCTTTTACTTTCTTTTGGCTTCGGTCATCTTTGACATCAAGTTTAGATGTGCCTACCAAACCTTGTACATAAGGACTGCCAACATTGGCGGTTGCGGTGATGGACACGCTGGCGATGATCAGTGCTGGGAGTAATTTTTTCATGGGTTGTACCTCAAATCTTACAAAAAGTTGGGTGTTTAATGTTATTTATAAAAACTTATTATCAGTAAATCATTATTTATGATAAAAAGCAAGTGTATATTATGCCTAAATCGAATAAATTTCAAGTAAAATTATGTTAAGATGAAAATTAATGCAAAAATATTCTCTGATTTTAAGAGGCTCACGCCACCAGTCTTATCGGTTGCAGTCGCCCACTCATCGCCACTTGCCCAAGCCCGACAAACTCATCATCATGATATAGCCGAATTTGTACAGTCTCATCAGTAAAGCTCGCATCATCAAGGCGGTCTTTGATGTTTAGCCGTTGCCCCATTTTAATGCGTGCCGTTTCGTCTGTGGTGAGTTTGATAATAGGTAAATGATTAAGCAGAACATCAACGGGTAATAGCTTGCCAAATCGCTCATCAAATGACAAATTCGCCAAATCATCAAGGCTTATCGCCCCTGCCACGTCAAATCCGCCCGTACTGGTGCGGTGCAAAGCGGTCAAATGCCCCACCGTGCCAAGACGCTCGGCTACCGTCTCGCCCAGCACTCGCACATAAGTACCTTTGGAGCAGATGACATCAAGGGCGATTTCGTTATCGCTTAATTTATTTAAAGCCAAATGATGAATGACAATGGGGCGTGGAGCTCGCTCTATCTCAATGCCGTCTCGGGCGTATTCGTAGAGTTTTTTGCCGTCTTTTTTTAGGGCGGAGTACATGGGCGGGGTTTGTTGTTGTTCGCCCAATAAATCGCAAGCCAATTCATCAAGCCCCTGCTCGTCAAAGGTTGGCACATTTTTTTGGGCGATGATTTGCCCTTCTTTGTCGCCTGTGTCGGTCTGCTCGCCAAGTTTGATAATGGCGGTGTAGCCCTTATCGGCGTCTAGACCAAAGGAGCTAAATTTGGTCGCATCCCCTAAACAAATCGGCAAAAGCCCTGTCGCCATGGGGTCAAGCGTGCCTGTATGACCTGCTTTTTTGCTGTCAGAATCTGATGACATAAACAGGCGTTTGGCTTGGGCAAGAGCCGAATGCGAACTGATACCGCTTGGCTTATCTAAGAGTAGCACCCCAGAAACGATTTGTTTTGCCATTAGCTGTTATCCACGTCATTGGCACTGCTCTCGCCCGTCTTTTTCATGGCTTCATTCACCAGATTCATCATGTGGTTGCCGTGAGCGGTAACTTCATCATAATGAAAACGTAGGCGTGGCGTGGTGCGGGTTTTCATGGTGGCGGACAGCTCGGTACGCAAAAAGCCCGAGGCGTTTTTTAATACTTGCAGGCTCTCACGGTGAGCATCAATGTTCATGCCACCGTCCGTATCGCCGTTTTTGGACGGCTCCAAAATGGTGACATAAACATCGGCATAACCCAAATCAGGGCTAACTTTAACACTAGAAATGGTAACAAATCCCGTCAGGCGTGGGTCGTTAATCTCATCACGGATAAGCACCGACAAGGTACGCTGAATCTGGTCGGCTAGGCGTTGTAAGCGTTGGCTCATGGTTTTCTCTCTTGTTGTTTGGTTTTTGGTGGTTATTGATGGGGTTAGTATAGCCGATTTTTGGGAATTTGGCGATTTTTAATGTCAATGCACTCATCATCGGTGTTTTTATTGATATGATTAGGGCGTGCCTGCCATTGATAACATTTTTACAAAGTAAGATGAAAATTTAACACTTTAATCTATTTTTACATGAAAAATGGCTAATTTTCTCACTTTTCATTGCAAACACCAAAGGCAGGCACGCCCTAATTATTTTATTTTTATAAAAATCAATAATTTATGTTAGTTTTCATCTATATTAAGATAATTTGGCTCTGGTTCAAAAAGTATGCTACAAAGAAAACCGTTCGTGGTGAGCTTGGGAAACCTAACGGTTTTCCTGCCCGCAGGCAGGCTCAGAGCGAACGGAAAACTAGTTTGGCATACTTTTTAGACTACTACCGATAATTTAATGTAAATATAAAGATAATTTAAAAAAATAATCTACCATTTTTTATGAAAATTGAATGACCATTTGATGAAAAATTACCCAGCCATAACACAAGACAACACAATTTTTCACAGTTTACATGAAGTTACCAAGTCTTACATTTGGCGAACCAAACACACGTGAAAAAACCCTATTTTTTACCAACTTATCCTATTTTTCATGTCAAAACATCTCTACAATACACTCATCAAGTCAAGCACATGAAGCACTTGTAAGTTGCCATAAGGCATTTATTAATATCACTTAGGAGAAACATATGAGCCGTTTAGTTCGTTTACAAGACATTGAAGCCACCGAGCGTGAAGTATTGGGTGCAGACTACTACAACCCAGCAGGCAAAACCGCTTATGGCCTTGGCGAAGAGAAAATCGGTAAAATAGAAGATGCCCTTGTAGAAGTAGAAACAGGACGTGTGCGTTATCTTATCGTTGATGTAGGCGGTTGGTTCAGCTCAAAAGAAGTGCTTATCCCAGCGGGTCTATCTCGCATTGTTGGCGATGATGTGTACTTTGATAGCCTAACCAAAGACCAAGCAGAAGTTATGGAAGCCTACGACCGTGATTATGTCTATAACTACCAAGAACAATATGCCAAAGACCGTGAGTTTTTCGCTGCCGAGACACTGCCTGCCGAGAGCCGTGTTGAGCTGACCGAAAACCACTACACCGCACCCAACACTCTAGAGTTGCTCGAAGAGCGTCTATCTGTGAATAAAGACCGTATCGTCTCTGGCGTGGCAAGTATTGGTAAACGTGTGGTAAGCGAAGAGCAACGTGTTGAAGTTGAGCTACAAGAAGAGCACGCCCATATCGAGCGTACTGCCGTAAACCGCCCAACTGACCGTCGTATCGGTGATGATGCTGGGGTTGCCACCGTAAGCGTTGAGCTAGAAGCAGAGCGTGCTAATGTGAGCAAAGACACCTTTGTTACCGAAGAAGTAACGCTGGGCAAGACCACTGGCACTCGCACCGAGACCATTTTGGAAACCATTCAGCGTGAAGAGCTAAACGTGGACGACCTAGGTAACATAGTTGATCGTGAAGGCAACGTGGTTAACTATGAAGGTATTACCGCCGATGAAGTTCGCCGTGCTCGTGGTCTGTAATCCGACCACGGCCAAAAAGTCAGGGCAATGCTCTGGCTTTTTTGGGTTTTGGCGTTATTGACTGGTGTTTTGATGGTTAGATTCATGTTTATTCAATGAATTTTTTAAATTTATCTTTGCTAAATTGACATGTATTAGAATAACCACCATGCCCAATTTTCAACTTTTAAACCAAAACTTAAAAATCTACAAATTTGTTAAAATTAAGGACAATGTATGTCAAACCCTAAAGATAAGCGTGATGACGTCACCACTGATAATCCACAAACCCTAGAGTTACTCGCTGAGCGGTTGGTTGTTGATACCCAAAAAATGCAAGTAGGCAAAGTTATCCTTGAAAAAGTTGTCCGCACCAAGACGGTCAATGTCCCTGTGGAGCTGACCGAAGAGTATCTTAGCATTCGGATTGTCAATAATAATTTAATGGCACTGCCAGATACAGTCATGGCAGATGATGACACGCCTGCCACTGTACTCATGAATGGCACGCCCATGAGCGAGCCTATGGAGATTTTAATCAGCAAAGAAGTAGCAAAGCTAAGCAAAGAGACTCATGTCGCCGAAGAGATCAACCTACACAAATACAGCCAAAATATCAGCAAAACGATCAGCGGCACTGTGCAACATGAAGAGCTTGTGGTAACAGGCGATGAGTTTTTGGACAAGTCATCTTAAGGGATGTCACCCATTGATGATTAATTTTTAAGGCTTGCCTACCTTTGGTATATGTAATGAAAATCACAAAATGGCGATATTTTTCAACATGAAAATAAACCACAAAGAGTAAGTAATCCCAGTTACCAAAAAGCACTTTTTTATCATGACAAAATCGATTATGATAGGCTAATGTCGTATTATATTTGTTTTTAATTAGTTTTTTTAAAATATATTTCTTTTCAAACCCCAATTTTTGCGGATTTTTTAAAATTTCAACCCCAGTATTTATAAGTACAAGGGTTTATTTTTAGTTTATCTCATAAAGATGTCTGGGACGTGTTGAACTTCGGTACTTACAATGAAAAATGAAAAAATCGCCCATTTTTCAAGGAAAAGTCCGCAGTTGATATTGAAATATCAACAAGGATTTTGACGATGAAAAATAATTCAACCACTTAATTTAAAGAAATTAAGGTAAAATCTTGAAAATTTACACGATTAAGTGGTCGGATAGCCGTTTTTCATGCAAAAATTGGTTGAAATTGTCAAATTTTCATCTTGATTTTAAAACAATTCTATCAATGTTCAACACGTCCTAACAACTTCCAAACCCAAAATTTATCGGATACCCCTATGACCTATTTTAAACCCCTAGCACTTAGCATTATTGCTTTGACAACCATCAGTACTACCCATGCCAACGACCTGCCCACCCTATCCCAAAGCCATTTTGACCAATGCCTAAACACCCTAAAAAACAGCAGTAACTTTCGTGGTGTCGCCAGCACCTTTGAGCAGTACCGACCGAGTAGCCCTGACCCAACGGTGATTCGCTCACTCAACTATCAGCCTGAATTCAAAAAACACGCATGGGACTATCACGCCTCACTGGTTGATAGCGAGCGTGTGGCAGATGGTCTGCGTGCCAAACACGAGATGGCGGACGTACTAAGACGCATTGAAAACCGCTACGGGGTCAAGCCCGAACATGTGCTTGGCGTGTGGGGTGTTGAGAGTAATTTTGGGCAGACCCTTGGCAAAAAGGATTTGTTTACCAGCCTTGCCACGTTGTCTTGCTTTGACCGTCGCCAATCATATTTTCGTGGCGAATATGCCAGTGCCTTACGCATCGTCCAAAATGGCGACATTCGCCCACAGGACATGACAGGCTCGTGGGCAGGAGCATTTGGTCAGACTCAGTTTATGCCTAGCACCTTTTTGGAATTGGCGGTAGATTTTGATAATGACGGACGTAAAGACCTTGTCAATTCTAAGGCAGACGCATTGGCAAGTACCGCCAACTTTCTTGCCAAAAAAGGCTATCGCACTGGCGAGCCTTGGGGTTATGAAGTCAAACTAAATGGCTATTCAGGGTCAAGTGGTCGCACCAACAAAAAATCCATCAGTCATTGGCAAAACATGGGCATCACCCTACCTGACGGTCGTCCCCTACCGAACAACATGGCATCAGCAGGACTACTGCTACCTGCTGGGCGACAAGGGCCGGCTTTCTTAGTGGGTAAAAACTTTGATATGTTCTATTCTTATAATACTTCTGAAAGCTATGCTCTTGCCATCGCTCATCTTTCTACCTTGATTGAAAATAACGACACCAATGTTAATTTTGCCACCCCTTGGCCGACCGATGACCCTGGCATCAGTCGTCGCGAAGCCAAAGAAATTCAGCAAGCACTCATTAATAACGGCTACAACATTGGCAACGTTGATGGCATTATCGGTGACAACACTCGCATTGCCATCAAGGATTATCAGCGTAAAATGGGCATGCCTGCTGACGGACGTGCAGGACAAAAGTTCTATCGTCTCATCATGGGCAATACTGGCAATGTCAGCCCAACCTATCCGCCCGTGTCCAGCCCCGCACAAAGTGTGAATTACGGCAATCAAACAGGCACAGTACAAATCCGCCAAGACAGCCTAAACCTGCCCCAAAACCCAAACTCATCATTTAGTATCTCTCGGGGGTCGGTTAGTCAAAGTTCTTATGGTAATGTTTCTCATGGCGGTGTCGTTTATCGTCGCATACAAAATTCTGATGGGACGACGAGCTTAGTGCCTATTAATAGCCATTGATATTATAGAACCAAAAAAAGGAGTGATAACATTCACTCCTTTTTATACATTCCATCAATTAACTAACACCCATAACCCATCTGATAATCCTTAAAAACAAGCCAATCATCCACATTACCCCGAATGCGTTTGCCTGTGGGCGTAGTGTGAATAATCTTTGGCGGGAGATACTCATATTTTTGACACAAAAAGTTTATCACTTCAAGACTGGTAACAGGCTTACAATCACTTACCAAATACATAGGCTTGACAGCACTCAGAGTTAATACCTGACAAATCACTTGTATCAAATCATCACGATGAATGCGATTGGTATAATGGGCGGACGGCACGCCATTGATATGGGCAGACTGAGCAAGACGGTTCATTCGCACACTCTCACTGTGGTAAATACCAGACGGTCTGACTATCGCACACCGCTCGCCAAAGGCATCCTGTAACACTTGCTCAGCCTGTAATAACACGCAGGCGGTATCCGTACTGGGGTGTGTTGGCGTGTCAACATCCACCCACTCACCCCCATTCTCGCCATATACAGATGTAGATGAGACAAATAGCACACGGTGGAGGTTTGGCAGATTCAGTCCTGCGATATGCTCACACACTGCCAAATAACTCTCACGATAGGCTTGTACTCTATCGGTCATCTCACGGTTTGGTGTGATGATAATGGCGATATGGCTAAATGGAACAAGTTCATCTTGAGTGAGCATTCTTGCGTCTTTTTGCCAAAATTGTACAGGCTCATCATAACTCTTGGCAGTGCGTGCTAACCCCGCCACATCATATCCTGCGCGGGATAACATTTCGGCAACTTCCTTACCGATGTCGCCCTGTCCGACAATCAGATATTTATTTTTTCGTTCATCAATCATCTTCCATCCCCCGCAAAACCCGCATCACACTAGGATAAGCAATCATACCAATCATACCAATCACAACCACTACCACCATCAACTCAATCAACGTAAACGCCTTTTGCCCACCCATTAATATCACCCTACGCACAAGCAAGTTACTCACATAAATAATTATAAGTAAAGTTAGGTCAGCTATTATACACAAATTCAAGGATTTTAAAAACCAAAACCCCCTCTATCAATGACAGAGAGGGCTAAATAAGGTGCTGACGATGACCTACTCTCGCATGGGCAAACCACACTACCATCGGCGCTAAGACGTTTCACTTCTGAGTTCGGGAAGGGATCAGGTGGTTCCATCTTGCTATTGTCGTCAGCGTAAAAGGATTAACAACGCTGCTTATGAGTCTGTTGTTTTATTTTTTACTTTAAATTTAATTTTTAAAGTTTTAACTTTTTAAGTTAAGTTATTCAAGATTGATTCAAGCTTGTTAGGTAAAATCTTTACACTTATCTCATACTAAACCACTTGGGTGTTGTATGGTCAAGCCAAACGAGCAATTAGTATTGGTTAGCTACACATGTCACCATGCTTCCACACCCAACCTATCAACGTCGTAGTCTACAACGGCTCTTTAGGGAAATCTTATCTTGAGGTGGGCTTCCCGCTTAGATGCTTTCAGCGGTTATCCCATCCGAACATAGCTACCCGGCAATGCGACTGGCGTCACAACCGGAACACCAGAGGTTCGTCCACTCTGGTCCTCTCGTACTAGGAGCAGATCCTCTCAAATTTCCAACGCCCACGGTAGATAGGGACCGAACTGTCTCACGACGTTCTAAACCCAGCTCGCGTACCTCTTTAAATGGCGAACAGCCATACCCTTGGGACCTGCTTCAGCCCCAGGATGAGATGAGCCGACATCGAGGTGCCAAACACCGCCGTCGATATGAACTCTTGGGCGGTATCAGCCTGTTATCCCCAGAGTACCTTTTATCCGTTGAGCGATGGCCCTTCCATACAGAACCACCGGATCACTAAGACCTACTTTCGTACCTGCTCGACTTGTGGGTCTCGCAGTTAAGCGCGCTTTTGCCTTTATACTCTTTGAACGATTTCCGACCGTTCTGAGCGCACCTTCGTACTCCTCCGTTACTCTTTAGGAGGAGACCGCCCCAGTCAAACTACCCACCATACATTGTCCTTGATGTTGTTACATCTAAGTTAGAACCCCAACATAACCAGGGTGGTATTTCAAGGATGGCTCCATGGCAACTGGCGTCGCCACTTCAAAGCCTCCCACCTATCCTACACAAGTTAGGTCAAAGTTCAATGTAAAGCTGTAGTAAAGGTTCACGGGGTCTTTCCGTCTAGCCGCGGGTACACAGCATCTTCACTGCGATTTCGATTTCACTGAGTCTCTGCTGGAGACAGCGCTGCCATCATTATGCCATTCGTGCAGGTCGGAACTTACCCGACAAGGAATTTCGCTACCTTAGGACCGTTATAGTTACGGCCGCCGTTTACTGGGGCTTCGATCAAGAGCTTCGCATACGCTAACCCCATCAATTAACCTTCCAGCACCGGGCAGGCATCACACCCTATACGTCCACTTTCGTGTTTGCAGAGTGCTGTGTTTTTAATAAACAGTTGCAGCAGCCTGGTATCTGCGACTGCCAACAGCTCAAAGAGCAAGTCTTATCACCATCGGCAGCGTACCTTCTCCCGAAGTTACGGTACCATTTTGCCTAGTTCCTTCAGCAGAGTTCTCTCAAGCGCCTTGATATTCTCTACCTGACCACCTGTGTCGGTTTCGGGTACGATTTGTTTATGACTATCGCTTAGAAGCTTTTCCTGGAAGCATGGTATTTGCCACTTTGCCAGTAAACTGGCTTGCTATCAGATCTCAGTAATAGTCTAGCGGATTTGCCTACTAAACCTACCTACATCCTTTCACCTGGACAACCAACGCCAGGCTGACATAACCTTCTCCGTCCCTCCATCGCATCATAAACAAGTATTGGAATATTAACCAATTTCCCATCGACTACGCCTTTCGGCCTCGCCTTAGGGGTCGACTCACCCAGCCTCGATTAACGTTGGACTGGAACCCTTGGTCTTCCGGCGAACGGGCTTTTCACCCGTTTTGTCGTTACTCACGTCAGCATTCGCTCTTGTGATACCTCCAGCATGCTTTACAACACACCTTCACAGGCTTACACAACGCTCCCCTACCACTTAATTGAAACAATTAAATCCGCAGCTTCGGCTCCTAGTTTGAGCCCCGTTACATCTTCCGCGCAGGCCGACTCGACTAGTGAGCTATTACGCTTTCTTTAAAGGGTGGCTGCTTCTAAGCCAACCTCCTAGCTGTCTGTGCCTTCCCACATCGTTTCCCACTTAACTAGGAATTTGGGGCCTTAGCTGGCGGTCTGGGTTGTTTCCCTCTTGACGACGAACGTTAGCACCCGCCGTCTGTCTCCCGGATAGTACTCATCGGTATTCGGAGTTTGCATCGGTTTGGTAAGTCGGGATGACCCCCTAGCCGAAACAGTGCTCTACCCCCAATGGTATTCGTCCGAGGCGCTACCTAAATAGCTTTCGGGGAGAACCAGCTATCACCGAGTTTGATTAGCCTTTCACCCCTATCCACAAGTCATCCCCTGGCTTTTCAACGACAGTGGGTTCGGTCCTCCGGTGCCTGTTACGGCACTTTCAACCTGCTCATGGATAGATCACTCGGTTTCGGGTCTATACCCTGCAACTTAATCGCCCTATTAAGACTCGGTTTCCCTACGGCTCCCCTAAACGGTTAACCTTGCTACAGAATATAAGTCGCTGACCCATTATACAAAAGGTACGCCGTCACCCGACCACTTAATCACTCTGCTTCGCATCGTAATTAAGTGATCGGGCAAGCCCGACTTAGCTTATTTACGATACTTTGTCATTTTATGATGACTCAAACTGTGATTTAATGCGGTTCATTAAGAAAGTTCGCACTTTGCCATTATTTTTTGTGGCGTGTTCTCGCTTTCTTGCCACTTTCTCACTTATATAGGCTTCACAATAAACGATTTTCCAAGTCCTACCACGAGTTGCGGTAGTTTGACCTGTATTATGTGCTTCAATTCTCTGCTTTAAGTTGGAAGTAAACCCAACATAAAAGTCATTTTGATTATTGATGTTTTGTAGAACATATACATAATAAAAGTTCATTGTTATCCTCAAAGCGATTAAGTGGTCGGGCTCCGACTGCTTGTATGCACACGGTTTCAGGTTCTATTTCACTCCCCTAACAGGGGTTCTTTTCGCCTTTCCCTCACGGTACTGGTTCACTATCGGTCAGTCAGGAGTATTTAGCCTTGGAGGATGGTCCCCCCATCTTCAGACAAGATTTCACGTGTCTCGCCCTACTTAATATGTCGCATTTGCAGTTTCGCATACAGGACTATCACCTACTATGGTTGGCTTTCCCACGCCATTTTGCTACTACAAGTTTGATCGGCTCCTCCCCGTTCGCTCGCCGCTACTTGGGGAATCTCTATTGATGTCTTTTCCTCGGGGTACTGAGATGTTTCACTTCTCCCGGTTTGCCTCCTAACCAAAGGTTAGGATAGCCAACTTATGTTGGCTGGGTTTCCCCATTCAGAAATCGCCGGGTCACAGGATATTGCCACCTCACCGACGCTTATCGCAGGCTATCACGTCTTTCATCGCCTCTGACTGCCAAGGCATCCACCATGTGCACTTCATTACTTGACCATACAACCCCAAGCAGTCTTGGTGTCATAAGGGTAATGTGTAACGATTTACCTATGTTTACGCTTGATTCAGTTTTCTTTACTTTATCCGACCACTCATCTTACTTAAATTTTAAATAAAACCTAAAAGATGTGGAGTAGTGGTCGGGATGGTTAATTATTTGTTGGAATTAAATAATTAACCCAGACTCATAGTTACGTTGTTAAATAATGTAATTAACTTCATCAGTTAATTGTAAGTTATCTACATAAAGTAGAATTAAGAAATCTAATTGTATGCTGTTTAATTTGATTGCTTAGTTCTAATTTATTGTAAGTGGTGGAGTTAAGGAGAGTCGAACTCCTGACCTCCTGCGTGCAAGGCAGGCGCTCTACCAACTGAGCTATAACCCCATAAATGGTGGGTCTAATAAGACTTGAACTTATGACCCCCGCCTTATCAAGGC
>NZ_CP087840.1:2590000-2728402 GCF_025985205.1 Moraxella bovis
CGATGTCCGCCCTGCCCGTTTGTAGATAATAACCGCCAAGCACCGCCACATAGCCAAAGAAAATCAGAACGGCAAGCTCACCAAGTGCATGGTAACCATAAGGTTTTTTGCCCATGGTGTAGCCCAAGGCTCCTAAAATCGACACCGCCCCCAAGCCAAAAAACAGCACGATTTGGTAAAGAGTTAAAGGGCTTAACCAAATCTGCCATCATGGTTTGGGTAAGCCAAAGGACAAGCCACGCCCGAAATCTGCCTGCCGACACCGCCCCACTACGGACAAGACGGGCTGGGCTGTCATGATGACGGTTGCGGTCGGTGCCACGAATGCCGTCGCCCAAATCATTGGCAAGGTTTGACAAAATCTGTAAAGACAAAGCGGTATAAATAATCAGCACACACAGCACCTAATTATCCGCCCCAAATCCGCCAAGCGTGCGATACGCCAAGCCCTGCCCCACCCCAAGGCTCATGATGGCGATAGGATAGGTGTGTGGGCGAGTGGCGTGGAAGAATTGGATAATGGACGAGTTGGCAGATGACATGATAAGCCAAGTGGGTTTATGAGTTGGGTTTTAAAGGTATTTTTGAGCGTTTTTAAAGGTATTTAGGCTTTCTCTCGTCTTGCCATAAAAGTCGTCCAAAACCCTGACAAGGCATAAATCACACCAATGGCAAGCACGCCGACAGGAATGTCATACAGCACAATACCCATGATAAGCACGCCAATAATTAGCCCAACAAAGGGGATTTTTTGACGGTCAAATTCTTTAAAACTGTAATATTTGACATTGCTCACCATAAGTAGTCCGCAAATCACCGTCCACACCGCACAGATGGTGGCGAGCGTTTGGGGGGTAAGGGTGGCTCCATGGTCTCTTGCCACCATGACGCTTGACGTTACCAAAATCGCCGCCAAAGGACTTGCCAATCCGATAAAGTATTTTTTATCCACCGTGCCAATTTGCACGTTAAATCTTGCCAAGCGAAACGCCGCACAGACACTAAACACAAAGGCACACGCAAGCCCAAACCGCCCAAATTCATGCAACGCAAAATGATACACAAGTATGGCAGGGGCAAGCCCAAAAGCGATACAGTCGGCAAGACTATCCAACTGCTCACCGAATGGGCTTTGGGCGTTTAAGAGTCGGGCAGCCCGTCCGTCCATACCGTCCAAAATGGCGGATAAAAAAATGGCAAGGCACGCCTTATCAAACCGCCCCTCGCTACTGGCAACGATAGAAAAAAATGCCGAGAGCATGGACACACTGGTAATAAGATTGGGAACGGGATAGACCCCACGGCTTATCTTTTTTTGATTGCCGTGTTGTTCGGTCTCAACGACTTCAAAGGTAATGCCGTCATGGTCGTCTGGGTCTTTTTGGGAATGTGGGGGCTGGGTTGTCATGGTGTTTTATTTTTAAAATCAATGGACTGTTGTTAATTGTCTCGTATTTTGATATTTGGGCGAATAAATTGCCCTACAAACTTACCCAAACATCAGTTAATTAGCAATTTTTAAAATCACTCCCCAACCAACCATTTAACCACCGCCATGTCGTCCATGCTCATGGCAGGAGCGTCTTTTGGTGTTAGGATTGGGGCGAGCGTTTGTAAAATGGCTTTGGCGTGTTCGTCAAATTGCCAAGGCGGATTGATGATGTGTAGCCCTGTGCCGTTCATGCCCACTGCTACGTCATTGGGGTATAGGTTTAGCTCACAGACAAGCTGACGGCGAATGTCGGTGCGTTTCATTTTTTTATAAAACAGCTCTACCGCCTCTTTATTCTTAATGGGATACCACAGCACAAATGTTCCTGTGGCAAATTTCTTATGACTTGCTACAAGCAAATCTACTAAACGGCTAAAATCCTTATGCTCCTGCTCAAAAGGCGGGTCAAGCAGGATAATGCCACGCTTTTCCTTGGGCGGTAGCACGGCAGGCACACCTTCAAAGGCGTTGCGATGATGAATGCCAATGGGGAGTTGATAAAGCTGATAATTTAGGGCGTCATACTCGTCTGCCACCGCTTCAAAGGCTTCGGCACGCAAGGGAGCGTTGTCCGAATGGTTTTGGGCGTGGTTGGCAATCCACCAAGGCGAACCTGGGTAGACGTGCTTATCATAGGTTTTGCGAGCGGTGTCAAGGTCTAATAGATACTGGGCAATGGCTTTTGGCGGTGCGCCAAGGTCGGCATTTTCTAAGGCACGAATGCCCTTGTCCGCCTCGCCTGTTTTGGTCGCCTCATCGCTTTCCAAGGAATACAGCCCACGTCCGCCATAAGCATCAAGCACATAAAAGGGCTTGGCTTTGGCACTAAATTGGGCGAGCAGTTGGAGTAATAAAATGTGTTTGGCAACGTCAGCGAAATTGCCTGCGTGGTAGGCGTGTTTGTAATTCATGGGAAAATGCGTGTAATTTTAGATGACTTATGGTAGCATAACTCACGATTTTTGGCTATTTTTTATTTTCATTCCCGTTTTCATCAGCTTTATCAGTCGGATTATTTAAAAAATTTAAAAACTTCTTTAAATTCACTCGAACCAAAAACGGCATGCCAAACCACGCAATCATCGCCAAAAACAGGCTCATGTAGAATGCCACCGCCCAACCCTTAATTGCCATGGCAAAAGCAAATGCGAGCAGTCCCATGCCCACCACCAAAATCATCTTTAAAATACCCTTTTGGATAATGCGATAGCGACCCAAAATGAACAGATGATACAAACTTATCGGCATGGACAAGCCAATCAGCACATAGGGCAAGTAATGAAACGCCCAATACACCACCCCACTGTCTTTGAACGTCGCCATGCTCGCCAACGTGCCAAACACACAAAAACACACAATCGCCCCATAGCCCAAATACACGCTGACATTGGCAAGCCCCATCGCTTGCGTGATGACTTGGATGATTTTCTGATGTTTGGCTTGGGGGTTGGATTGGGCTGGGTTGGGGGCGTGGCTATCCATGTGTGTCCTTTTATTTGTGTGGTTTTGGGCTGGGATTTGTCTAATTTTGATGCTTAATAAAATTGCACGGCCTAATCTTTGCCTTTTTGCTCATTATCATGATAACTGCCGACATAGCGGGCAAGCTCTGGCGAGTTGAAATAACCATCAACCAACAAGCACGCCGAGACATCATCAATCGGGTCTCGCTCGTGCTTTATCCAGCCACGCTCCCACGCCATCATGCGAGCTTCATGCGACGACAGGCGTTCATCATACATGTACACCTGTACGGGCAAATGGCGTTCGCCCAGACGGTGTGCCAGACGGCGAGCGAATTTAGCCGCTCGTTTAGAAAGCATGGAATCAGTGCCGTCCATGTTAAGCGGTAAGCCGACCACCACCACATCAATCCGCCACTGCTCAATGATGCCCAGTAGATTATCCCAATCGGGCTGTCCGTTGTCCATCGCCAAAATGTCAAAGGGGCGTGCATCCGCCGTGAGCGTGTTGCCCAGTGCCATACCCATTTTTTTGACGCCAAAATCTAGGGCTAAAATCAAAGTCGGTGTTGTCATGAAATTCCTATTATTTTGGCAAATCAAAAAAATTGGTCGCAGGTAAAGCAAAATTGACTTTTTAACTTTTAAAACATCACGTTTAAAAATCAAGCAAATCCTGTGGTCAAGGTAAATTTATCAGGGTCAATGCCCAGTTTGTCATAAGCCAACATCAATCTGTCTTCAAACTTCGCCCGAAACAATATCTCCAAATCAGCAGGGCAAACCAACCAGTCCTGCTCGCTTATCTCCTGCTCCAACTGCCCTGCCGTCCAGTTACAAAACCCCATGCAAAGCAAAAAGTGGGGCAAGCTGTCGCCTGATATCAGACTTAGCACGTCTTTACTGGTCGTGATACATACGTTCTCGCCCACCGCAAACGATGACGCAAACTCGGGCAGTCCTGTGTGTAGCACAAAACCTGCTTCGGGGCGGATAAAGCCTCCATGCATGGCAGGGGTGTTCATCGCCTTTTGGCTGGCGGGCAAATCAAGCTCGTGTAGCAAACCGCCCACCGAAGCACTAAGAGGCTTATTAATCATAAATCCCCACGCCCCGTCAGTGCTGTGGCGACAGATATAAATCAATGCGTCAGCAAAGCGTTCATCAGGCATGAACGGACTGGGCAATAAAAAATGATGCGTCAAGTTGGAAAATTTTTTCAAATCAGCTCGCTTGGGGATGTCATTATCATTAAGGTCAATATGGGGCAAAATCGCCATTTTACAAGGTTTGTGGGTGGTAAATGGCACATCATCACAATTTGTCTATCAATCACGCCTTTTTGGGATAAATTATTTAACAAAACAAAATGTGTGATATTTATGGGTTTAGATGACATCATAAAGTAGTGGCAAAACATATGCTTTTTTAGGAAAAATGACTGTATAATTAGAGCGTGCCTACCATTGATAACATTTTTATAAAATAAGATGAAAATTTGGTAAGCTCTATCAATTTTTGCATGAAAAATGGCTATCCGACCACTTAATTTAAAAAGTTAAGTTAAAATCTTAAAATTTACCCAGTTAAGTGGTCGGATTGTGGCTCAAAGGCGAAAACTTGCTTGATAGATAGAATGACTGTCAATCTACGTTTTTTCCTTGAAAAACGGGCGATTTCTCCTATTTTTCACTGCAAATACCAAAGGCAGGCACGCCCTAAGTCTTTATCAACCCGAGCCAGTTTTATGTTTAAAATGAGTTTTTACCACATCATCTCTTGGTCTTTGTTCTTTATCATATGGGTAGCGGTCTATATGACTTGGTCGGGTCGTGGATTACCGCCAGAGAATGAATTGCAATACATCACAGGCAACATCAAAGCCGTTGTGGTATCACGCTCACCCAAACAAGACATACATCACATACAAATCACCAATCCCCAAACCAAACAATCGTTGGTTGTGGCATGCGGTTATTCTGTTGTGCCAAAAATCGCCATGAGCGACTGTGTTTTGGCAAAGGAATTACCACGCAAGGACATCACCATTGGCTACTATCATCAGCCATCTGTGCTTTGGTTTAAAAATGACATACCGCAAATGGCTGTTATAAAAACCAATAATACACAAGATAGCATTAATGGCAATTATTCATACAATTCAATCCAAACAAAATATCGGTATTTAATCTTATATCTGTTGGCGTGGCGATATTTTTGAGTGCAGTGTGTTTGTTTGATATTATTTTTAAAAAAAGCCTAAAAATTAATCCTGCTCTCGACTTGATATAAGTCATTGATTTATCAAGGGCGAATTGCAATTCGCCCCTACAACCCAAAAATAATTGCTTGATAATCAATAATTTACCACTTTAAAGATTTTAAATTAAGGCAAAAGTATAATTAATCAGTTTGTTTGCATCTTGAATCTTTACTGCATTTTGACTTTATTGATATCATCAAGCAAGCCCTTGACATGAGCCCGAGTCGCTTCGGTGATGTTCACGCCACCTGACATGCGTGCTAGCTCATCAATCTGTCTGTCGCCTGTGATGATGGACAAATGGCTCATCGTCTGCTCGCCATGCTCTTTGTGCACCAAGATATGACGGTGTGCCGCCGCCGCAACCTGTGCTTGGTGTGTGATGGCAAAAAGTTGCTGATGGTCGCCCAAACTTCTTAGTAGCTCGCCCACCACCTGAGCTGTACCACCACTGATACCCACGTCCACTTCATCAAACACCAAGGTCGGGCGTGTCTCTTGATTCACGCCTGCACTCATGACCTGCATGATGAGAGCCATGCGAGACAGCTCGCCCCCTGACGCCACTTTGTGTAGCGGTTGCATGGGCATGCCGACATTGGCACTAAACATGAGAGCGATGTCAAACATCCCGCTACCACCATACTGATGTGGCTCTTTGGGGCTAAACTCAAAGAGACAGCTGGCGTTCGGCAGGGCAAGTGCCGACAGGCGATGAGCCAGTTCATCAGCGATTTGTGGGGCGATTTTGGTGCGTTCGTGATGCAGTTTGTCCGCCACACTCACATACTCATCCCATGCCCCTGCCACCTGCTCATCCATGGTCTCGTTATCAGGCAGGTTCTCTAATTTTTCCAGCTCCGCCTGCCACTGCCCTGCCTGTGCGGTCAACTCATCTGTGGTCGTGTGGTATTTTTTGGCAAAGCGATGAGCCAGCCCCATGAGATTATTAAGCTCGTCCAGTCGCTCTTCGTCAGGCAGTGACTGCTCGGCATAGTCCATAAGCCGTGCCACCGCGTCATCTATCTGCTCGGACGCTTGGGTAAGTAGCTCGCTACACTCGGCGAACACTCGGCTTTTGTCCGATAAGTTATCACAGATTTTTAGACTACGTGCCAACAGACCCGACACACTCATCTCGTCATTGTCTAGGTGCGTGACCGCTTGCAGTGCTGACTGCATGAGATTTTCAAGGTTGGACAGCTCATCATACTCTTGCTCTATCTCGCCAATATCCACCGCCATGAGTGGCTCAATGTCGCTTAGGCGTGATGACAAAAGTGCCATCCGGTCGGCACGCTGAGTGGACATGGCACGAGCGTCATCGGCTTCTTTTTTTAGGCGTTGGTATGTCCCAAAAGCGTCTTTGGTCGCTGATTTTAAGGCGTGCAAGCCCCCCACATCATCTAGCCAATCGATGACAAACTGCGGTTTTAGCAGTTCAAGCCCTGCATGCTGTGAGTGGATATTAACCAAAACACTGCCCAGTGATTTTAGTTCGCTAAGGCTCGCTGGTACGCCATTTATCCATGATTTTGAACGTCCGTTGGCACTGATTTTACGGCGGATGAGCAGTGTGTCCTCTTCTAGCTCTCGCTCATGCTCGGCAAACCACTGGCTCACTTTATCATTATCAGTCACATCAAACTCGCCAAACACCGACGCTTCACTCTCGCCAAAACGCACCATGCCAGCATCAGCTCGTCCGCCCACACACAGCGATAAAGCATCCAATATCAAAGACTTACCTGCACCCGTCTCGCCCGTGATGACATTAAAACGCTCATCAAAGACGATTTCATGGTGCTTAATCAAAGCCAAATTATCTAAGGTTAGGGCTGTTAGCATGAATGTTCCATTATAAGTATGAATCGTTGCGATATTTTAGCACAATCGGGACTTATTTGGATAATTTGGTCGGGTAAACCATCAAATCCTAAAATATTTTTTCCGCCCCCTTGTATCTTGGCAATTATCATTTATAATATCATCTTATATATTTATTAAGGTTAATAATAATGAGTACTACCCTACGCCAGCTAAAAGCCTTTGTGCTTGTCGCTGAGCAAAACAGTTTTACCAAGGCTGCCGAGACACTGTGCCTGACCCAATCCGCCCTAAGCGGTCTGATTAAGGAATTAGAACAAAATCTTGATGTCAAACTCTTTGACCGCACCACACGCAAACTACACCTATCAGATGCAGGCTCACGGCTACTGCCACAGGCTCGGCGAGTACTCAACGAGATGTCGGTACTCAACGAAAAAGTCAATAACCTAAAATCGCTACACCAAGGACACGTCCGCCTTGCCGTCTCTCAGCAGTTGTCTGCGTCCACCATGCCCAAATTTGTCGCTAAATTCTGTGAGCTATACCCCAACATTCAGGTCACGCTCACCGACTGCTCGGTGGATAATGTGGTTGAACATATTGAGAACCTAGAAGCCGATTTGGGGGTCGCCCCCGAGCGTCCTTATTCTGACGATTTGAATGTGGATGTGCTGTTTAGCTCACCTTTTTATCTGGTGTTGCCACCAAACCATCCCTTTGCCCAAAAAGATGAAATTACATGGACGGACTTGCTTGATGAAAAGCTCATCACTCTAAACGGACCTTTTATCAAAAGTCTACAAAACGAACTTCCCAATAACATTTCAAGTCGTATCTTTAACCCCGATTTTGAGATTAATTTTCTCTCAACCGCCCTTGGCATGACCCGAATGGGACTTGGGGTGACGTTATGCCTGCTCTACGCTGCCGAATGGGTTGAGCTATACGGGCTGGTCATGCGACCCATCAGCGAGCCTGTGGTGGAACGCAAGTTTTTACTCTACACCCACAAAAACCGCTCGCTGTCGCCTGCCGCTCTTGCCTTTAAGGAATTTTTGATTAATAACGCTGGGGATTTTTTGGTCAGTAAGCCCAAGGCGGTATAGAATGAGTTGAAAAAATATAAGTCTTGACTTATCATTTTGGTAAGGGGATAAATCTTGTACACCGTTTTAATGACCGAGCATTTTACCGAATGGCTGACAAATCTAAGTCAAAAGCGAACAAGAAAGCGTGGCTTATGACCCAAAAAGACAGGTCATTTTGCTGTGTGCAGGCGACAAAACAGGCGACAAACGTTTTTATCAACGCATGATACCCCTTGCCGAACGTATTTATGGCGAATACTTAAAGGATAAGAGCTATGAAAACTTACAAAACCCTAGCCGACCACATGGCAAGCCTGCCTACCGAACGCCGTAACAAGATAGAACAGCGAGTTGCCGACACTTTGGTTGGTATCCGTCTAAGCGAGCTTCGCAAAAATGCCAAACTCACCCAAGCCGAGCTTGCCGACAAAATTGGCGTGTCCCAATCCGCCATTTGCCAAATGGAAAGTGCTGACAACCCCGAATACGCCATCATCAAAAAATACATCCAAGCCCTAGGCGGAAAGCTCATTGTTGAGATTGATGGTAAGCAGTCGGTGTTATTTGGCTGATAAACGTATCTCCAAAAACAACAAAATTTCCCCACAACCGCCTGATTTTGCGTTATACTGACACAGTTTTTTATCCACAACAACAAAGGTATTTGTTATGTTTGAACACGTTACCCCCTATGCTGGCGACCCGATTTTGGGTCTCATGGACAAATTTGCAGGTGACCCACGAGGCGACATCAAGGTAAACCTTGGCGTGGGCGTGTACTACACCGAAGACGGCAAATTGCCCGTCCTAGAATGCGTCAAAACCGCTGAAGGACGTATCGCAAGCCCACCTCGTCCCCGTGGCTACTTGCCGATGGACGGTTTGGCAGGTTACAAAAAAGCGTGCCAAGAGCTACTGTTTGGCAAAGACAGTCAGGTCGTCAAAGACGGGCGAGTTGCCACGATTGCCACTTTGGGCGGGTCTGGTGCCTTAAAAGTCGGAGCGGACTTTATCCACGAATGGTTTCCCAATGCCAAATGCTATGTATCCGACCCAACATGGGGCAACCACATCAGCATTTTTGAAGGGGCGGGACTAGAAGTTGGCAAATACCCCTACTATGACGGAGCGACCATTGGCGTCAAATTTGACGAAATGTGTGCGTTCTTAAACACCCTAAACGAAAATGACGTGGTGCTACTACACCCCTGTTGCCACAACCCCACAGGCGTGGATTTGTCAAACGAGCAATGGGATAGCGTGCTTGACATCATCAAAGACAAAAAACTCATCCCCTTTATGGACATCGCCTATCAAGGCTTTGGCGATGACATGGACAGCGATGCGTACGCCATTCGCCTAGCGGTAGAAAAAGGCTTGAGCGTGTTTGTGTCAAACTCATTCTCCAAAAACCTATCGCTCTATGGCGAGCGTGTTGGCGGTTTGTCGGTGGTTGCCCCCACCAAAGAAGAAACGGACGTTGTGCTTGGGCAATTAAAATTCACCGTTCGCCGTATCTATTCTAGCCCACCGTCTCACGGTAATGCGGTGGTGGATACCGTGATGAATGATGATGAATTGTTCAATCAATGGGTTGGCGAGGTGTACGAGATGCGAGACCGTATCCGACAAATGCGTCAAAAGCTCCAAGACGTCTTGACCGAAAAATTGCCTGAGCGTGATTTTAGCTACTTTACCAAACAGCGTGGTATGTTTAGCTTTACAGGACTAACCGCCCCGCAGGTTATCCGCTTGCGTGATGAGTTTGCCATTTATATGGTAGAAAACGGGCGTATGTGTATCGCAGGGCTAAATAACGCCAACGTGGAATATGTCGCAAACAGCATGGCAGAAGTGCTAAAATAATCAGCTTGCCATAAAAACCGCTCCGTGATTTCGGGGCGGTTTTAGTTTATCCTATTTTGACCGTTAGTCACGCAAATAATGCTCAAACACTGCCCCAAAGTCATACTGGCGAATGGCATTTAGGCGTTCGTTATAGCCTGCTTCCACTTTTTGCACGGTTTGATTGATGACGGTAGGCAAGCTCATAATCACCGCCTCTGGCACGTCTTTTAAATTAAACATGCCTGTTACCGTCTCAAAGGTCTTCTCTAACACCATCTCATCATGGCGGATTGCCTGACAACGCTCGGCAATGGCAGTCAATGCCTTATAAATGTCTCGCACACCTTCAATTTAGCTTTTGTCAATGTCAATGCTAAACGCCAACCACCCAAATGAAACTTTAATTCCACGTCCAAATCCATCGTCCCTGCTGTCTCAATGGAGACTTGACTTGGGGCAAAATAACGATAAGGATAGCGTTTTAGCGTACGTTTTTTGCTCGTGGCGGACTGCCCGTCTAAATGGATAAAGGCGGTGTTGGTAAAGCAGTATTCGTCCATTTTTGATTTGATGACAAAATAAATCCGTTCATTATCTTCATGAAAAATATAGTCATCAATGTCGGTTTGGTTAAACTGGCTAGGCGGTATGATTTTGCCAATATCAGATAAGCCAAGAGCGTCTGAGGCGAAGTTTTTGAACATGAGTTTTTCCTTTTTAGATGGATTTAAAACAAGCCCATTTATTGTAGCACAAGAATTTTTTTATTTTAAAAGACAATCGTGTTAAAAGATGTTGATTGGGTTTTTATTGGCTTATGGTGCGGTCGTATTTGTAATTACGCCCAAAAACGATTAAAATAGCCCCTTTTGCCACATCGGCAGGTTATCAAGGTTTATTTATGTCAAAATCCCCTTCGGTCTTTGGCGGGGCGATGATTATCGCAGGCACCGCCATTGGGGCGGGCATGCTCGCCAATCCTACCGCCACGGCAGGCGTGTGGTTCTCATGGTCGCTGTTGGTGTTCGCCTACACTTGGCTTTGTATGTACGCATCGGGTCTTATGATATTAGAAGCCAGCACTACATTCCCCCCGAGTGCCAACCTTGCAACCATCGTCAAATCCTTGCTCGGCAAAGGCTGGAACACCATCAATAGCCTATCGCTCGTCTTTGTGCTGTATATCCTGCTCTACGCCTACATCACCAGTGGCGGGGGTTTGACCGCCAATCATCTGTCTGCCTTGACAGGCACGGACATCGCCCCACGCCTAGGTTCGCTCATCATCAGCATACTGTTTGCGGTGTTTGTGTGGCTCTCAACTCGGGTCGTGGACAGAGTGGCAAGCGTACTGATGATTGGCATGATAGTCAGCTTTTTTATCTCCGCCTTTGGCATGATGTCATCGGTTAGTCTAGATACGCTCTTTGACACTCACGCCCCGACTGGCACGGCTTACACGCCCTACATCTGGGTGGCATTGTCCACGGTGCTTGTATCTTTTGGCTATCATATCGGCGTGCCAAGCATGGTCAAATACTTTGGGGGCGACACCGCCAAAGTCGCCAAATCGGTCTTGATAGGCACACTCATGGCACTCGGGTTTTATCTGCTGTGGCAAATGGTCGTCCAAGGCAACCTACCACGCACCGATTTTGCCCCCGTCATCGCCAAAGATGGCGATGTGGCAACGCTACTAGGGGCGATTGGCAAATCGGGCTTTATCGGCACCATGTTGGGGGCATTTGCTTACATGGCATTGACCAGTTCCTTTTTGGGCGTAGCGTTGGGATTGTTTGACTTTTTGAGTGATTTTTTTGGGTTTGGCGATGACAAGACAGGGCGAGCCTATGCGGTGGCGGTGGTGTTCTTACCGCCTTTGGTGCTAAGTCTGATTGCACCATTTGGCTTTACAACCGCCATTGGCTTTGCAGGTCTTGCCTTGACCGTGTGGGGTGTCATCGTCCCTGCCCTACTTGCCAAGGCTCACCGCCAAAAGCACCCTGATAGCACCTACCGAGCCTTTGGCGGTCAGTTTATGATTTATTTTGTCATCGTCTTTGGCATAATAAACATCATCGCCCAAATTGGCGGTTATTTGGGCATGGTACCAAGTTTTGGCGGATAGATTGGTAAAGTTAAATCAGACAAGGATGTTTGGTTTTAAAACAAAACTCACACCCCACAAAAAGCCCCGCATCTCCGCAGGGCTTTTGATTTTATCTTAATTTTAATGTCATGAGTGATAACACCACAAGGATAATACATACAATCCAAAAACGTATCACAACCTTAGTTTCTTTTAGCCCCATTTCCTCAAAATGGTGGTGCAAAGGTGCCATCAAAAAGACCCGTTTTTTACGCAGTTTGTACGAGCCGACTTGGATAATGACCGACAAAGCTTCCATGACAAAAATACCGCCCATCAGGATAAAGGCAATCTCCTGACGTGTCATCACCGCAATCGTGCCAAGCATACCGCCTAGGCTCAACGCCCCCACATCGCCCATAAACACCTCGGCAGGGGCGGCGTTGTACCACAAAAAGCCCAAACACGCCCCAATCATGGACGCACACACCACGACCACTTCGCTGTTATAAGCGATATACGGCACGGACAGATAGTTCGCCCATGCCACATGACCCGACACATAAGCAAACACCCCAAGCCCTGCCGACACCAGCACCACAGGCAAGGCGACCAAGCCGTCCAAGCCGTCTGTTAAGTTGACTGCATTGGACGTACCATTAATGGCAAAATAGGTGAGCGTAATAAAGCCAAGCCCAAAGGGTATGGCAGACAAGGGAATGTACAGATTTTTAAAGGCAGGAATAAGCAAATCCTGCATAGCGTGCATGGTGGTGGGGTTTTGTTGTAAAGAGATATAGTAAAGCGACCCACCAGCGAGCAACGCTCCCACCGACAACCAAAAGTATTTCTTTTTGGCGACCAAGCCTTGGGGGTTTTTGTGCTTGATTTTTAGCCAGTCATCACGCCAGCCGACCGCCCCAAAGATGACCATGACCGCCATCAAAATCCATACATAAGGGTTTGTCAAATTTGCCCACAGCAAAGTAGAAATCCCAATGGCAAACAAAATCAGCACACCACCCATCGTTGGCGTGCCTTGCTTGACAAGGTGCGTTTTTGGGCCGTCCGTGCGTACCGCTTGACCGTATTTTAGGTTACGCAGGTAGGCGATGACAGGCTTGCCCGCCATAAGTACAATCGCCATGCTCGTCATGACCGCAAGCAAGCTCCTTAGCCCCAAAGACGCAATGGTCTGGCGATACAAAATGTCAAAATAATCAATGAGCCAATATAACATCGTTTACTCGCTTACAGGTTGGGTTAAATCGTGAATCAAAGTTTCCATTGCCATAAATCTTGACCCTTTAAACAGCATTGCCCAATTTTCGCCAGTGTTAATCGTGGACAAAATTTCTTGGGTGACTTGGGATTTATCGTTAAAATGCACGCAATTAATCCCTGCTTTTTGGGCGGGGTCAAAAGTGTTTTTCATCAATTTGCCAACACAAATCAGCTTATCCACACCAATTTCTCCAATTTGCTCGCCAAGCGACTGATGTTCGGCAACTGCGTCATCGCCCAATTCGCCAATGTCGCCAATGATCATTAAGGTTTTGTCATAAGCATTTTCATCAAGAAATTTTTGGGCATTTAGCACTTTCAACCCTGCAATCATCGCAGGGACATTGGCGTTATAAGTGTCGTCAATGATTAAGTGGTTGTTAAACGGTTTAAAATTTAAGCGACCTTTGGCGGGTTTGGCGTTGTTTAAGCCGTTTACGATTAACTCCAAATCCAGCCCCAACGCAAGCGAACACGCCACCGCCGACAAAGCATTTGCCACATTATGCTCGCCTGCAAAAGGGAGCAAAACTTCGCCTTCGTCAAATTCGTCCACCGCCAAATTTACCACCAAATTAAAACCAACCTTGTCCGCCAAGACCTCCACATCGTCAGCAAAGACATCGCCCATTACCTGTACAAAGTCTAATTTGTCAAGCTCGGCTTGCTCAGCTTCACTTAGTTTGGAAAAATCCATCGCTTCACGAGGTGGGACATTTTTTTCGCCTGTGGTTAAAATTTGAGCGGTAAATTTGCCGGCTTCATTTGCTAAAATTTCAAAAAATTCATCGCCATAAGGTAGCACCGCCACGCCATTTTCATTTAACCCTTGAAAAATCTCGGCTTTGGTTTTGGCAATGTTTTCCCGACCGCCAAACTCGCCCAAATGGGCCGTACCAATGTTAAGCACGCACGCAACATCAGGCGACACAAGGCGTGTGGTATAAGCAATTTCACCAATATGGTTCGCCCCAAGCTCCATCACGGCAAATTGATGTTCGTCGCACAATTCTAATAACATCATCGGCACGCCCAAATCGTTGTTCAAATTCCCCCTTGTAATCAAGGTGGGGGCGAGTTGATTTAGGATACTGCCCAGCATTTCTTTGGTGGTGGTCTTGCCAGACGAGCCTGTCAGGGCAATCACAGTAAGATTGGGGTGAACATCACGGCGGTATTTGCCTAAAAGCCCGAGTGCCTTTTTGCTGTCGCCTGTGATAAGCTGGGGCAAGTCGCTTTCTACTTTTTCATTGACAATCGCCAGTACCGCCCCTTTTTCAAGAGCGGCATTCACAAATTCGTGTCCGTCAAAATTATCGCCTTTAATTGCCAAAAAAATATCGCCTGCGTTTATCGTGCGAGTGTCGGTGGTAATTTTGGTGCTTTGGGCGGTAAACGCACCGTACCAAGTGGGGGTTAATTCGCTTAAAGCGGTATTTAAATTGTCAAATTGCCAGATATAGGGGGTCATTTTGTTGCCTTTGGTTTTAGATTGTTTGGTTATTACAATAACGCCTTTTATAACTTGTTTATAAAATTTATCACAGGTTTTGTCATATCACAATGATAAATTTCTTGATTGTCAGTTTCTTTATCAATGATTGTTTCTTTAACAAAAGCAGTTTTCTTATCGCCAACAGTCAAATACTCTATGTTATAACTAATATTATCATATACAAATAAAATGGTTTCTTGATAAATTTTATTGCCATTCTCATCTGTTAAATACTGCTTATTGGTTTTTATATCAGACTTGGGAATAAAAAAAGTATGCCCAAGCCCAATACTTGACATCTCATAGGCAAATAATCGTTCCCCATCTTCCAAAGCGTGATACTCTTTTGGCAAATCTTTAAAGCTAATTTCAGTATTTTCCGTATCCGTACAAGCAAAATAAGTTTGAGCAAAGGCATTTTGACTTACCATTATTGCCATAAGAGTGCATAACCATTTTTTCATCAATTAATCCCAATATTTAAAAAGTGATTTTCTTGCCAAACTTGCCAATTAGGATTATTTAACTTTTTATGAATGACTTTGGCAATAATGGTTAAATAAAATAGTCGTTCATTTTCATCATCAAATAAGCCTTCATTTTTTAATTGCTTATCAGGCGGAAAATGACAATCAGTATCGTGCGTATTCCACCAAATTTCAGTATTATCAGGATTAGCAACTTTTAATTCGCCGTGCCTTAGTCTGACATAGGCAACTTTTTTATCATCATAAAAAACATCGTAACTTTCTGGAAAAGCGTGGCAAGTCAGTTTAAAGAATAAGCCATCAATTATGCAATCTTGTTGTCCTGTGTCAAACATTTTTACATCGCTCATTTGCCAAACTTCCCAATCATCTCCCCCACCACCACTCTATCATCAAAGGCATACCGCACGCCCTTAATCTCTTGATAAGTCTCGTGCCCCTTACCCAAAATCGCCACAATGTCATTCTCGCCTGCCAGTTTGACCGCAAGCTCAATCGCAAGTTTGCGGTCAGGCTCAATTTCAATTTTATAATGACTTTCGCAGTCCAAGCCTTCTTGCATATCCTTTAAAATCTCGTTTGGATTTTCACTTCTCGGGTTATCGGCGGTCAAAATCACTTTATCGGCAAATTTTAGGGCGGATTTGGTCATCAAAGGTCGCTTGCCCTTATCCCTGTCGCCCCCACAGCCAAGCACCGCAAACAGCGTCCCAGCACAATGCGTGCGTAGGCTTGACAGCACCTGCTCCACCGCATCAGGGGTGTGGGCATAATCCACGATAAACGAACCACGCTCGGACGGCACTTGCTCCATACGTCCTCTTGCCCCTTTTAAGTGTTTGATATTATTGACAATTTCATCAAAACTTACATTCATGGCAAGGCTTGCCCCAATGCTTGCCAATAGGTTTGCCACGTTAAACAAGCCCAAAAGTGGACTTTTTACCGTCATCTCACCTTGTGGGGTTTGGATAACCAATTCCACCCCATTTAGACTTGGGCTGATTTGTTTGGCAAAAAAGTCCGCCTTGGGATTTTTGGTGCTGTACGTCCAAATGGTAAGCTCCGACTGTTTGGCTTGACGGATAAAGATTTCACTAAATTCATCATCGGCATTGATAATGGCATGGGTCAGCGTGGGAAATAACGCCTTATCAAAGAGCCGTGCCTTCGCCCCTGCATAGTCGTCCATATCGGCATGATAATCCAAATGGTCTCGGGAAAGGTTGGAATACACCGCCACCGTGATTGGCGCGCCTTGCAAGCGGTGCTGATGGAGTCCATGACTGCTCGCTTCTAGGGCAATACATTCCACGTCCGCTTTGGCATAGTCATAAATGGCGTGTTGCAGAGCGACCACTTCTAGCGTGGTATGGGTGCTTGGGGCTAGGTTTGGCAAAATGCCGTTGCCTGCCGTTCCCATGACGGCAGTTTTGTGATTGGCAAGGGATAACAGCTGGGCGGTAAGCTGACTAATGGTGGTCTTGCCGTTGGTGCCTGTAACTGCCACGACTTTTGGCAAAGCTGCCGCCCCTGTTTTTTGCAGATATGCCTTGACCAAATCGCCCAAAATCAGGCGTAAATTGGCAATATGCACAATCGGCATTTTAGCATTATCCACACCCATGTCGGACGCACTTATCTCGGACAGCACCGCTTGGCTATTGATACTATCAATATAGCCTTTTGCCTTGGATTTGATGTCAGGATTGACCGACAACAACACAAAAATCTCGCCACCTGCCATCTTGCGACTGTCCGACACAAAGCCTGTGATTGGCAAATCCTTGATACGCCCCCAATCCACATCAGACACATGGGACTGTAAAATATCGGCAAAATCGTTGAATGTTGTCATAAAAAATCCTTCTTAAAAATAAAAATAAAATGGTAAAACAGCTTACTGGTTTGTATCTAGTGGTTTGTCAAATGGCACGTTATAAATTCTAAGTGTCTCTTTCATCACCTTGGCGAACACAGGGGCGACGGTTTGTCCAGCGTACTTGCCCTGTCTTGGGTCTTCTGCCAAAATCACCACCACAAAACGGGGACTGGTCGCAGGAGCGAACCCTGCAAAGACGTTGCGGTATTGGTCGGTATAATAACCGCCTGCTGGATTGGTGCGACGTGACGTGCCTGTCTTGCCTGCCACATAGTAGCCATCAATGGCAGCCGCTGTCCCCGTACCGCCTTTTTCGGTCACGCTAATCATCATGTTGGTGATGTCTTTGGCGTGTTGCTCGCTAATGACCTGCTCTGGGGCAGGGACGGATTCTTCTTTAACCAGTCTTAGATGATTCATCTTGCCCCCATTGGCAAGTGCCGCATACGCCCCTGCAATCTGAGCCAGCGTGACCGACTGCCCGTAGCCGTATGCCAGCGTGGCACGACGAGTGACATCTTTGGCGGTCGGGGTGTGTAGCACGCCTGCCGACTCAGCAGGTAGGTTCAAAGCCGTCTTTTGCCCAAAGCCGAACTTTCTTTGCATGTTCACGATGGCGTCAGGGGGCAAATCTAGGGCGATTTTGGCGGATGCGACATTAGATGACTTTTGGATGAGCTTCCCCATGGTAATCGCTCCATAGCGACCGCCATCACGAATGCTATACCCACCAAGTCTCATGCTACCTGCCCCTGTGTCAATGAGTGTTCGGGTGCTATACCGCCCCGACTCCAAGGCGGCCGCCACCGTCAAAGGCTTGACCACCGACCCCGGTTCAAAGGTGTCCAGCACAGGGCGGTTCCGCTCGCTTGCCCCGTGTCTTTTTGACAAATCATTCGGGTTAAAAGACGGCCACGACCCCATGGCAAGCACGTTACCTGTTTGCACATCGACAATCATGCCCGAGCTTGACCGTGCCGACTGCACCCGTCCAAGCTCTTCTAGCTCTTTGTACAAAATATACTGCAACCGTGAATCTATGGTCAGATGAATGTCCTGCCCTGCCATCATGGGCGAGAGTTCTTTGATGTCGCCGATACTGCCCTGCACCGCTCGCAGGCTTAGCACTTGACCGTTTTGTCCTGTCAGCTGTTTGTCGTATTTAGCTTCTATGCCTGCTCGCCCCCCATAGACAGGCGGGTCATCTTGGGAGTAGCCCATATAGCCCAATATCTGTGCCATGATTTCAGGTTGTAGATAGTAGCGTTTCTCGCTCGTCTCTCTAAACACACCCTTAAAGCCCAGCATGGTGACTCGCTGAGCCACCTCAGGGGCGACTCGGTTAAGTAGCACCAGTCGTTTAGACCCCGTCCCCGATGGCAGGGCTTGTTTGATGGCTTCTGGATCATCCAAATCCACCGCCCCATTTAGATGTACTGCTTGTTCTAATGTTTCACGTGAAACACCACTGGCAGTCGCCAGCGTTTCTAGATTCATCTCATCAAGCTCTTGCACCAGCTTTTGGCGACGCTCTTCGCTTTTGGTATTTTTGATTTTCTTTTGCAAATCATAATACGCCAAAGCATAGTCATAAGGACTAAAAATCACCGTGGTTAAAGGGGCATTGGCAGCAAGAGGAGCTCCGTTGGTATCATAGATGTTGCCACGATGGGCAGTGATGGTTCGCTTACTGGTGATGAGTTTGTCGCCTTGGCTGATGTAGTAGTCGGCATTGGCGATTTGAAGCCAATAAGCACGAGCAAAGAGTGCCGAAAAGCACACCGCCATCACCGCCCAAACTATCTTATAACGCCCCACATCTTGAAGTCCGCCCAACAGCGAGACACCCGAGTTTTTTTTGCGTTTGCGTGTTTTTTTCAGAGGGTTTTGGGCTGACTCTTGAGTGTCAGGCGTGCGTTTGGTTGCATGGCTTTTGTCCAGCTTTTTGCCCAGACTGCCGATTTTGCTTAGTTTCTCGCCAATATCACTCTTGGGGGACGTGCTTGTCTTTTGCCCTGAGCGGTTTTGGTTTTTTGGGTGTTTGGGCTGTTTTGGGGTTTGGTCGTTTTTACTCATGAGACACCCCCGTATTGTCTAGATTGCCCAAATTACCAAGCTCGTCCCATTCGTCTTGATTTATCTGCTCTTTTTTGGTTGGATAATGCATGCCAAGCTCGCCCACCGCACGTCTTGCCACTTGTGGGGTTGCACTAAATGTCTGCTGTTCGATGAGCAGGCGACTCTCTTCGACTTGCATGTTCACCAGTTGCTGTCTTAGGCGGGTAAGTTCTTGATAGGTCTGATGGCGTTTTTGGGTTTGTGTGGCTATCATCACCCCTGTGATGAGAATCCCAAGCAGTAATCCGGCAACAATCAGCCGATACAACCCCACCAAGCTCATCGGCTCGGTCGTGTATTCATGTAAGTCGCTGTCAGTGCTTAGATTCATGGGTTGTGATTTATAATGGTTTAAATGATAAATTAAATGGGGCAAATCATGGCGATAATGAATCAATTGGATAGGTCAATTGAATGATACAAATGCCGTCTGATTTCGCCTTGCCCCACGCAAATAGGCACTTCTGGCTCGCACGTTGGCACGCACCTCATCATCGCTTGGGGCAATGCGATAGGGTTTATCAAAATATTTGGGACGTTTTGGCGGTATAGGTAGTTTATCATCGCCTTCATGTCGCCCTTTGCTGTGATTATTTAAAAACTGCTTGATAATACGGTCTTCTAATGAGTGAAAACTAATGACGGCCAGCTGTCCGCCTGATTTTAGGGCGGTTAGGGTCTGATTTAAAAAATCCTTGACATCGCCAAGCTCATTATTGATAAATATCCGCATGGCTTGAAAACTCTGGGTGGCAGGGTGCTTGCCTTTTTGCCAAGCAGGGTGAGCCTCTTTGATGGTCTCGGCAAGCTCTAACGTAGAATCATAATTTTCCATCGCCTTAATCGCACGGGCGATTCTACGGCTATGACGCTCCTCGCCATAGTCATATAGCACGTTTGCCAACGTCTCTTCGTCCACGACTTCAAGCCACTGCCCCACGCTTTGCCCACGGCTGGTGTCCATTCTCATATCCACCACCCCATCTTTCATAAAGCTAAATCCCCGAGCACCGTCATCAAGCTGTGGACTAGACACACCCAAATCCGCCATGATGCCGTCCACTTGACTCATGCCAAGTTTTGCTAGGCTTTCATTAAGACTGGCAAAACTGTCATGCACCACCACCACACGGCTGTCGGTTTTGGCAAGCTCGTCTGCTACCACTATCGCCTGTGGGTCTTTGTCAAACACGATGAGCGTGCTATCAGCGGTTAAATAATCAAGCAATAGCCGACTGTGTCCGCCCCGTCCAAAGGTTGCGTCCACATACACGCCTGTCTGTGGCGACACACCCAACAAATCAGACACACCAAGCACGCCTGCTACCGTCTCGTGTAACAAGACAGTCTCATGAATCAAGGCAGGTGTGCGGTCGGTTGTGGTCATGATAATTGGTTTGGATGTGTTTGGGTATTTGGTTTAAAATCAGTCTGATAAAAACAAAAACCAAGTCCGTCACGACGCACTTGGTTTGCTTGGGTCGGCGTCACCCATGTTGGTGTTATTTTTTAGCAGGCTCAGCTTCCGCCTTTGGCTCGCCTTGGGTTGCCTGTGCCTCTAACTGCTTCATCATCTCTGCCATCTGCTCTTCGGCTTTGGCTTGGGCATCGGCAGCTGCCTTTTTGGCACTGGCTTCGTCTAGTAGCTCAACGGTGAAAATCAGCACGCTGTTTGGCTCAATGACTGGCGGTGAACCTGCCTCGCCATAGCCCAACTCTGACGGCATATAGAATTCATACTTACTACCAGCAGGCATGAGCTGAACACCCTCTCTAAACCCTGGAATCATCTGACCTAGGTCAAACTGGGCAGGCTCGCCACGCTCATAAGAGCTGTCAAAGACCTTGCCATCAATGGTCTTGCCCTCATAGTGAGTAACAACCACATCCGTCGCCTTAGGCTTAGCCCCCGTACCTTCGGTGATGACTTTATATTGTAGTCCTGATGGTGTGGTTTTTACGCCTTCTTTAGCTTTGTTTTCTTCTAAGAATTTTGTTCCTGCTTCTTTGTTGGTTTTGGCTTTGGTTTCTAGCTCTTTGACCGCATCTGCCTCTTTGCGTTTTTGGTATTCTTCAAAGATGGCACGAGCTTGCTCATCGGTAAATTTGCTCTCTTTGCCTTCAAAGCCTTCAGAGAGTGCTGCTGAGATGATTTTTGGGTTAATCTCGCCATCCATTTCTTTTAGGTTTCTGCCTGCATCATGACCCAAGATGTAGCTGATTTTGTCCATTTCAGGGCTTTGTTCGCTGATGTTTGCGGTGCTGGTAGGTTTGGCGGTATCGCCGTCTTTGTTACAGCCTGTTAGGGCAAGCATGGACGCCATTAGGGCAGTCATCAAAAAAGTGGTGCGTGTGGTTTTCATTGTGTGTCTCTTTATTTTGAAAAATAAAACGCCGTTAGCAAATGTTGGCAAAGTCATCAAATGGGCGTGCTAACTGTCCAACACCCAAAATCGCTTAAAAAATTGCTTACAAAATCACTTGGCGAAAAAATACGGCATATCATACCAAAAAAACATAAAAATCGCTATTATGATTGCAAAAAATTTTTAATGATATAAAACGCTTAGGTATGATTATTGTTACTTTATCTGTCTTTTATGCTTTTACAAAAGACAAAGTTGGGGTGGGGCGATTGGATAAATGAGGGTAGATTTTGGATTTGGTAATTGGCAAATAGGCGTTTTTTAAAAATGCAAGGCATTAGCCAATTAAGATAATTTTTTACCTTATAAATGTGCAATACATTCATATTTTTCACAGGGCAAATGGCAATTTACCCCTTGTGTATCCAAAATAAGACATAATAAGCCAACCCACTTATCCTAACGGCTTCTAAAAACCTCCCACAGCACCATACCTGTCGCCACGCTGACATTGAGACTCTGGGGGCGGTCGGGGCTATCGGTCATAGGGATATAAACCAGCGTATCACACAGCTCGCCTGTGAGCCGTCTCATGCCGTCCCCCTCTGACCCCATGACAATGGCGACTTTTCCGCCAAAATCACACGCCTGCAAGGGCTTGGCACTCTCATCAAGAGCCGTGCCAAACACAAACACGCCTGCCGATTTTAACTTCTCCAAACACCGTGCCAAATTGGTTACCGCCACCACAGGCACGGCATCGCTTCCGCCTACCGAGACTTTGGCAACCGTTGGTGTTAGCCCCACGCTTTGATGACGTGGCACGATGACCGCCGTTACGCCCATCGCACTGGCGGTACGCAAGCACGCCCCAAAATTGTGCGGGTCGGTAATCTGGTCTAACACCAAAAACACCGCATTATCCTGCCCTGCTAGACTATCAAGCTCACTTTCGTCCAACATGGGGCGAGAGCGTGCCGACAGCACCACGCCTTGATGTTGGGGACTGCCACACAGCTCGGTCAGCGTGTCTTTTTGGGCGGTTTGCACCGACACGCCAAGCGATGTGGCAAGGGCGATAATCTCATCATGGTTATCATTGTGATGATTGTCATAACTTTGTACAAATAGGGCTTTGGCATCCATTGGGCGAGTGTTTAAAATTGCTTTAATGGCGTGCGTCCCATAAAAATGGGGTGTGGTGGGTTTTTTGGGTTTTTGGGTGGGTTTTTTGTTTTTTTGAAGGTCTTTTTTGGGGTCTTTTTTGGGGTCTTTTTTAAAGGGTTTTTGGGTCATTGTCATTTTTCCAAAATTAAATCATTACACGAAAGGAATAACCATGAATGCGATAAATGCGAAAATCGCTGTCAATGGTGGCAATGTGGCTTAACGTCTCACGCTGTGCCAAATGCACAAGGCAGGCGTCCGCAAAATCCATTGGAACGTTGCTATATTGGCTCATCAACTCCGCCAATGCTGGCATGTCTTTATGGCTAAATTCAGCAATCTCAATGCGTGCCAAATGCAACCAATTTAAAAACCCTTTACGGTTCATTGGGTTTTTTAACAAAAATAAGGTTTCAGTAACGCACGCCAAACTTGTGATTAACGGCTTTTTATTGTCTTTGATAAATTGAACAGACTTTTTATGATACTTGTCTTTATTATCAAACAACGCCACAAAAACGCTCGTATCAATCAATATTTTTGCCATATTTTTCCAATACCTTTTGTGCAACCAACGTTTTGACATTTTGGCTTAACGTACCGTCTTCACTTTCGGCAAATTGCCCAAACAGCTCTTTACCATGCTCCCATGCCAAATTTTCATGGGGCTGTTGGCCGGCTTTTGGCAATAGGTTTTGGACGTATTGGCTTACGCTTAAATCTTGGGCGTGAGCGTGGGCGATGAGCGTTTGTTCTACGCTGGGCGGTAGGTCTAAAATCAGCATGGCATATCCTAATTGCATTTTGCCCCATTATAACAAAATTTTTGCCCAAACCGACATTATCCCTTGAAATTTTGCCCCATAACCTTTATCAATAAGGGGAATTTTATCCCATTTGGAGAACACCATGAGCGAACAAGAGCCAATCCTAAACGAAAACGAGCAAACCGAACAGGCACAGACGGACGAGCTTGCCAAGCTGATTGCCACCATTGAAACGCTTGAAGCCGAAGTCGCCGATGCCAAAGACGCGGCAGCCCGTGCCAATGCCGAGAGCTACAACGCCCAACGCCGTATGGAACAAGAAACCGAAAAGGCAAAAAAATTCGCCCTACAAAAGTTCGCCAAAGAACTGCTTGACGTCGTGGACAACTTGGAGCGTGGTTTGCAAGCGAGCGAACAAGCAGGGGCGGATGAGAGCGTGCTTGAAGGCTTGCGCTTGACCCATAAATCTCTGCTTAGCGTCCTAGAACGCAATGGCGTGGTTGCCGTGGGCGAAGTGGGTGAGAGTTTCAACCCTGATTTGCACGAAGCGGTGGGCATTTTCCCAGAAGCCGAAAAAGACATCATCGGGCAAGTCCTACAAAAAGGCTACACCCTAAACGAGCGTTCCATTCGTCCTGCGATGGTGCTGGTGGGGGCGTGATTTTAAATCATAGGGAAGTTTGTAAGGTGCATGTCACGCACCGTTTTTAAGATTTGAGCGTTGATTTGGTGTATTGTACACACCTTACAATAACATATTTAAAAGCCATTCCCTTATGGATTTATCCAATATTTTCAAGGCATTAACACAAAATTTTAACAAAATAAATTTTAAAATTTTTAAAAAATTTCTCTTGAAAATCCAAATTTGATACAAATATAACAGAGCAAGTTTGGCAAAACTGTTTTGCAAATTTGCCAGAAATTCACTTAACAAATCGGAGAAAAATTATGGGTAAAGTTATCGGTATTGACTTAGGTACAACCAACTCTTGTGTGGCAGTCCTAGAAAATGGCAACGTCAAAGTCATTGAAAACGCAGAGGGTGCCAGAACCACGCCTTCTATCGTGGCATTCAAAGACGGCGAGACCCTAGTCGGTCAATCTGCCAAACGCCAAGCAGTTACCAACCCCCAAAACACCCTATTTGCCGTAAAACGTCTTATCGGTCGCCGTTATGACGAACAAGCGGTACAAAAAGACATCGGTCTTGTGCCTTACAAAATCGTCAAAGCCGACAATGGCGATGCGTGGGTAGAAGTGAACGGTAAAAAACAAGCACCGCCACAAATCTCTGCTGAAGTTTTGAAAAAAATGAAAAAAACCGCCGAAGATTATCTTGGCGAAGCCGTAACCGAAGCGGTCGTTACCGTGCCTGCTTATTTTAACGACGCCCAGCGTCAAGCCACCAAAGACGCAGGACGTATCGCAGGGCTTGATGTTAAGCGTATCATCAACGAGCCAACCGCCGCCGCCCTTGCCTTTGGTCTTGACAAAAAAGAAGGCGACCGCACCATTGCTGTGTATGACTTGGGTGGTGGTACGTTTGACGTGTCTATCATTGAGATTGCGGACGTGGACGGCGAACAGCAGTTTGAAGTGCTATCTACCAACGGCGATACGTTCCTAGGCGGTGAAGACTTTGACATTGCTTTGATTGACTACCTTGTGGACGAGTTCAAAAAAGAGCAAAACGTCAATCTAAAAGGCGACCCGCTTGCCATGCAACGCCTAAAAGAAGCTGCCGAAAAAGCCAAAATTGAACTGTCAAGCTCAACGTCTACCGAAGTGAATTTGCCATACATCACCGCAGATGCCACAGGCCCTAAGCACTTGGTAGTAACAATCAGCCGTGCCAAACTAGAAGCCTTGACCGAAGAGCTGGTGGCTCGCACGATTGCCCCATGTAAAATCGCCCTAGAAGATGCTGGTCTATCGGCTAGCGACATTGATGACGTGATTCTGGTAGGTGGTCAAAGCCGTATGCCCCTTGTCCAACAAAAAGTGCAAGAGTTCTTTGGTAAAGAGCCAAGAAAAGACGTGAACCCTGATGAAGCGGTGGCAATCGGTGCCGCTATCCAAGGTGCGGTACTCTCTGGTGACAAAAAAGACGTGCTACTGCTTGACGTAACTCCATTGACCCTAGGCATTGAGACGATGGGTGGTGTGATGACAGCAATCATTGAGAAAAACACGATGATTCCTACCAAAAAATCACAAGTGTTTTCAACCGCTGCCGACAACCAACCTGCGGTGTCTATCCAAGTGTATCAAGGCGAGCGTAAAATCGCTAACCAAAACAAACTTTTGGGCAACTTTGACCTAACCGACATTCCGCCAGCACCAAGAGGCGTGCCACAGATTGAAGTTACCTTTGACATCAACGCAGATGGTATCATGAATATTTCTGCCAAAGACAAAGGCACTGGCAAATCACAATCAATCCAAATCAAAGCGGACTCAGGTCTGTCAGAAGAGGAAATCGAGCAAATGGTGCGTGATGCCGAAGCCAATGCAGAAACGGATAAGAAGTTTGCCGAGCTTGCGGGCGTGCGTAACGAAGCGGACGGACGTATCGCAGGGGTACAAAAAGCCCTAAAAGAAAATGGCGATAAAGCGACTGATGAAGAAAAACAAGCGGTAGAAACGGCAATCAGCGAGCTAGAACTTGCGACCAAAGAAGATGACCTGGACGCCATCAAAGCCAAGCTAGAAGCCCTTGACAATGCATTCTTACCAATCGGTACCAAGATCTATAGCCAAGAGCAAGGCGGTGCGGGTGCGGACGCAGGTCAAGCACAGCAAGCCAAACCTGCCGATGACGGTGTGGTAGATGCTGAGTTTACCGAAGTTAAAGATGATAAATAATCTTTTGCTTTAATTCAAAAACAAACCCTCAATGAAAATTGGGGGTTTGTTTTTAAAATCACTTTCTTTTTGGAACAGGTTTGTTTATACTAGTGGGTATTGTTTATTTAAGGAGTTTTTATGTCAGACAATTCACTCAAAAAAGGTCGCTACACCACATACAGCAACAAGATCGGACTGTTCGCCACAGGTGAGCGCACAGGCTTTTTAACATATAACGATGATGTAGTGCTAAATTTCCCCTTTAAAGATACCGTCCTAGAAGCAGGTATGAATAAGGAAGACACAGGGCGAGAAGAACGCTTTTTACACCTAGAAATGGACGGACGAGATATTGATACCCTTTTTGAACCAAAGGTATTGACAAACTTCGCCTATCATGCACACAATGGTGACAACCAACCAACCAACCAACCAACCAACCAACCAACCAACCAACCAACCAACCAACCAACCAACCAACCAACCAACCAACCAACCATTATCGCCTAACTTATTAAACAGTCAAGTAAAATTTTTTGATGATAATGGCAATCTTGCCCAAAATCTACTTATCAAAGGCAATAATCTACTTGCCCTACACTCTTTAAAATCCCGCCTATCAGGGAAAATCAAACTCATCTATATAGACCCGCCTTATTATTTTAAAGAAGCAAAACCACAAGATTCATTCAGATATAATTCAAATTTCAAATTTTCTTCTTGGTTGATATTCATGAAGAACCGCTTAGAGATTGCAAAAGAGTTATTAACCGATGATGGGGTGATTTTTGTACACACCAATGAGGATGGGAATGCATATTTAAAAGTTTTAATGGACGAATTATTTCTACGAGAAAATTTTGTAACTTGTTTGCCAAGAGTAACCAAAAAGGGTGGGAAATCGACTGATGTTTTTGCTGACAATCATGATTATGTTTTAGTTTACTCAAAAATAAACAAAAAAACTGGTTTTTATCCTATGCTGCATAACGATAAAGGATTCAAAAATCAAGATGAATTTTTTGAAACAAGAGGTTTTTACAAACTAAATCAGACTTTAGATTATGATTCTTTACAATATTCTAGCTCCTTAGATTATCCAATAAAAATAAATGGTGAAGTATTTTATGCTGGTGGCAACAAAGAAAGATACATAGAACGAAAAAATGGTAATCATCTAAGAGCTGACTGGGCGTGGCGTTGGAGTAAAGACTTATTTGAGTTTGGTTTAAATAATGGCTTTATTGAAATAAAGAGAACGAAAAACGGTGCAAGAATTTATACCAAAACTTATCAAAATGTTAAAATTGAAAATATCAATGGGGATTATCAGATTGTTGAAAAAGAAAGAACAAGAGCGACATCAACACTTGAATTCAGCGAAAGTCTTTATTCGAATGATAATGCAACCAAACATATGAATGATTTATTTCCAAAAGGAACCTTTGAATACACAAAACCTGAAAGTCTAATTCATCAAATAATTGCTTTAACAACCAACCCAAATGACATCGTCCTAGACTATCATCTAGGCTCTGGTACAACTTGTGCGGTCGCTCATAAAATGGGTCGGCGTTGGATTGGCATTGAACAGATGGATTATATTGATGACATTACCAAAACTCGCCTGTTAAAAGTATTGCAGGGAGAACAAGGCGGTATTAGCAAAGCGGTAGATTGGAATGGCGGTGGGTCGTTTTGTTATTTTGAACTTAAAAAATACAATCAATATTTTATTGATAAAATCCTAGTCGCAAATACCATGGGTGAGCTGGATACGGTCTATAATGAAATGGCAAAAAATGCGTTTTTTAAATTTTGGTTTGATAAAGAAAAATTTCAAAAAGCCTATAAAAAAGACAAAGACGACAATCAAATCAGCCTAGACGACAGAAAGCAAATACTCATTAGTGTCTTAGATGAAAATCAGCTCTATCTAAATTACGCCGATATGGGCGACAGTCGCTATCAGGTTAGAGATGATGAAAAAGCCTTATCAGATGCATTTTATGGAGAATAACAATGGCAAAAAAGACACAATTAAAACACACGCTGGGCGATTTTTTATTTAATCAAATAAAAAACAGTAAGGAATATCAAGATTGGGCAGATGAGTTTGAATTACCTAATTTTATCACTGATAATCTTGCCAAGATGCTCCGCGATTATCAAATCAATGCCATAAAGCAGTTTATTTATTTGTATGAAAATCACGGCATAGAAAAAGCCAAACATCTTTTATTTAATATGGCAACAGGCACAGGCAAAACCTTGACAATGGCAGGGATTGTGCTGTATTTGTATGAGCAGGGTTATCGTAATTTTGTGTTTTTGGTACATCAATTACAAATCAAAGACCAAGCGATAAAGAATTTTACCGAGCCTACTTTTGAAAAATATCTATTTAAAAAACAAGTCAAGTTTAATGGCAAAAGCATTCCCATAAAAGCCATAGACCGATTTGAAGACACCAAAAAAGACGGCATTAACTTTATGTTTTTTAGTACGTCTTTATTATACACACGCCTGATTAACCCAAAAGAAAATGCCATTACTGCCAATGATTTTGTCAAAAATTTGACAGTGATTATCGCTGATGAAGCTCACAGGTTAAATGTAGATACTCGCAAAAAGACCGAAGTAAATGATGAAAATAACTGGGAAAAGGCGGTGCAATCGGTATTGCACGCCAATCCAAAAAATCTATTATTAGAATTTACCGCAACGGTGGATTTAAAAAATGAAAAAATCCATAAAAAATACAGCGATAAACTTATTTATAAATACGACTTTTTGCAATTTAATAAAGACAGATATAGCAAACAAGTTAATTTTTTGTATAACGAAGAGACACAAATAGAAGATCAAAAAAGACTGCTTATTGTCAATGCGGTGGCAATGAGCGAATATCGCCGTCTGTATGCCGAGCGTGAAATGGGCGTATCTATTAACCCAATCATACTGATTAAATCTACCAAAATCGCCCAAAGCGAAGAAGATAGGGCATTTTTTCATAAAGTCATTCATTCGCTAAGAGTAGAAGATTTTAATCATCTAAAAGCAATGAGTGAATACAAAACTGATTTGTTAGACACTCAATTTATGTTTATCAAACAAATGTTTAATTGGTTAAATTCCAAACAATCATCGTTTATCGGTATTGGTGGATTGATTACTGCGATTAAAGAGCGATTTAGTGAAAACAACACGATGATTTATAACAGCAAAACCAAAGAGCGAGCTGATTTATTGCCATTATTGGACAGCCCTAGAAATACCATAAGAGCGATATTTTCGGTCAATGCCCTAAATGAAGGTTGGGACGTATTGAGCCTATATGATATTATTCATTTTGATATTTCGGCAACCAAAAAAGTATCATTGCAAGACATTCAGCTGATTGGGCGTGGGGCGAGACTTTACCCCTATCAATTACCCAAAGCTTATCATAATGGTGATGATTTATTTAGCGACAATCATCGTTATGAATTTAACCCCTTTAAACGCAAATTTGACAACGCCCCTGATGCACAAGGGCGGATATTAGAGACCTTCTTTTATCACTTTGTCAAAACGGGGGTATTTTTAGAAAACTTGCAAAAAGATTTATTGGGCGAAGGCATTATCAATGAAGGCGTAGAGAAAAAAACCATTCGCCTAAAAAATGACTTTATGCAAAGCCAAACTTATCAAAAAGGTTTTGTACTCGTCAATAGCCAAGAATATCGTAGAAAAAATAAAGACAGCGAGATTGATTTGACATTCAAAAGACAAATCATCGCCAGCCCCTATCAATTACACGCCAATGCCCTAACCGATAAAGAGCAAAATAAAACCTTATCGGCAATCAAATACAAAAACATAAAAATCACGCCTGAGTATTTTTCAGAGCATTTATTAAGAAAAGCCTTAGTTGGTGCTGAAAATAACTTTTTTCGCTTAAATAATCTAAAAAATCACATCATCGGCATAAAAAGCATTGATGAGATGATAGAGCATTATTTGCCAATGCATGATATTCAATATGGCTATATTCACGGTAAGGACATTCACGAATTAAATGCTAATGAAAAGTTGCAGTTATTAGTCGGTAGTATTTTGCCAGAAGTGCGAAAATCCATTGATAAGTATATGCCATTGGTTACGGGCAGTTCGGTGTTTAGACCAAAATCTTTATCATCTATTTTTAAAGAAGAGAAAAATATTTATCTGGTCGCTTATCCCAGCATAGATAAAAATACAGGCGAAAAAATATTTCACGCAACCGATGAGCGAGCTAAAGCACAAACCAATCACGATAATGCACAGTTGGCATTTGACATTAAAACAGCCGATTGGTATGCGTATAGTGAAAACTATGGCACTAGTGAAGAAAAACGCTTTGTTAAATATATCGCCACGCAAATTGATGAATTAAAAAATAAATATCAAGGGGCGGAGATTTATCTTATTCGTAATGAACTCGATTATTATCTGTTTAATATAGAAGACGGTCGCAGATTTAGCCCTGATTATATGATGATAATCAATGATATTGCCAATCAAAGTGTCTATTATCAATGCCTTTTTGAACCAAAAGGCGGACATTTATTACAAAAAGACGAATGGAAAGAAAAAGCCTTGATTGCTTTGAATGATAATAGCGAAATTCGTTTTGAAGATAATGTCTTAGATGACACCAATTATCGGCAGTATTTGGCGGGTATGACAAATCACGGTTATCAAGAAATCAAATGTTTGGGCTTTAAATTTTTTAATAGCGACACACGGGGTGAGCACGATTTTGGAGCGGATTTTAATACAAGATTATGAAAAATCCATGAAAAATCCCCACACCCCACAAAAATTCATAATTTTGGCGTATAATGGTGGTAACTCAACATCATATGCCACACCATGCACATTCTCATCATCGAAGACGACCCCGCCATTGCCACAACCTTGCGTTTTGCCTTAGAGCGTGAAGGCTATACCGTGTCATGGGCGGACACGGTTGCCAAAGTCGCCCCCTGCCTTGATACGCCACGCCTTGACGCTGTCGTGCTGGACGTGGGATTGCCTGACGGAGACGGTTTTGGCGTGTGCCAAATGATACGCCAAGGCGACAGGCACGCCCACGCCCCCATACTGTTTTTGACGGCACGCACAGACGAGATAGACCGCATTTTGGGCTTGGAGCTGGGGGCAGATGATTACATCGCCAAGCCATTTAGCCCCCGAGAGCTGATAGCACGGCTAAAAGCGATATGGCGTAGAGAAAATATCTTTACCCAAAAATCGGATAAAGCCGATAAATCAGACCCTGCCCACACCGACTTTACCAAAACCACAGGCAGACACATTTGGCATTATCAAGCCTGTGATTATTCACTTTTTCTAAATAATCATGCCTTGACCTTATCAAAAACCGAGCTTGGTATCATGCTGACTTTGCTTGCCAACCCCACGCACATTCTAAGCCGTGAGCAGATTTTGGCAAGTATCTCCGACCACCCCGAACACCGCCTATCACGCACCATTGACAGCCACATCAAAACCTTACGCCAAAAACTGGGCGATTTGTGCGATGATGAGATGATTGTAACCCATCGAGGCTTGGGATACAGCCTGTGCTAAATTTTCATCGTCTGCTTGACCGCATTTTTAAAAAACGCCTAAGTTTTAGCATTTTTGTGCGGATATGGCTGACCTTTGCCTTGATTACCCTGTTGTCATCGTCCCTTGCCCTATATTATGTCCAAAAAACGGTGCGACCGTCCGCCAAACGGGTGGTAGAAGACAGCCTTGTGGATACATCGGTGCTACTGTCGCACATCGTGGCAGATGACGTGGCAAATTTATCAAAAGATGAATTAAATCAAACTCTTAACGCCAAATTATCCCACGCCTTTACCAACCCTGATGAACCGCTTTGGTATCATCAAAAATCCAAAAGCACCTACCACATCTATATCACGGACAGCACAGGCGTGGTCATCTATGACAGTCGTGGGGCGAGCGTGGGGGCGGATTTTAGCCGTTGGAATGACGTGTATCTGACCTTGCGTGGCAAATACGGGGCAAGAAGCACTGACATCGGCGGGCATTCGGTCATGTATGTGGCAAGCCCGATTGTCTCAGACGGGCGGATAATCGGTGTGGCATCCGTTGGCAAGCCCACCCAAACGCTCATTCCTTATATCAACAAAAGCACCGATGAAATTATTAAGATTATCTTATCAATTATGGCAATCACGCTTGCCACCGCCACGCTCATGGCATGGTGGTTAAGACGCAGCATAGACAGCGTAAACCGCTACACCAAAGGGCTTGCCAGTACCGCACCACCCCATTTTTATCTTGGGCGAGAGCTGAACGAACTCATGGCAAGCATTCACGCCATGAAAGACACCATAGAAAACAAAGCGTACGTGAGCGAGTACGTCCACACGCTCACGCATGAGCTAAAATCCCCCCTGACCGCCATTCGTGCCAGTAGCGAGATTTTGACGGACGAGCTGAGTCTTGCCGAGCGTGAGCAGTTTACGGGCATTATCCTATCGCAAACGGACAAATTAACCGCCTTGGTGGACAAACTTTTGACCCTTGCCAAGATTGAACAGCCCACCTTTAAACTTACCATGAGCGATGTTGATTTGGACGCACTCATTCAAACCTGCCTAAATCAGCAGTCGGCAACCCTAAAACAGCTTGGCAAAACCGTGCAATTTGACAAAAGCGGTATTCATATCCGTACCGATGAATTTTGGCTGACCCAAGCGGTGCAAAACGTCATTGACAACGCCATTTATTATGGCAAAAGTGCGATAGCCATTCATATAAGCCAAACCGAGACGGATACCTTTATCCATATCAAAAATGACAGCGACACGCTGGACGACTTTATCATCAAGCGAGCCTTTGAGCGGTATTTTAGCATAGGCAAATCCGCCCAGCAAAAAAGCACGGGACTTGGGCTGACGCTGGTTAAGCAAGTGATAGAGCTTCATGGCGGGGCGGTGAGTTTTGGGCAGGATAGGGGCAACGATGTGGTTGTGGTGATGAGAATTCCGATTACATATATTTACAAATAGAAATAATATAAAAACAGTATTGTATTTGGATTGTTAGAATATTTTTTCTATATAAAATCAATGAATTATATAAAAAGCAACAAAAAAATACACATATTATGCACAAATAAATCTCACAAAATGCTTGCAATTTTGTCAAAAATACCTTATTTTATACATAATAGCCTTATGTGTGTCCGACCAATTTTACACATATTCTTAGGTTGGGTAACTTTTTGTTACCTATTTTTTTATCTCTACATTTTGGAGTAAATTATGAGCCGTGCTGTAAAATACGCCCAAAGTGTACTAAAACACTATTGGGATAAGCAAATACCCATACAACCAGAGCGTATGATTGATAAGATTGACGATTTGGAAATTCGTTATGAGAACTTAACAGACAACATTTCTGGTAAGGTGAATTATGATTTTGATATTAAAAAATACATTATTACTGTCAATGAAAATCACCATGAAAATCGCCAAAGATTTACCATAGCTCATGAATTGGGGCATTATGCCCTAAATCATGGCTCAAAAGAAGATATTCTATACCGCAATGGAGAAAGCGACCCTGATGAGATTGAAGCCAATGCTTTCGCTGCTGAAATCTTAATGCCAACTGCTGTCATCAGACATTTAATTTTTGAAAAAGACATTACAACGGTACAAGAACTCGCTCAAAAATTATGGGTGTCCGAGCAAGCCATGTTGTATCGCCTAAAAAATCTAGGATTGATTTCATGAGCAAGATTGGCAACCATAACATTCAACTAAGTCCACCAGAACAGGCACCGCCAGCATCTGCAACAGTTAATATTGCCAATGACGATATTAGCGAACTATCGCAACAAGCCAAACTTAATCAAGAGCGAATTACATTATTTCGTTATGCAGTTTATGGTGCTTTATTTGCCTTTTCTATACTCATAGTGCTATTATGCTGTGTTATTTATGAGTATATATCGCTGTTAAGATCAAACCAAACGGCGATATTATCTAGCAACTTTTGGCACATTCCTTTAATGATTGCTGTTATGGCGACATCTATTTTATATGCCACCTTAAAATCTTCCGCTCATTTTGGTGAAAACAAATCTCAAAATGACAAACAAAATACTGACAGCCTATCCGTTATTGGCAACCTTCCTATTTGGCAAGAGTTGATTGATACCATTAAATCCCTAAAATCATCTAAATAATCTAAATTTTCCACACATTTTCCATAAAACCACCCCATTTTTCCATCATTTTTGCACAGACGATTTTTATAATGACTTCATGTTTTTAGGAGTTTATTATGCAAAAAATCGGTACAAAATTATCACTCATCGGGGCGGTGTGCCTTGTGTTTTTTGTCGGACTGATGTTCGTGAGCGGACTTGTGAGCGAGCGACAGTCTTATCACGATGAGGTTATCAGCGAGATTAAGTCGTCCCATGTGTCATCGCAAATTCTAGCCACGCCCTTTTTGGTCGCAGGACATGGCGATGAGACGCACTACATTTTCCCCACCAAAAGCGACATTAAGGCGACAAGTGATGTGCGAGATGACGAGTACAAACGGGGCATTTATCGGGCGATAAGCTATGGCACGAAAGTTGTCGTACAGCAGAGTTTTAATGCCCATGCCACCGCCCACAGCTTACACATTGATAAGCCTGCCGAGCCTGTCCAAACGGTATCTCCCGATACCCAAACACAAAACGAGCAGGCCCAAAATCAGCAAACCCAAAACGAGCAAGCCCAATCCACCCCAAGCGAGCAAGTCGCCACCCAAAACCCCCAAGCCACCCAAGCGACACCCACGCCTGCCACACCTACCGAATCCATCCACATTCCCAAACCACTAAGGCTTATCATTGCCCTAAGTGATTTACGGGGTGTCATGCCAACGAATGTAACCGTCAATGGCAAAAGCTATCCTGCCACCTTTGGCACAGACAACGCCCTACCGCATTTGGAAGTGGCTTTGCCCATGACCTTGGATGAATTTATGAAAGATGATTTTATGGGCAGTGGAGAGCTAAATGTGCAGTTTGAGCTTGACGTGTCTGGCATTGGCAGTTTTGGCGTGTTACCGCTTGGCGAGATGAACACCGTTGCCCTAAACAGCAACTGGCAAAATCCCAAATTCCACGGGCAAGCCCTACCCACGCACAAATCGCTCACCGACAACGGCTTTGGGGCGACATGGCAAGCCCATGTGCTAGGCGTGCAAAATCAAAAACTTATCATGGAGCTATCACGGGGCATCATGGGCGATTTTGACCAATACACGCACCACGCTCTGACGACCGATTTTATCCACACTAACGATACCTACACCAAGACTGACCGCAGTATTAAATATGCCTTGCTTATCATCATGGTGTCGTTTGGGACGTTCTTTTTGTTTGAAGTTATCAAAGGCTTACGCATTCACCCCATTCAGTATCTGCTCGTGGCAAGTGCGTTGCTTGTGTTTTATTTGCTTCTGCTGTCGCTTGCCGAACAGTTGGCGTTTTGGCAGGCATACACCATCGCAAGCCTTGCCTGTGTGGGGCTTATCGGTTGGTATGCTTGCTATATGCTCGGCTCGTTTGGGCGTGGTGTGGGCTTTGGGGCGGTGTTGGGGACGTTGTATGCGTGCTTTTATGCGATACTCTCGGCAAGTGGCATGAACCTGCTTATGGGGTCGGTGTTCTCCTTTATGTGCATCGCCGTGGTGATGATTGCTACTCGTCATGTAGATTGGTATGGCATGACAGGGCAAAATGATGACAATAAAAGTGATGAAAGCGACAACACACCACCCACGCAACTGCCACAAGTTACCACAATCAATCAAATCAGTCCAACCAATCAGGAGATCGCCCATGACTAATATCACAACCGTAAACACCCTAATCGGCAAACCCAAATCGGCAATCTTAGATGAATTTGAACAAGATAACTGCGTGGAGTTTTTGCATTGGCTGTATGTGCCAAAATTAAAACTGTTGATGAGCTTTCATCGGCAGGTGTGTGCAGGGGTGGAAGTGGTGTAGAGTAAATAAAAGGCATTGTGAAATAACAATGCCTTTTAAGTTTTTAAAGTTTGGACGTGTGATAGGGGGGCGAATTATATTCGCCCTGATTTAGAATTTTAATAAAGGGTAAATATTTACTGGTCAGCCATTACAAAAAACGGACTGATTTTTTTGGCAAAATTCTTTATAATACACCCTTCATCTCTATCAATTAGGAGAATACCATGAATGATTTGCTCGCCCAATTTATCCCTATGTTTATTGTAACGTTTGGGGTATTTGTGCTGTTTTTTTTGTTTATGGGGATTGGTTATTTGGTCAAGAAAAAACCCCTAAAAGGCTCGTGCGGGGGCGTGGCAACCTTGATGGGCGATGAGTTTTGCCAGTTTTGTGGCAACGACCCCAACAAATGCGACAGTCTCACCGAAGACGACAAAAAAGCCATGCTCGCTAACAAAGCAACATTGGATAAGATTGCCAAAGAGATTTGATTTGGTGGTTTTAAAACTTATTTGAATTTTAAAAAGGGCGAATTATTTGCCCTTTTTCTTTTATGATTACTTAACCTCAAAATATACCAACGGGCGTGGAAAGCACACCCCTACAAAAGTATCATTTAAAAAAATACAGAATTGGTGCAAATTAGGGTCAATTCACTGTATTTATCCTAAATTTTTCCCTTTTCAAGCCTCATCCTTTTTTGTTAAAATTCCATCTTTAGCCACACCAAACCGCCATGCCAAACACCCACCCCCACAAATCCGCCCTGCCCCTTGCCCTACTTATCATCACGCTTGTACTATTGGCGATAAATATGCGTTCGCCCATTGTCATGCTAGGTTCGGTCGCTCCCACGCTTACAGACGCACTGGGCTTATCGGTGTCCGCCATTGGGCTATTGGGGTCGCTTCCCATGCCAATGTTTGCCTTTGGGGCTCTGGTTGCTCCCATGCTCGCCAAGCGTTTTGGGCTAGAAGTTATGATGATGATAAGCGGTGCGGTGCTGGCGGTCGGTGTACTGTCTCGGGTGTGGCTTGGGGTGAGCGGTCTGTTTGTCGGTACGGTTGTGTTGTCGCTTGCCATTGGGCTATTAAACGCCCTAACCGCCCCTTTTATCAAAAAATACGCCCCCAATCACATCGCTCTTGCCACAGGCGTATTTAGCCTATCCATGTCGGTGTGTGCAGGGCTGTGTGCCTATCTGGTCGTACCGCTCATGGGCGTGGTGTCGTGGCAGGTGGCGTTGTCGTGGTGGGGGGTATTTGCGGTGATGACGTTTTTTATGTTGTTATTTATCAATAAGTTCTATCATGCCGACACCGCCCAAACCACAAACACGCCCAGTCATTTTAACGCATGGAAAAGCAAGGATGCTTGGTATTTGGGCGTGTATATGGGCATACAGTCGTTACTGTTTTATACGGTGGCAAGTTTTTTGCCGTCCATTGGCATGGGTTATGGGCTAAGTTTGGCAGACGCAAGCGGACTTGCCCTTGCTTTTCAGCTGTCCGCTCCTGTGGCGATATTTTTATTAACCTTTTTAATCAAAAGAAATTTTTCCATAAAAATCATCGCCTTAGTGGCAAGCCTTGCTAACGTGGTGGGGTCAGGCGGATTGATTTGGCTTCCTGATTATCTCATGCTGTGGTCGGCACTGATGGGCTTTGGCGGGGCGTGTATTTTTACGTTGTCGCTCATGCTGTTTTCTATTCGTACAACACGGCTTGATACCGCTCGGGATTTGTCGGGCATGGTGCAGGCGGTGGGCTATGGCGTGGCGTTTTTTGGCCCGTTGGTGCTGGGTAAATTGTACGAAAAAACAGGCACTTGGGAAGTGTCGCTGTATGTGCTATTTATTCTAATGTGTGTCAATGTCGGTTTTGGCTGGCTGGCTGGGCGTGGGGATAGGGTGGATTGAGTGATATGATTGCCTTATGGGATTTGCACGCTGTCGTGCCTGCGTTGGGCAATTGAACTTCTCGCATTTTTGGTGGGGAATAAGGTGGGGAAAAAATTATATGGTTTAACCAACTTAAAAAGGGCGAGATTTCGCCCTTTTTAAGTTTTAACAAACAGTACCAAATAAATCAGATTGCCCTAAACCGTTATTCTCATCAAAATTAACCAACTCAATTGGTAGTTCAAGCACATCAATAATTCTTGCTATTTCAATATCAGCACTGAATAGTTTTTTGACACCATTTGCAATGGTAATGCCTAAAATTTGAATATCTACCTTAATAATCTGTTTATCTTTTGATTTATTTTTAAAAAAGTCTGTTTTTAATAATTCTCGCATGATATTAGCACTGACGATTGCTGACTTTTTGTCAAAATCGAATTCTTGAATAAAAGAGTGATTGGTTGTTAAAAACAGTTCTCGCTCCATATTATTATCCCGAACCATAAATTCTGCCAATACGGGTGTTGGCAAACCAATTTTATGATTTTGTCTCTCCAATTGTTGCAATAATAAGCGATATTTTTGTTTATCAGCAACCAAAGCAATCAAAAAATTGTTATCCGCCATTATCATGATGAATGACGCTCCATTAGCCAAGTTTGCTCAGGATTATCCAATGCTCGCCAACCGCTTTCACCGCACGCATGAAAGTCGTCCGCCCATTTTGTCAATTCATTTTTATTAGGCAAAACAACAAAGCTTTGAGCGGTAAATTCAGACAATTTCATTTGCCAACCTGTCAATTGATATTTGGCAATACCTGTAAATTCAATCAAACTATCTGCCAGCCAAAGCCCTTCCAAATACCCTGCCAATTCATGAGACAATATTTTATTTACTTTAACAGCAACTTGATTACCATTAGCAAGCAAAATGGTAAAATGGTCAGTATCATCTTTACCATGTGCAGGTTTTTGCAGTTTGCCAATTAGCGTTTCTGTTTGTTTTATGGTTTTTGTGTATTCTTGATAATCCAAGGTTTCAATTAATTGATTTTCACTTTTATTATTTGGCTTTGCCCACAGTTCAGCTTGAATATCAGGATAATATTTGGCGTATTTACGAATGGTTTTTGTCAAAGATTTGTAGGCAGATTTTACCATGCCGTTTTGAAAATTTTGCAAAATTTGGGGGTAAAGCTCTTGATTGGCTCGCACAGAAACCACCGCAGAGCCTTGACGAATGCTATCAAATTTTAGACTATCTTCATTAAGCAGACGAGAAAAATCAGACAATAAAGCCCCCACATCATTTGGATGAATATTATCCAAATCAATGCCAGTCAGTCTGAGTGTGAATGTGGCGTAATTGCTATCAGTCATCATAACGCCCCGTCTAAGTCCAATTAAAGAAAATTATCTAAATATTCTATTATAACACCTTTTGTTTTGATAGTGCAATCTATCAAATCTCAATCACACCACATCCACCACAATCGGCTTGCCATTATGCATCAGCACCGTTACGTCCACGTTATACAGCACTTTCATGTTTTGAGCCGTTAGCACGTCTTTTGGCGCACCCACAGACACCACTTCGCCCCCTTTCATCATCACAACCGTATCGGCAAATTGGGATGCTTGGTTGATGTCATGTAGCACGATGACCACCGTTTTGCCACGACTTGCCAGCACCTTCATCTGTCGCATGAGTCGCCCTGCGTGGTACATATCTAGGTTGTTGAGCGGTTCATCAAGCAAGATATACGGCGTATCTTGGCACACCACCATGGCAATCAGCACACGCTGACGCTGACCGCCCGACAAGTCGGACAAAAACCGCTCCGCCAACATCTCTAATTCAAAGGTCGTAATCATCTCCTCCACCTTATCCTTATCCGCCTGTGTGGGTCTGCCCTGATGATAAGGATAACGCCCAAACATGAGTAGCTCACGCACACGCAGTCGCCCCTGAATGTGGTTTTCTTGGGCGAGCATGGCGACCACTTTTGCCATATCACTATCTGTGGCGGTGCTGATGTCATGCCCATCAAAGCTGATACAGGCGGATTTGTCCTGCAAAGAATTCATGCGAGCCATCAGGCTAAACAGCGTACTTTTGCCTGCCCCGTTCGCTCCGATGAGTGCGATGATTTGCCCTGTGGGTAGCTCAAAGTTTACGTTTTTTAAAATGGGTAAATCGCCGATGTTGTGGCTAACGTTTTTTACTTTTATCATAAATACCCCAATTATTCCAACAAATACAAAGGCAAGCCAAGCCCAAATAAATCAAAAAATGAATGTGCTAAAGTAAATGGCAACAATTCATCACTTTTATAGCGTAATAACAAAAACACAATCCCCAAAGTGGTAATGGTTAATGCTCCTGCCAATCCTTGATAGGTATGAAAGGCAAATCGCACAAACAAAGTAAACACAATGGCAAGGGGCAAATGTTTTTTTGTGGTCAATGCCACCAATCCAATAAAAAACACTTCCTCATAAAAGCCATTTAACAGAGCAAATAAAATAAAGGAAACAGACCACATACTAAAATGCTCGCTTGCCCCATAATGTGCCTCTGTGGTTGGATAAAGCTCGGGAAAAGCCCAGTATTGCAAATACTCATAAAGCGATGCCACCGTTCCTGCAATGAGAATGTATAGCACCACTTTTGGCAATGTCCAGCGATTGACACTAAAATTTAATTGTTTAAAATCAAATTTACGATAGGTCAAATACCCAAACGCCACCAATAATGCCATAATTTCACTCAAAATCCCCGACCAATTACTTGAACTGTTGAATTCCAAAGTCTCAGGAGCAACCTGCTCATGGCTTATCAATTCAAAAAACTGCATATTGGAACTATAAATGGCAAAGCCAAAAAAGATAATCGCCAAAATAACCACATCAAACAAGTGCAATGATTTTAATTTATTTTTCATTCAACAACCTAAATTTATAGATTAAATTTTATGTATTAAGAATTATTGGATTGTACGTTGTTTGCTATATTGCATAAAAATCAGTAGCAAAAACGCCACCCCGCCAAACAGCTCAATGACCACTTCAAGCACGCCTGCCATTTTAAAAATATGCTCAAACACTGCCTGTCCCACGATGAGCGTGCTACTGGCGATGAGCGTCACCAAAATCAGCCTCTCGCCGTGAGCCATTTTTGTACAAAACCGATTGGTCAAAGCACACACAAGTAGCCCAAAAAACGTAATCGGACCCACAAGGGCGGTTGCCATGGATACGAGTAGCGAGATTGTCATCAAAATACCAAGAGACAGCTTATGATACGGCACGCCAAGCGAAATGGCACAATTTCTACCAAGTAGCAATACGTCCAACGCAAACCGTTGTCGCCACACATAAATAAAAGTCGCCACCGACAGCACCACACTGGTGATGAGCAGATTGACATTGATGGCGGTAAAACTGGCATAGCTTTGGGCTTGTACGGTAACAAATTCATCGGGATTTATCATGCGAGCGACCATGTAGGATAGGCTACGAAACAACGTCCCAAAAATCACGCCCACCAAGATAAGCCGTGTCAAATCTTGATTATGTTTAGTAAACAAAAAACGAAACAAAATCACCGACATAATCATCATCATCGCCACTTCAAAGGCAAATTTACCCACTGTTGGCAAGGTGACATAACTTAGCATACCCAAAAAGAACAGCATCAGGCTCTGTATCAAGACATATAAGGCATCAAAGCCCAAGAGACTTGGCGTTAAAATGGGGTTATGCGTAAGCGTTTGAAATAACAGCGTGGACACCCCCACCGCATAGCCTACCACTAAAAAAGCAATGAGTTTGCGAGTACGCAGGGGCAAGGCAAAATCCCAACTGATGACATTTAAGGTCAAATACAGCCCACAGCCAATCACAAGCACGATAAACGCCAACAAAATAGGACTGCCCAATAACTTTTTTATAAAATTCATCACACGCCCCTATTTTGATTTTGACAAAAGCCATAAAAACAGTGCCGACCCTAGCACGCCGAAGACGACATAGACAGGGATTTCAAAGGGATAGCGTATCACACGCCCAATAATATCGCACAAAAGGACACAAGACGCACCAAGCAACGCCACCGCAGGGAGCGACACCCGTAGGCGGTCTCCGACCAGACGGCTCACGATATTTGGCACGACAAGCCCCACAAAGCTAATCGCCCCCACCGTAACCACCACCACCGCACTTATCATCGCCACCATGCCAATGGCAAGCCACATAACAGCGTCTTTATTGACCCCCAAATTTTTGGCGATACCGTCCCCAAGCCCGATAATCGTCAAGCGGTCTGCCATGATATAAGCAATGGCGGACAAAATCCCCACCAGCCACAAGGTCTCATACCGCCCTGCCAGCACGCTAGAAAAATCGCCAAACCGCCACACCGAGAGCATTTGCACCGTCTCGGTCTGATACGCCAAAAACAGCGTAAACGAGTCAATGATCCCCCCAAACACAATCCCCACAAGCGGAATGATGAGAAAATCGGTGGGCGGTAAGCGTTTGATAATCTGCATAAAAATCATCATACCGCCAAACGCCATGACCGTTGCCACGCTCATCTTACCCAAAAGGGGCAAGGTTGGCATATAAAGGCTTGTGAGCAAAATCCCAAGCACCGCCGACTGTGTCGCCCCAACCATAGACGGCTCAACAAAGCGGTTTTTTAGCACGACCTGCATCATCATGCCCGCTATCGCCATGCTCGCCCCTGTCAAAATTAAAGCGAGCGTACGGGGCAGACGGCTCACCAAAAAAAGCTGTGAGCTGTTGTCGGTGTCGTCAAAGAGTTTTGCCCATGAAAAATCCGCCACCCCCACCGAAATGCTGATGACAATCAAAACAAACAAAAGCAAAAACGCACCAACATTGACAAATGTTGGCGACCACCAAGAAGTTGGGGCGGAGAGTGTCGCTGTGGTCATAGGGTTCCCAAGTGATAATTCCTAAGGTGCATGGTGAGGCAAAGGGGTTTATAATTTAAAATGGGTTTATGCAGCCAACAAAATTGAATTTTTACTACGGAAACCGTTCGCCACAAGCTTGCCTGCGGGTCGGTTTCCATCATGGTTCGACAGGCTCACCACGAACGAAAAACTGTAGTACTCTTTCATTTTGTAGAGTGTATGATAAATTGATATGATCAAATCAAAATATATGCCCCAATTTGCATTTTTAAAATAATGCCTTTGTAGGGGCGAATACAACGCCCAAAAAACTTATGGTACAGGGCAAATGTAATTTACCCCCTGTAAATTCACTACAAACACAATCAATTAACAATGCTAATAAAAATCAGCAGAAGGGCGAATAAAATCCGCCCCCTTTTTTTACACCTAACATCAATTACTGAGCTGTTTTTGCATTAAACGCATCGGTAACAATCTTAGCATCTTTTAGCCATTGGTAATAACCCCCAAAGGCAAGATAAGAATCTGGACTGACATAGACGATTTGGTTATTTTTATAGGCTTTGGTGTTGTGCATGAGTGGGTTATTTAGCACTTCCTTAGCCGATACGCCTTCTTCGCCAATCGCTGACGTGCGGTCTAGGACAAACAGCCAATCAGGGTCAACTTTTTGGATATATTCAAAGCTAATGGGCTGACCATGACGCTCTTCGTTTTTGTTCACGTCAGCGTCCGCCATAGGAATGCCGAATGTGGTGTGTAGATAGCCGTAGCGTGAGTTTTTGCCATAGGCGCTCATTTTGTTGCCGTTGATAAGAATGGCAAGCCCGTTGCCCTTGCCTTCTACCGCTTTTTTGGTCTCGGCGATGGCAGTATCAATGTCGGCGATGAGTTTGTCGGCTTCTGCAGTTTTACCAAACACTTTACCAAAATCGGTAATCTGCTGTTTGCTTGACTCATAGACGTTGTTGGTGTCAATGGTTAGGTTATACGTTGGGGCGATTTTGCCAAGCTCTTCGCTCTTTTCTGCCATACGAGAACCCACAAAAATCGCTTGTGGTTTTAGGCTGTGCAATACTTCTAAATTTGGCTCAAATACTGTACCAACGCTTGTGCCATCTGGCGTGCCGTCCGCTTTTAGGTTTAGGGTAGCGATACGCTCGGCGGTCATCTCCGCTGACGGCATACCTTGCACCGCAACGCCCAAGGCTTTTAGGTTTTGTAGGGCGGTCATGTCATAGACGGCAATGGGATTAGGATTGGCAGGGATGGCCTGCTCGCCTGTGGCGGTCTTAATGATAACATCGCCTGTGGCAGGGGTCGCTGTGGTGTCAGCAGGTTTGGTCTCTGCCGACTCAGCCTTTTGTTCTGTTTTTTGCTCGGCAGGGGCGGTGTCTGTGGTTGCAGGTTTGTCTTGGTTGCAAGCGGTCAGACCAAACACACCAACAACGGCAAGGGCTAAAAGTTTTTTGGTAAACATAACACGTCCTATATATGACAAAACAAGAAAGATAAATGATGGTTACATATTTTAACCAAAAATCTTTGATAAATCAATGAAAATAGGAATATTTAACAAATAATTTAGATTGCCAGTTGTGGTACATGATGAGTTATAGTCATCTAAAATTCATTGCCCATCAAAAACAAAACCCAGCCCAAGCTGAGTTTTTGTTAATGTCAATACTACTGAACAGAACGTTCTTTGAGACGTTTTTGACGCTTGACTTCATCTTCGGCTCGCCATTTGTCCGTTTTCATCTCGTCAGCCGTAGGACGCACTTCTAGGTTTGGTATGTCTGTCACGCCCATCTCCTGGAACGCAAAAGCAATCGTCATCAGCTCGTCTTCTTTTCGCTCATTATAAGTATTTGGGCTGTGTCCTTGGTTTTCAGCGGCATGAAGAAGTGCGGGACGACCACAGCTTTCTATCTCCTGAAAACGTGCAACAAACTTATAAGAATGCGACGGCACCACACGGTCATCTCGCTTGGATGTTTGTACCAAGGTAGATGGATAACAAGTGCCTGCATTTAGGTTATGATAAGGCGAATAACTCATCAAAACATCATAAACACGACGACCTTCTGATGGCACGCCATACTCTTCCATCCAATACTGCGTAATGCCCATGTCCGCCTGACGCAGTTGGTCTAAGACAGCCACCTGTGGGAATGCCACACGATACTTCTCTGGATGACGCACCATGGCGGCTCCCACCAAAAGACCACCGTTAGACCCACCAATAATGCCTAGATGGTCAGGGTTGGCATAGCCTGCTTGATTTAGGTAGTCAGCAGCAGCAGCAAAGTCATCATAACCCGTCAAGCGTTTGGTGTGCTTAGCAGCATCTTGCCACTCTTGTCCGTATTCGCCACCGCCACGGATAAAGGCATGAGCCCAAACACCGCCATTTTCTAGCCATGCGGTGTTGGCGGGAAAGCCAAAGGTTTGGTCATAGATGACACCATAACCACCATAGCCGTATAATAATGTCGGGTTCTTACCATCTAAGGGAATGCCTTTTTTGTAGCTGATATTCATCGGCACCTGCGTGCCATCATAGGATGTATAAAATACCACCTTGCTTTCGTACTGCGTCTCATCAAATGGTGCTAAGTTAAAGCGACGAATATCCAAAAATTCATCTTTGGCAATGCTATACTTATAATCCGTGGGCGGGAATGTTGGGTTCTCAAAACGAAACTGCACATAGTTTTCGTTGGATTCAGCATCATTTTCGTCCACTTCGTGATTGGAATCGGTTTGCTCTTTGTTCACCAAGTTGCCAGTCAGCTCAGAAATAAAGCCCGCCCCCTGTGGTGGTGTCAAATCTTTTAAAAAGACACCTGTGGTAGCATCCACCAGTTTAAGGCGACTCACCCCATCTTTTAGGTAGGTCACCAAGAAGTAGCCATTACCTTCTTCGTGATAATACGCATCACGCATCAAATCCAAATCCTGCGGAATATTAACCACCACTTCACGCTTTTTTAGATTGTCAAGATTACTCTTAATCAGCTCGCCCCTACGGTCATTCTCACCACTAATAAACCACACGTCACGGGTCTCTGGGTCAAAATGTATCAGCTGTGCCAAGATGTTATTATTAAAAGCTGGATTGTATCTAACCGCTTTATCAAAGAATTTATTATCATGCAAGCGATACACATCGCCTGTCTTACGGTCTTTGATATAAGCCGTTGTTGTACCCTGGTACATGCCATCCATGACCAAATAACGGTCATCATCACCATCAAAATAGATGCTGGTGATTGCACCACCACCCACTTGGTTTGAGTTGGTTTCGATAGGGTCAATAAAACGCTCTTTGCCAATATCACGACGATAGACAGCAAGCTGGGGCACACTACCCACATAAAACAGCGTATCATCATCTAGCCATGTGGATGCCAAAATATCTCGTCTAAGACCTTTGATAATGGGCGTGGCAAGTTCGCCTGTACGGGTATCTATGACGTGCAAAAATCTAGGGTCAACATCAGAAAATCCTTGACGCACAAAGAACGACACATAAGAGCCATCTTTACTAACCTTAACACCACGAATAGCAGCATTGCCATCTGGGGTCATCTTACCATCTGGGGAAATGGTCGCCTGATTGACAAGTTCGGTGCGAGTGCCATCTGGATCAATACGCTCAATGCGACTAAACCCATCAACATGACGATAATAACGAATCTCGCCAATCTTATCCCGATAAAAACGACTCATAGTATGCTCAACATCTTTTAGAGCATCGTAGTTTCTTTTTAGCTGGTCATAAACAGTAGAGCTTTGAATGTACGCTTCCGTTACTGCATTTTGCTCATTCACCCATTCATTAACCTCACTGGACACCCTAGGTTGCACCGTTTGTAGATACCGAGTGGTCTCAGCCGCCAACGGTCGGTCGTCTTCAAAACGAGTACCAATGAAGTTTCGCTCACGGTCAGCATCGGTCTCTTTGGCAACATATGCATCAATATTATCATACTCTTCTAACCAGCGGTATTTATCCACATGGGTGCCACCAGAATAATGGTCAATGCCATCATCTGGGGCATGCTGATTATCGATGTATTGGGCATTTCTGGTACCTGCAGTATTGGCAGAGATGCCAAATTCACCGTGTAAAAAAGGGTCGTAACTGTCTTGATGCACCCGAGTTTTTGGGTAATTTAGTTTATTACTGCTGTCAGTGTCATCATCAGCCTGTACCGTTGTCATGTAGACACACGACATCACTGCCAATGCCAACGTGGTAAGTTTTAATCTCATCATGGGCAACTCCTTAATTTTTTGCCATGCAAATCAACCAATAAATACACCTGTCAGGAGCAAGTCTCATCGCCTGCCCCCGCATTTTTATATTGTGTTTTGTGCTTAGAATGTAAACACCATGCCCACACGCACATTGTCATCGGTCAATTTGCCAGTATCCTTGCCACCGACCTTATAAACTGTCTCTTCGGTATCATAACGACCATAGACACGAACATTGGGACGAATGCGATAGTCTAGCTGTACATAGGCTTCTTTGGTGTCGGCTTTATCATAGAGATGTTGCTCGCCTGCCCCCACATAAGAATACATCGCCAAATCTGTCCAACCACTGTCCCGATAGGTGGCATACAAAGAGCCTGCGTCATTTGTTAATGCTGATGCACCTGCCTTTAGATTTGTCTCAGCTTTTTTGGTGCCATAGCCTGCACTGACCTTAAAAACAGGGTTGATGTCATAGGCAATCTTCGCTCCCAGATAATCCGTGGTGCGTTTATCCAAAGGTGTGTTACGACTGTCTGACATGTTTTCTTTTTTGCGACCGATATCCGCCGCTATCAAGAACTTACCTGCCTGATATTCTAATGATGCCGCTACACCATCAACTTTTTGTGGGTAGCGGTTTAGAGTGTTTTGGTTGGCAGTCCACTGTGCTTCTGCAATGTTGGTCACAGGGTTAAAATCACTGTGCGTATAGCCTGCCGCCACTCTTAGGCTTTGATTATCAGCGATGGGAAAGCGGTAACTTGCTGACACGCCATAGCCTGAGTCCACTTCGGTGTTATTTTCTTTGGTCACATCGTTATAACCTGCAAAACTATAATAAGCACTGGTTTGCAAGCCTTTGACGCCATAATAGTCCAAACGCACCGCATTGGTACTAAAAATATCTAGTGGCGTATCTGTGCCGGTACGATTAACATAGTTGGTGTGTAGGTATTGGCGACCTAGGCTAATCGCCCCCAGATTGCGTTTGTCAAAAGACAAACTTGAATTAGACAAATAAAAATCACGCCCATCACTATAGCCAAAGCCGACATTACCCGTCACTCGCCAGTCATTTGGCAACTCTTGTGAGCCGCGAAAATCCACATAGGACACGCCGTGGTTTTGTCCCAAACGTGGCTTTCTGTCAGTACTGGACAACTCTGTGCCTGCTGGGATGTTACTGCCCCAATGCCAACTATTTCCATCAATGTAAGCACTCGCCATTGGGCTTTGTAGCACAAACTTCTCATCCTGTTTGGTGGCTTGCATGTCAATCTGTCCGCTGATGTCCAAAGACAAGCCATCTTTTTTGTAAAGATTATAAACTGCCTGAGAGCTGGTTGCTGTTAGAATCACGCCTGTCATTAGGGCGATTTTGGTTAATTGAAAAGATTGGGTCGCTTTCATAAAAAATTCCTTTAAAATAATTAAAATGAGAATGATGCCCCGATGTTGGCGGTGAGTTGTTCACGATTACTAAATTCGCCTTCGGTAACATAGTTGGTGGTCTTTAAGTTGGTGACTGAGCCATTTAACGTAATGCCCTTATACAGCTCATATTGCAGACCCACGCTGTATCGATCTTGCTCAACTTTATCAAAGAACAACGCTTCTGTTCCCGAATAAGGCTCTAACCTACCAAAATCCACCATTCTCTCAAAAGGTGCAGGTGAGTTATTTTTAGAATGGCTGTGTCCATAGCTTAGCGTACCTTTTAGACGTGGGGTGAATTCATAGTCCACTTTGGCACCATAGACTTTTTTGTCTACACCACTGGTGACATAACCATTGTAAGACTCTTCACGCTCGCCATAGTCTAGCCCAACCATCCAGTCATTATGGCGAAACCCAACACCGAGTAGATAAGCATCTGCTTTTTCGGCAACATCATAGTACGCCATGTCATCATGACCCTTACTGCGACTATAACCGCCCGCCAAGGTCAGCGTTTTGCGTGGTGCAAAATCAAAGTCATACTTGGCAGAAACCCCATCACTGTGATGCCACCCTAAGGCTCTGCGGTTATTGACATCTGCTGACTGAGTTAGCATGTGATAGGCGGACAAAGTCAGATTGGGCACGCCCGTATATCTGGCATTGATGTTGGTGCCTGTGTCATTCATGGTGTTTAGCATACCCAAACCTGTCTGGCTCACACCAAGCCTATTGAAACGACTGCCGACACTCAGTCTGCCTTGCTCGCCATAAGTACCAAAATCAAACCAAGCCCCCCAATAAGCACCCTGGTTACGACTGTCACTCTCACTAGCTTCTATCAAAATGGAGCTGTTGGCGGTAATTTTTGGGGTCAGTCTTTGGCTGGCATAAAACTCAACCGAACCCCAGTTAAGACCGTTTAATCTGAGCTGTTCGTCGCTGTCTTTACGGTCTTGATTGGCAAGCACATCAGCGACACTGCCATTAGTGCCAAAAATCCTAGGATCACCATAAGTATAGTTAAACTTATTAGATTCGGTGCTAAAATTGGGATTAATACTGCCATAAATACCAAGGCTTAAACCATCTTTAACCGATGGTGTCTCCAACATCGCCGCATGAGCTGGCATGGCAAACAATGCCAAAACAGACATGGGAACAATCCAACGGAGCTGTCTGGCAAGTGGATGAAGGGGGTGGATTAGTGTGTGCATAGAAAGTTTGTTCTCCTTAACACCAAAAAATAACATCCAAGTCACAAAGCACAAAAGATTTGTAATGGCTAACATTCAGTCGAAGCGACTTGGGTGGCTACATGACATTTTGTGATACATATGCATAACTAAATATTATGTTATGTAACTAAATGATACAAAAATCTTTGTTTGTGTAGAATAATGTTGATTTTTGAAAATGTCAAGTAGGAAAAATTAATTTTTTCACATTTTTGTCATGATTTTATGTAAAGACATCGTTTAAGCCAAGCTCATAATAATCACTTCCATATTTGGGATAACCAATGGCCTATTTTTCAATATTTTATGCTTACTATATATCCTTAAACCCAAAAAATCGGTCATGTTTTGCCCATAATTTGTCAGTTTTTGCCAAAATAGCATGGTTTTTGTTTACATTTTTATAATTATTTTTTACAATAGTTCTTTTAAATTCATGATGATAACGAACATGACTGATACTCATTCTCCCTTAGACGTGGTGCTTGCCCTATCGCATTTGGATAAACCCCTAGCAGACATTAGCAGTGATGATTTTGATGATTATGCCAAACAGGTCATCGAAGCGATTGGCACGGCTTACGACACCGCCCAATTACAAGAATTAAAAGGGGCATTGCAAGGCAAAAAATCCCCCATTACCGCCCTCTCCAAACAAATGGGCGGACTTGACAGCGAGGGCAAAAAAACTTACGGGGCGTACTTGCACGAGCTTCGCACCCGTATCGCCACCGCCCTTGATGAACGTGGGGCGGTATTGGCAAAAGAAGCCCTGAACGCCAAGCTCATGGCAGAGCAAATCGACATCACGCTCCCGCCACGCCACCGCCCCACAGGTGGACTGCACCCGATTACGCACACCACACAGCGTATGAAAAAGTTTTTTGTGCAGGCGGGATTTAGCGTGGCGACAGGCCCTGAGGTTGAGAGCGATTATTATAACTTTGAGGCATTAAATATCCCTGACCACCACCCTGCTCGTGCCATGCACGATACCTTCTACTTTGACGCTCATTATCTACTGCGTACGCATACCTCTGGCGTGCAAATCCGTACGATGGAAAAGAGCGAACCGCCCCTGCGTATCATCTGCCCTGGGCGTGTGTATCGCTGTGATAGCGACCAGACGCACTCGCCCATGTTTCATCAAATGGAAGGTTTGATGATTTCACAATCGTCCAATTTTGCCGAGTTAAAGGGCGTGATTCATGAATTTTTGAATGCGTTTTTTGGCAGGGAAATGACCGTGCGGTTTCGTCCGAGCTTTTTCCCCTTTACCGAGCCGTCTGCGGAGGTGGATATTTTATCCGACTCTGGCAAATGGTTAGAAGTCTTGGGCTGTGGCATGGTACACCCCCAAGTACTGCATAACTGTGGCATTGACCCTGACGAATACACAGGCTTTGCCTTTGGGCTGGGTATTGAGCGTTTTGCCATGCTGTATTATGACATTGATGATTTGCGAGTATTTTTCCAAAATGATGTAAGATTTTTAGGGCAGTTTGCCTAAGGAAGCCATATGCTAAATGCTTATCAAGCGGTCATCACAAACGGTCAATTGATTTGGCTTGACCCCATTCCCAATCTTGAAAATCAGACAGTAACGGTCATTGTGTTACCCAATCAGCCTGCTGAAAAACCTGCGGATAAACCCAGAAAAATCGGCATGTCCGCAGGTAAAGCCAAATTTCCCGATGATATTAATAAATATGATGATGAAGTGGCAAGATTGTTTGGCGTGGAATTGTAAGACGTGGCGTATTTATTAGATACCCACATTGTACTTTGGTTAAATTATGAACCCCATAAAATCACTTATGAACTTGAACAAATTTTATTAAATAAAAATCATAAAATTTATTTTAGTTCAGTAAATATTTGGGAAGTGGCAATCAAATCAAAACTGGACAAACTTGATATTGTTAGGGCAAATCCAAAAGGACTGTATGATGATTTGTTGGACGGTGGTTATGATGAATTGGCTGTCTGATCAAAATATTGCATACAATTAGAAAATTTGCCTTTTGTGCATAGAGACCCTTTTGATAGATTGTTAATCAGTCAAGCCATGAGTGAAAATTTAACTTTAATTACTTATGATAACTGTATTTTAAAATACGATTGTGTTAAAACTTTAAAGATTTAATACATAAAAAAACCAAATAAGAGACATTTATGAAAATCAGCGAAAACTGGCTCAGACAATGGGTCAATCCTACCAATACTTCTGCCGAGCTTGGCGAACAACTGACCATGCTTGGCTTGGAATTGGACGACATCACGCCCATTGCCCCCATGTTTAGTGGCGTGGTTGTGGGTCAGGTCATCACTTGCGACAAGCACCCCGATGCCGACAAACTCTCCGTCACCACCATCAATGTTGGTACAGATGAGCATTTGCAAATTGTCTGCGGGGCAACCAATGTGCGTGCAGGACTCAAAGTGGCGGTCGCAACGGTTGGGGCGGTACTGCCACCGATTGACGGCAAAGAGTTTAAAATTAAAAAAGGCAAACTGCGTGGCGTAGAATCCCAAGGCATGCTCTGCGGTGCATCCGAATTGGGTCTTATTGATGAGATTGACGGGCTTTTGGAGCTGGACGATGACGCTCCGATTGGCGTTGATGTGCGTGAGTATTTGGGGCTGGACGGTCAGATTTTTGATGTGGCTATTACCCCCAATCGTGGCGACTGCCTAAGCGTGCTGGGTCTATCTCGTGAGATTGGCGTGGTTAATGGCTTAGCCCTAAACCGCCCCAAGATTATTACGACCCCCCCCACGCTGGATAAATCTGTATCGGTCAAAGTCGAAAACACCACCGCTTGTCCACGCTATCTGGCTCAGTACATCGGCGACATTGACCGCAGTGTCAAAACCCCCAAATGGCTAAAAGATAACCTAATGGCGAGCGGACTTCGCACCCATAATTTTTTGGTCGATGTTACCAATTTTATCCTATTAGAACTTGGTCAGCCCCTACACGCATTTGACGCTGATAAAATCGTGGGAGCGATTACGGTGCGCCTTGCCAATCAAGGCGAAACGGTAGAGCTGTTAAACGAGCAAACCATTACCCTAAGTGGCGATGAGTTAGTGATTGTCGATGATGTGGGCGTGCTTGCTTTGGCAGGGATTATGGGTGGCTCTCGCTCGGCGGTGTCGGACAGCACGACCAACATCGTGCTAGAATCGGCTCATTTTAACCAACTCAACATCGCAGGGCGTGCCAGACGTTTTGGCTTGCACACCGATGCCAGTGCCAGATTTGAGCGTGGGGTGGATTTTGACTTACCCAAACTCGCCCTTGACCGTGCCACGACTTTGATAGCGAGCATTGCTGGCGGTCAAGTCGGACAAATCACCACCGCCGAGAGCGTCTCTGATTTGCCAGCACGCACCACCATCAGCGTGCCATTTGCCAAAGTCGAAAAACTGCTGGGTATCAGCCTGTCCAGCGATGAGATTGTGGGACTATTAAACCGCTTAGAAATTGCCACCACCTTTGACGGTACGGCATTTGTCTGCCAGCCCCCGAGCCACCGCTTTGACCTAACCATCAGCGAGGACATCATTGAGGAGGTTGCTCGGGTGCATGGCTATGCCAACATCGCCCCACGCCTGCCACAGTTTGCAGTGGACATGAGCTATGATGACACAGCAGATTTGACCCACACACTCAAACTAACCCTTGCCAAACAGGGCTATTTTGAGGCGGTGAGTTTTAGCTTTTGTGATGACAAATTAGAAAAACTGCTCCACGATGACAAATTGGGCGAGATACTGCCCCTTGCCAACCCTATCTCCTCCGAGCTTGCGGTCATGAGACGTACGCTACTATCTAGCCTACTGCCTATCGTAAGCCACAACCTAAACCGCCAGCAAACGGACGTGCGACTGTTTGAGGTGGGTTTGTCGTTCGTGGGTAAAGATGTCGCAAGCCTCGCCCAAATCGGCAGCCTTGCCATCATCGCCACAGGACGAGCGACCGACAGCATTCATGGCGTGCGTGGCATGGACTTTTATGATTTAAAAGCCGACATCGAAACCCTGCTCCCTGCCCATGTCTTGCCAAGCTATGAGCGAGCGGATTTGGCGTTTTTGCATTCAGGGCAAAGTGCGTATGTGTCGGTAGGTGGCAAGCGGATTGGCTATTTTGGGCAATTGCACCCCAGTATCGCAAGCGAGCTTGATTTGCCGACTGTGTGGGTGGCTCAGTTTGAGCTTGATAAACTGCTTGCCCTGCATCGCAAGCCCCTTGCTGTGAGCCTACCGAGCAAATTCCCAAGCGTTCGCCGTGATTTGGCTTTTTTCGTGGATAAGGATTTGGCATGGCAAGACGTGGCAGATGTCGTGCGTGATGTGGCAGGCGAGTATTTGACAGACGTTGCCTTGTTTGACGTCTATCAAGGCGACAGACTGCCTGCAGGCAAAAAATCACTGGCATTTGCCATGACCTTGCAAGATACTGCTCGTACCCTATCTGATGATGAGATTAAGGCGTTGATGGATAGGGTGATTGTGGCATTGACCGACAAATACCAAGCACAACTGCGTGATAGCTGATGTTTTCAAGGGCGAATGTGGTTCGCCCTTAACCCTAACAATGCCAATTTTAATTTAATTTTAAAAGGATAACACATGGCAACCTTAACCAAAGCAGACATGGTAGACCATTTGACCATTCGCCTGCGTATGACTCGCCAAGACGCTCGCAAATTGGTGGATACCTTTTTTAGTGAGATTAGCCAAAGTTTGGCAGACGGTAGAGAAGTCAAGCTCTCAGGCTTTGGCAACTTTGAATTAAAAGACAAAAAATCCCGCCCCGGTCGCAACCCCAAAACAGGGGAAGTTATCCCTGTCAAGGCTCGCCGTGTTGTTACCTTTAAAGCGGGACAAAAGTTTCGCCGTCAGATTGAAGTTAAATAAAACCAAAACAAAAAACCCATTTTTATAAATGGGTTTTATCTTATACCCCCATCAATATCCGCCTCATTTTTTGCACAATTTTTCCAGTTGGGTCAAATCCATTCTTATCATGCCCAGCGTGTCCATGATATTAACTTTGCCGTCTGCATGAATATTATCCTTATTTTTATGACAGCTGACCTCTAAGGGCATTTGGCGATAAGTTGTTTGCCATTTTCCACCCCGAAATTCAAAATCCACCATTTGAGTTTTTGCCACCAAAGGCGATAAAAACAGCGTAGCAAAAAACAAAAACAAAGTCATCATCGGCACAAATAATATGAGCGAAATCATGCCTTTTAATGCTTTATTTTCGCCATAAAGATAATAAGCCCCCACCAAAAATACCACGATTGCCACCCCAAAAAACACTTTATCCATATATCCAAATTCTAGGGTAATAAATTTATCAAAATATACCAATCCCAACATGATGACAAATAAGAAAAAAGACGAATACGCCAAATGTCCTGCCCGCTTACCCAAATCTACGCCCATTGGGACATGCTCTTTGATATAATCCTGATTGTCAATATGACAAACAGGAAAACCCAATGAATGAAATAGCCTCACCAATTCATCAATATCATCAATTTGCCACACACCATCTTCGATAATCAGTCGCTTTTTGATGTCGCCAAATTTGTCTTTGTGGAGACCATGAATGATGAGGGTTTTATTATATTTACTCAAATAGGGATTGAGTTTGGCAAGTAGCTTACCCATCATGGCTCGTGGTAGATTTTCAGTGATTTCTATTTTGTCAATTTCGTGCCAAACAATAGGGGCATAATTAGGCAATTTATGTAAAAAATCCTTATTGGTACGAATGCCCTCTGCGTCTATGATTAAAGAAGTGTCGGCAAATTTGGGCTTAAAATACGCCCGTGCCAACAAATAAACGCTCACACCCACCACGATAAGAATACCAGCATGCTCCCACCACAACAGCTTATCTTCAAACCAAGTCAGCACAAGAGCCAAACACGCCATCGTGATATTGACAATACCATTAATGGTGACAGATAGCTGATTTTTTATTTGCTTAGGACGCATGGGGTAGAGGCGAGCATTCATGATTTATCCTTGTTATTTTGTGTTTTATTTTAGCACAACACCAAAAAAAACAAAAAACCCATTTTATCAATGGGTTTTTATGGTTAATTCAGCAAAAATCACAAATCGCCAAATTTACGTTTGACTTTCTTCTCTTGGCGTTTGGCAAAGAATATCTCTTCGACCGCTCGTTTTTTGTAGGGCTTTTTCACGCCGTCTCTGCCGCCAGATTTTGCCGTCTCTCTGCCGTTCTTTCTTTTGTCATCACGCCATGCACGCTCGCCTTTGTGGGTATTATCACGCTGTCCAAATTCACGGCTGTTTTCACGAGCATAGGCAAAAGATTTGGGCTTATCTTGGCGATAGTCTCCGTGTTGGCGAGTGCGTCTGTCGCCTCTATCGCCAAAACGCTCTTGGTACGGCTTGGCAAAACGCTCATCACGTCCGCTCTCGCCACGCTCATATCGCTCTGTGCGGTATTGGCGTTCACGTCTGCCGTCTTTGTCTTTGGCACTTGGGGCAACTCGTTTGGGTTCTAGTCCTGCGACCACTTCTTCTTTCATTTCACGGTTTAGATAGCGGTTGATGTGTCCGAGCTGACGTCTGTCGTCCATGCTACATAGGTTCATGGCGACCCCTGTCCGCCCTGCTCGCCCACAGCGACCAATGCGGTGTACATAGTCTTCGACTTGACGGGGCAAATCATAGTTCACTACATGACTAATGGCAGAGATGTCAATGCCACGAGCGGCGACATCGGTGGCAATCAAAAAGTTGCACTTGCCCGACTTGACATCGCTGATGATGCGGTTACGCTTACCTTGTGGCAAATCACCGTGTAGATAGCGAGCCGATAATCCTGCTTCGGTGAGCGACTCGGCAAGCTGTTCGGTACTGCGTTTGGTGGCGGTAAAAATCACCGCTTGGTTAATCTCGGGGTTGCCCAAAAGTTCAATCAAAATCTTATTTTTGTGGTGAAAATCATCACAAAAATACACGCTCTCATCGATATGAGCCGACTCAACTTTGATGGAGACACGCTCAGGGTTCACAGTAAAGCTCTCGGCAATCTTGCCAACCGCTCCGTCCCATGTCGCTGACGACATCACGGTTTGACGCTTACTCGGGGCGGCTTCTAAGATGGTCTTAATGTCATCGGCAAAACCCATGTCCAGCATACGGTCAGCTTCATCTAGTATCAGCGTGTCAAGCTCGGACAAATCCACACGCCCGTCATTCATGTGGTCAATCAAGCGACCGGGGGTGGCGATGACAATCTGCACGCCCTTACGCAAGGCACGAATCTGTCCGCCATACGGAGCCCCGCCGACCAATGGCACACTAAAAATCCCACGCATTTCACTGCTGTATTTACGCACGTTGTCCTGCACCTGCATGGCAAGCTCTCGGGTGGGGGTCAGTATCAGGGCTTTAATGGCGGTCTTTTGGTGGCGGTTGTGTGATTTTTGGCTAAACTCGCTGGATTTTTCGGCAGGTTTTGGCTGGGCTAATTGGTGCAAAATCGGCAGGACAAACGCCGCCGTTTTGCCCGAGCCTGTTTGGGCGGATAGTAGCAAATCACGTCCATCTATGGCATGGGGGATTGCCCCTGCCTGAATGGGCGTGGGCGTGGTATAGCCTGATTTGGTCAGGGCTTTTAAAATGGGTTTGGCAAGGTTTAACTGCTCAAAAGTTAAGCTGTTTTGCTCTTTTTGCTCGGTGGGTTGCTCGCCTGTTTGCTCTTTTTGTGGGGCAAAATCTTGTTGGTGTTGGGTTGTCATAAATAACCTTGATGTCATGATGTTGATAATAATCGCTGGCTTGGCGAACGTGGTTGGGTTTTAAAAAAATCATCTAAATGGCAAAGGATAGCCCTTGCCAGACCCAATCATGTTTTACAAAAACACCGAAGACAATTCATACTGCCAACAGTTTGCCATTGGTTTTACTTTTATCAATAAAAGCAACCTTGACAAAATCAGCAATCATGATGATAAGAAGTACACAGAAGTCATTTTAGACATGCCATTTTAATTGTATTAAAAAATAAACAATGGCAATTTGCATTTTTCTGATATATTTATCATTAAAATCAATGATGAAATATCCAAACGCCCAGAAGTATAAAACGAACTTAACTCGTTCTTAAACACATTTGATGGCAAGACTGTCCTAGCTTACGATGTGGCTTATTCTAGGGCGTACCCTAATATCAATAGAAAATAAGCAGGTTCAGCGATGATTTGGCAAATTATTTTACCAAAGAGAGCCATTATACCACAGTTTTTGGCAAAGTAGGCAGGGAATTTTGGTAAATTTTAGGGGTTTTTGGCTTTTAAAAATGCCCCGAAAATGCAATAATAGTGTTTTTATTATTGGTATTGTTTAGGGCGTGCCTACCGTTGGTATTTGCAATGAAAAATGTGAAAAATCGTACGTTTTTCAAGGAAAAGTCCGCAGTTGATATTAAAATATTAACAAGGATTTTGACATAGAAAAACAAGATTTAGCCATTTTTCATGCAAAAATTGATTTAAAATGTTATCAAGGGTAGGCACGCCCCAATGCAAAATGTTTTTAAAACATGGATGTCATGGGATAAACACAACGCTCAAATAAATGCGTTGATAGGGTAAATCACAATCCACCCCAACAAATCCACCCAAAGACATGATTGATAGCAATGCCTACATATTTTATCAAACAGTGATTGAAAGTTTAGATTAAAGGACATGACGTGGTACAGATTCGAGACAGCTTGCCCTTGCTAACAGGCAAAAACTCAGGCGACAGTGCAAGCCTAGCAGCAAGCCTTGTGGCAGACCAATTACACCCCGATTTTCAGGCACAGCTTCACAGTCAAAAACTCACTACTACCCACGACCACAGCCACGCCACCGACACGCCTGCCAAGATTAGCGAGAGCGACATTGACATTGACAAATGGCTATCCAATGTCGCCCAGCGTATCGGCAAAGATGAGTTGCCCCTGCTCAAAAAAGCCTGCCAATTTGTACAAGTACAATCATCCAAACCCCACCACTCTCGCTCAGGAGCGTATGTGACAGGCATTGGCATGGCGGACATTTTAGCGTATCTGTTCCAAGATGAAAACGCTCTGGTCGCTGCCATGCTCTATCGCTCGGTACGGCGTGAGCTAATTAGCATGGACTCCATCGCTTATGAGTTCGGGGCAGACATCGCCCATCTCATCGAAGACACGCTTGCCATGGGACGACTGTCTGAGGCGATAGAGGGCAACAAACGGCTTGAAGATTATTTTGAAAATAACAACCGTGAACAGCTATCGACCATATACAGCATGCTCATTAGCACCACCAATGACGTGCGGGCGGTACTCATCAAACTTGCCGAGCGTACCTTTGCCATGCGTGAGTTGTCCTTTGCCACGCCCGACCGCCAAAAACGGGTGGCTCGTGAGGTCATGACCATCTATGCTCCATTAGCTCACCGCTTATCCATTGCTCAGCTGAAATGGGAGCTAGAAGACCTAGCTTTTCGCTATCTTGCCCCTGATGAGTACAAACGCATTGCCAGTCTGCTCGCCCAAAAACGTAGCGAGCGTGAACGTTACATCGAAGAAGTCAAGCAAACACTCACCGATGAGCTAAATCGGGTCGGTATCAAATGCGAAGTCTCAGGGCGTGTCAAGCACATCTACTCCATCTATCGCAAGATGATAAAGAAAAACCTATCCTTTGACCAGCTCTATGACATCAGAGCCTTACGGGTACTGGTAAACACCAACGCCGAGTGCTATCACACCCTAGGCGTGGTGCATGGAATGTGGCGACACGTCCCCGAGCAATTTGATGACTACATCACCAACCCCAAACCCAACGGCTACAAGTCGCTACACACGGTCGTCATCGCCCAAAATCGCACCCTAGAAGTGCAGATTCGCACCTTTGACATGCACTTTGAGGCGGAGCTTGGCAAAGCGTCGCACGTCAATTATAAAGAGGGCTTAAAAGGCAATAAAACAGACGACTATCTCACCGCCAAAATCAGCTCACTAAGACAGCTCTTAGGCGGAGACAAAAGCGAGAGCGACGAGATAGAGCTTGACAACCTTGATAACGTCCAACAAATCTACGTGTTTAGCCGAGACGGGGACATCACCGAACTGCCCAAAGGGGCGACCGTGCTTGACTTTGCCTACCATGTGCATACCGAAGTTGGCAATCGTGCCCAAGGGGCAAGGGTAAACGGGCGTTATGTGCCACTGACTCATCAGCCCAAAACAGGCGACCAAGTGGAGATTATCACCAAATCAAGTCGTGAGCCGAATCGTGACTGGCTGGTATCCTCGCTGGGTTACATCTACACCGCTCGTGCCAAAGCCAAACTACGCCAATGGTTTAACAAACAAGACCGTGACAAAAACATCGAAACGGGCAAAGCCCTGCTACTGCGTGAGTTAGAGCGACTGAGCGTGGCGGTGTCGGGGGTGGACTTTGGTGCGCTGTGCCGAGAGCTAGACTACAAGGGCGAAGATGAGCTGTATCTTGCCATCACCATGGGCGAGATTGGAGTTAGCCAAATCTCAGGCAAAATCATCAAGGATTTGAACCTAAGTACGCCCAATGTCAGCGAAACGCACATCGAATCCAAACCCCAAACTCGCCCCAACAAATACAAGATTGACGTGCATGGGCTTGACAATGTCGAGATGCACCTTGCCAAATGCTGTAACCCCGTGCATGGCGAACCCATCACAGGCTTTATTACGCTCATGAATGGAGTCAGTATCCACAGTAGCGACTGCGTGGAGCTGTCACGGCTCGCCCAAAAAGAGCCAGAGCGGGTCGTCTGTGCCGAGTGGCAAGCGGAGTTTGGGCGGTATCAGCCTGTCTGTGTGGTCGTGGACGCTCACGCCACAAGCGGACTGTTGCGGGATTTGTTTAATGTCATCGACCGTGAGAAAGTCAATATCCAACGTGCCGAGACAGTCTTTGATGATGGCATGGACGCCCAGATGAAATTCTTTGTGGAAGTGGCAGGCATTGAGCATTTATCTCGCCTGCTTGCCAAAATCGAGCAACAGCCAAGCGTGGTCAAAGCAAGGCGAAGTGTGGGTTAGGATTTAAAAACGCCAAAACAAAAAACGGTTCAGAGTGAACCGCTTTTTATGGTTGTCAGGCTGTCTATTTGGCGTGCTTGATACACTCTGTGGCATACGGCACCGCGTCGAGTCGCCCTTCTTCTATCTCTTCACCGCACTCACTGCATTCGCCATACAAGTCGTTTTCAATGCAAGATAAAGCGACATTGGCTTTGGCAAGGTTTTCTTGGGCTTCGATGAGCAGATTTTTACGCATGTCGTTTTCTTGGGCGGCGACAGCTTGGTCGTCCCAATGTTGTCCTAGCTCATCTTGGGGGTGTTCTAGGTGATTGGTGATTTTATCAATGCGGTATTCATACTCTGCTTTTAGGGCGAGCAAATCGGCTTTGTGTTTATTGATGTCCATGATAACTCCTAATGGCTAATAAAATAAAGGATTTAAGTATAGATTAGCACAAATTTAGGGTATTGGGTAGCGGTATTTTTAGCCCCCTGACAAATAGCCATTTTTTATTAAGTTTGCTACAATACCCCAAATTTTTTATTGACACCACACCATGAAAACCGATTTTGACACCCGCTCCATTGCCGAATTTACCGAATCTGCCTACCTAAACTACGCCATGTACGTCATCATGGACAGAGCCTTACCGCACATCGCTGACGGCTTAAAGCCCGTCCAACGCCGTATCATCTACGCCATGAATGAGCTAGGGCTTCGCCACACCGCCAAGCCCAAAAAGTCCGCCCGCACCGTGGGCGACGTGCTGGGCAAATACCACCCGCATGGCGATACAGCGTGCTATGAAGCCATGGTACTTATGGCACAGCCGTTTAGTTATCGCTATCCGCTTGTTATGGGGCAAGGCAACTGGGGCAGTCCTGACGACCCCAAATCCTTTGCCGCCATGCGATATACCGAAGCCAAGATGAGCAATTACGCCAGCACCCTATTGTCCGAACTTGGTGAAGGTACGGTGGATTTTATCCCCAACTTTGACGGCACGATGAGCGAGCCTGCCACGCTCCCTGCCCGCTTGCCAAACATCTTGCTAAACGGCACCACAGGCATTGCCGTGGGCATGGCGACCGACATTCCACCCCACAACCTCACCGAGACCGTCAAGGCGTGTATCAAACTCCTAAAAAACCCTAACATCAGCACAGCCGAGCTATGCAAAACGGTGCTTGCTCCTGATTTGCCGACATCTGCCGAGATTATCACACCAAAAGATGAGCTTGTCAAAATGTACGAGACAGGGCGTGGCAATTACAAAATGCGAGCGACTTATCATATTGATAAACAAGACAAAAACACCGTCATCATAGACGCTTTGCCCTATCAAGTTTCAGGCTCAAAAATCATTGAGCAGATTGCCAAACTCATGACCGATAAAAAACTACCGTGGGTCAATGACATCACAGACGAATCCGACCACGAGAACGCTTGCCGTATTGTCATTGAATTTAAGCGGGGTAAGGTTGAGATTGACAAAATCATGGCTCATCTGTTTGCCACGACCGACCTAGAAACGTCCTATCGGGTCAATATGAACATGATTGGGCTAAATGGCAAACCCGAAGTCAAAAATTTAAAACAAATCCTATCCGAATGGCTCTCATCACGCCGTAGTGTGGTGCTAAGACGTTTGCAGAACCGTCTTGATAAGATTGACAAACGCTTGCACATCTTGGCAGGTTTGCTCATTGCTTATTTGCACATTGATGAAGTCATTGCCATCATTCGCACCGAAGACGACCCCAAGGCGGTCTTGATGAGCCGTTATGGGCTGTCCGACACCCAAGCGGACGCCATTCTTGACATCAAACTTCGCCAATTAGCCAAACTAGAAGAGATTGAGCTAAATGCCGAGCGAGACGAGCTACAAAAAGAGCGAGCCATCATCGCCGAGCAAATAAATAACCCCAACAGCCTAACAAACCTTTTGATAGACGAGCTAACCTTTGACATGAAAACGCATGGCGATAAACGCAAATCGCCTGTCGTGGAGCGTGAAGAATCTGTCGCCGTCAAAGCATCCGAGCTGACCCCGAGCGAGAGCGTAACCGTCATCATCTCAAAAGCAGGCTGGATTCGCATGGCAAAAGGACATGAGATTGACCCTGTCACCCTAAACTTTCGCACAGGCGATGAGTACGCCACGCACGCCCTTGGCAAGACGGGCGAGCGACTTATCGTCCTTGATAACATGGGGCGTAGCTATGGGCTAGACACGGCAAGTCTGCCGTCCGCTCGTGGGCAGGGCGAGCCGATTAGCAGTATGCTCAACTTGGCAAATGGCGTAAAAATTGAGCAAGCCCTATTTGGCAGTTACCCCATTATCCTAGCCAGCAGTCAAGGCTATGGCTTTATCACCGACACCAAAGGGCTAGACACCGCCCAAAAAGCAGGTAAAGCGGTGGTCAATCTGGGGGATGCGACCCTGTTGCCATTTGCCCCTGTGGGCAACGCCACGCACATTGCGGTGGTAAGTAGTGGCGGAAATCTGCTCATCTTTAACCGTGATGAATTGCCCGTACTGGCAAAGGGTAAAGGCAACAAACTCATAAGCCTAAAAGACAACGAAACTCTGGTGGCGGTGTGTGCCTTAGCCGATACGGACAATCTTATCATTCGCACTGCCAAGCGTACGCTCACCCTAAAACCTGCCGACTGGGCAAGCTATCGGGGCAAACGTGCAGGGCGTGGCAGAGCATTGCCAAAAGGGTTTTTGAGCGTGGTGGGGATAGGCGTGGAGCGTGTGGAAAAAACGGAAAAGGCGGAGAATTAGGTGTTTTGTAGGGCAAAAAACAGCTAATTGAAATCTACTCTATAATGTGTAATTATGAATAGATTGATTGGTATTAACGAAGCTTCAAAACGACTTGGCGTATCTATTTCCACTTTGCGGAGGTGGGACGAAACTGGCGTGCTTGTCGCAGAACGCACCCAAAGGTCATCGCAGGTACGATACTAATAAGCTACACCCTAATTTTTACCATAATCTACCAATGCCAAACCGCAAAACGGTTCGCTACGCACGAGTATCCAGCCACGACCAAAAAGATGATTTAGACCGTCAGATAGGTGTGCTTGAACTATACTGTGCCAGTCAAGGCTGAACATTTGAAATCGTGAATGATTTAGGCTCTGGTATGAACTACCACAAAAAAGGCTTAAAACAACTGCTTGACGGCATCTTAAATGATGAAATTGGGCGTTTGGTTTTAACCCACAAAGACCGCCTATTACGCTTTGGTTCGGAACTTATCTTCGCTCTATGCGAAAGAAAGAATGTGGAAGTTGTCATTATCAATCAAGGCGAAAACCTATCCTTTGAAGAAGAGTTGGCTCAAGATGTGTTAGAAATCATCACCGTATTTTCCGCTCGTCTGTATGATTCACGCAGTAAGAAAAATAAAAAAGTGTTAGAAGCTGTTAAGGCGGTGTTAGAATGACCGCCATTCGTGGACACATCATTGAACTAAAACCCAATCACAAACAAGCGACATATTTTAAAAAAGCTTGCGGTGTTGCCAGATTTGCTTATAATTGGGGATTGGCGGCGTGGAAAAAGCAATACGAACAAGATAAACAATATCGTGATGACTGTTTAGCAAAGAACCTACCTATTGACGAAAGCAAACTCAACAAACCCACACAAGGCAAATTAAGAAAACAGCTTAATGCCATCAAACGCACCCAATTCCCCTTTATGCTAGAAGTTACCAAATGCTCTCCCCAACTTGCCATTATGCAACTAGGAGACGCATTCAAACGCTTTTTTAAGGGTGAAAGTGGTTATCCACAGTTTAGAAAGAAAGGCATAAATGACCGTTTTAGTCTTTCCAACGACCAATTTAAATTAAAACTTAAAAAAGACAAACCTTTCATTCAAATTCCCAATTTGGGACTTGTTAAAATGCGTGAAAACTTACGCTTTGATGGCAAAATCCTATCCGCCAAAGTCTTTACCAAAGGTGGTAAATGGTTTGTATCCATTGCGGTGGAATTACAAGATTTACCCAATCATCTTTTACCCAAAGAAAAAACAAATAAATCTGTTGGCATTGATTTAGGCATTACAGACCTTGCCACACTTTCAACAGGAGAAAAGATACAAGCACCAAAACCTTTAAAGAATAAACTTAAAAAACTTCAAAGATTATCAAAACAACTTAGCCGTAAACAAAAAGGCTCTAACAATCGTGAAAAGGCGAAAACCAAGCTCTCACGGTTGCATTATCAAATCAGCTGTATCAGAAAAGACTTTTTACACAAACTTAGTACCAACTTGGTTAAAAAGTTTGATGTGATTTGTCTTGAAAACCTAAATATCAAAGGTATGGTAAAAAATCGCAAACTAAGCCGTGCTATCAATGATTTAGGGTTTTACGAACTTAAAAGGCAACTCATCTACAAAGCAAATCAATGGGGCAAGACACTCAAAGAATTGGACAGATTTTATCCATCAAGCAAAACCTGCTCTTGTTGTGGTGTTAAGTTAGATGAATTACCTTTATCTGTTAGAAACTGGACTTGCCCCAACTGCAACAAAAACCACGATAGGGACATCAACGCCAGTATCAACATTTTAAACAAAGCGGATAAGGTTTTAATCTTATCTTAACAAAAACCTTGGCGGGTGAGTTCTATCCCCAATTTTAAAATGCCTATGGAGCTTATGTAAGACCTACGCCAAATGGCAAGGGCAACAAGCGATGAAGTAGGAAGAAAACGCTAAATTTGCCTTTGGGTAGATTTGGGTAGGTTTTTTGGAACGGAATGTATCACGCACTTTTAAATCTTGAATACACAATCCAACCATCAAAAATCTTATGATGAAAAATAATTATTGATATAAATCAATAATATACAGAATTTTTAAGATTTTGAAAACTTGATTTCCTACGGCGGTACGAACCGCATCAGATTCAACGGATTTTGTGGATAATCACAATCTTGGTAGCTTTGGGTTGCACTCCGTCAAGTTGGTAACCTTATAACAAAGATTGGGCGGTTTTAAAATGAGTTAATGGGCTAATTGCAATCCATGTAAAATACACCCACCAAACCCCAAAATAACACTTCAAACCTTCTTCGATTGTATCAAACTCATGTCAGCTTTCAGAGATTTTTAACAGATAATTTTGACGGACAAACGCTCACGGACGACACCGTCATCTACACCACAACAGGGGGCTGGCAGATTTGCTATGGTGATTTGGCGTGGTTTGAAAAGCACCATTTGACCGCCAAAAATCCCCAAAAAATCAAAGTCCTACTCAAAATGGGTGATGAGCTATTAGACGCTCATGCCAGCCGTGCCTTTTATGAACAGGCAGGGGCAGATGTCCTTGCCCAAGACAGGGGCGACCACCGCATCAGCGACTATGATGACCAAGTCGGGCAGGTGGTAGCTTGGGTGCAAGCCCTATCCTAATCAAACCCTGTTTGCAAAATCTCCTGATTGTATGGTTGGGGGATTTTGTATTTATACCAACCGAACCATATTTCTGATATAAAAACCGTTCACCCTAAGCTTGTCTAAGGGTGAGTTTCCGTTATGGTTCGACAAGCTCACCACGAACGGAAACCATAAAAATTTTGAAGTTCGGTTGGTATAATACACCCCTCAATCCTGCTCAAACTTTCCCAAACTTTTCACCACCTTGTTACAAATCTTGACATAAGCGTTAAAATTATTTACAATAACAATAATTTGCGAATAGCATTAATTTTTATTTAATATTGTAAATGAAAATGGTGATAATGATGAGAGTACATCTTAAAACAACACTTAGCGTTTTAGTAGGTGCGATTTTACTCAATGCCTGTGCCAGTGGCAAAGGTACATTTGAGCTTGGCAACGTCAACAGCCTAAACACGCAAGGCGCCAACCAACACGCTTCCCCCACCCCGCCCAACGCCCCTACTTATCAGGATGAGCAAAACACCAGACGCAAGCTCGACATCGACAATCAAGAGCCTGCATTGGGCTATGCGGTAGAGATTCCTCGCCGTGTATTTGACATGCGAAATCCCACCCCTGAGGAGCTGACTGTCAACATCACCGCTGACAAAGTCAAGCCCATCAATCATGGTTTGGACGCATTGCCGAATGCGTTTGGTGATGAACTGGAAAAAAATCCCAAATACGTCTTAGACAACGGTATTTATTATTCTCACGACAAAAGCTCCAAAGCCACCACCAGAGAGCTTGACTTTGTGCGGTCAGGCTATGTGATTGCCGAAAAGCGTATCGAGTTTGATAGAACGGGTGGTGCGTTTCGCCAAAACCCTGCAGGACAATACGGCTACGTGTTTTATCAAGGGGTCAGCCCAGCGACCGCTTTTCCTACTGTCACCGCCATCTATAACGGTACTTGGGATTTTGTGAGTAATGCCATCAGCACTCGCAAAGAGTTGCCAGAGGGTTTTACGGATGATTTAATGAGTTATGGAGTAAAAGGCAATACCGTTGGGGCAACCAGCCTAGATGCTGACATCAATCGTGGGCGTGATAATGACAAACCTGTGGGACTACACAGTGTGCTTGAAGTGAACTTTGCTAACAAAACCCTCACGGGCAAACTCACTCAAAACCACAACATCATCAACCAAAGTGCCAACCAAACCGTCAGCGAGCGTTATCGCCTTGATGGCAAATTAAAAGGCAACCGCTTTGTGGGAACTGCCACCGCCAACAACAAAGAACATGCTATTTTTGGCAAAGATGGGGCATTAGAAGGGGGGTTTTTTGGTAGCAATGCTGAGGAGCTGGCGGGTAAATTTTTGACACCAGATGGCTCACTATTTGGGGTATTTGCAGGCAAACGTGGTGTGGTTGATAAAGTACAAACTCAATTTGATGCCACCGCCATCGACAGCAAAACACTCACCAAAACCAACATGGATACCTTCGGACAAGCTAGCCATCTGGTGATTGATGGTAAACTTGTGTCGCTTTTACCAGAGGGTGTGTCTAGTTTTGCCGACATGAAATTCATCAACACCCATCAAATAGCACATGGCGATAAAAAACTATCCATCACCGTATGTTGCAATAACTTAGACTATGTAAAATTTGGCGGTTATGGCACGGTGGGTGGTACAGCAGATACGCCCGTATTAAGTGATGGCAAATTGTTTTTGGTGGGCGAAAGAACAGACACATCCGCCATTCCCACCTCAGGCACCGCTCACTATCGTGGCACGTGGGAAGGCTATATCGACAGTAAAGATGGTAGACGCTGGGCAAGCTCCGCAAGCAACCTCACCACAGGTACAAGAAGTCGCTTTGATGTGGATTTTGGTTCAAAAAGCCTGATTGGCAAACTCATCGCCGATAACGGCTTGGAGGATAATCCTGTGCTAACCCTCAATGGCACAATCACAGGCAATGGTTTTAGTGGTACCGCCAAAACGGGAGTAAATGGTTTTAATCTTGACCCAAACAGCACAGGTGCTAGTGCCATCGCCCACATCAATGCTGATTTTCATGGTGGTTTTTATGGAGTAAACGCCTCAGAGCTTGGTGGCGTCATTCATCATGACAAGGTAGGTGAGGACAAAATCGGGGTGGTCTTTGGTGGCAAACGCCAAACCAACACGCCTTAATCATCAACCTTTGTCGGTTTGTCTGATTTTATTTGCTTTTTAATTTATCAACCAAGAATGTTCTTTTGAGCATTCTTGATTTTTATCAAAACATCACAGGGACATCGCATGAGCCATTTAGTCAAAAACTCATTCACTCAACACAATAAACCCACTTTGTTATGTGTTGCCATCGGCATGGTGTTGTTTGGCATGCCGACCTTTGCCAACACCGCTGAGCCACAGGTAGAGCTTGAAGGCATGACAATCACCATCAAGCCCCAAGCCACCCGTAAAAGCAACGAAATTACAGGGCTGGGTAAAGTCGTTAAACGCCCCAATGACATCGATAAGGAGTTAGTGCTAGACATTCGTGATTTGACGCGCTACGACCCCGGTATCAGCGTGGTAGAACAAGGACGAGGAGCAACCTCAGGCTACGCCATGCGTGGCGTGGACAAAAACCGTGTTGCCATCATGGTGGATGGCTTAAACCAAGCCCAATCCTACCTCGCCCTAAAAACTGAGGCAAACGGTGGTGCTATCAACGAAATCGAATACGAAAACATCAAAAGCATTGAGCTTAGCAAAGGAGCAAGTTCGGCAGAGTACGGCTCTGGGGCGTTGGGTGGTGCAGTCGGTTTTGTCAGTAAGGACAGTAGCGACATCATCAAAGATGGAAAGCAGTGGGGCTTTGACAGCAAGACGGCATACAGTAGCAAAAACAACCAATGGATGCAGTCCTTGGCAGGGGCATTTAAGACAGGTAGTTTTGACAACCTACTCATCTACACCCACAAAGAAGGACAAGAAACTAAAGGCCACAAAGCCCTCGAGAGTTATCAGCACAGTTATCAGCCACTCACAGGATATTTTGACCGTTATGCACTCACAGGTCAGCCCGATGAGCGTGGCCATACCTACTATCTCATCAAAGATGACTGCCCCACCCTAGATTGTCCCGCTTTGCCACGAGCCAACATCAATCGTGAGCGGATTATCACACGTACCTCACCCGCCCTAACCGCTGACGAAAAAGCCCAAACACAAGCAATGGCATACCAAACCCACACCATTAGCACCAAAGATTATACAGGGGTTGACCGTATCCACGCCAACCCAATGGATTATAAAAGCCAGTCCATCTTTTATAAAGCAGGCTATGACCTAAGCGACCGTCATCGCATTGGGGCGGTGCTTGAACACACCAAACAGCGGTACAACATCCAGGACATGACCCTGCCTGCTTACTACACCAAAGACAGTATTGGCAAACAATCTCTCACCCAAGGCAGTATCAATGCCGAAACAGGGCTTGCGGTAGGTAACGCAGGCATTGCTGATGTGATGGGCAACCCTTTGAGTGGTCTGGTGTTTAATGGTGGCTTGAATGGTAACTGGGGAGCAAGATATAGCAATACCCGCTTTTTTGATGAATTACACAAAAAAGACCGAGTGGGCTTGTTTTATCAATATAAAAACCCCAATCGCAATGGTTGGATTGATAAAGCCAAAGTCAGCCTAGACCACCAATCGCTTGGTTTGGATAGCCAAATGCACCGCATGCGTTGCCAAGATTATCCCAACATGGGGCGTTGCCAAGCCAGTATCGATAAACCATGGTCGTGGTCAGGTACGGAAAACAACCATTATAAAGAGCGTTTGACGCTTGGACAGCTTAGCTTTGATAAAGTCATCAGCACCGCCAAAGCCCAGCACCGTCTTAATACACTCGTTGGATTTAGCAACGTCAAATCCATCCTCGAACGAGGGGCATTGGCATTTTCGTATGCCTCAGGAGGTTACAACCACGTTTATACACAAGGGCATAATGGTTCTTATGATAAACCACACATCTATGAGCGTGTGCCAGTAACCATGCAACACGGCACAGCGTGCGATGACAGCCGTACCGACAACAACAGTTGTCAACCACGCAACATCACAGGCAAACACGCCTTTATCGCCCTAAAAGACCATATTTATTTTGGCGATAAAGTTGATTTGGGCTTGGGTGTGCGTTATGACAATCATCGTTTTGACAGCAATGATGACTGGACGGCGGTGGATGATTATAAAAACTGGTCGTATAACGCAGGTCTGACCGTACGTCCGACTGACTATTTGGCGTTGTCTTATCGCTACTCAAACGGTTTTAGAGTACCAGCGTTTTATGAAATGTATGGCGTACGTACAGGGTCAAGCGGTGCATTATCTAATGACACTTTTGCCAATCGCACCGCCCCACGCCCCGAAAAATCCACCAACCACGAATTTGGGGTGGGCGTGCAAGGTCAGTTTGGCGTGCTGGAAGTCAGTTATTTTCAAAACCGTTATAAGGATTTGATTGCCAAAGCCGATGTCAAAGGCATCCATACGCACAGCGATTTTTATAACATCCAAGACATCACCCTAAATGGCGTGAACGTACTTGGCAAAATCGACTGGTATGGGGTTTATGACAAACTGCCAGACGGTCTGTATTCAAACATCGCTTATAACGAAGTCAAAGTCAAAGACCGCCACGTCTATGACGGCTTTACGCTAACCACCGACCCCATTTTAGATGCCATTCAGCCTGCTCGTGTGGTGGCAGGGATTGGTTATGATGCTCCCAGTGGCAAGTGGGGCTTTAACCACAGTTTGACCTATTCCAAAGCCAAAAATCCCGATGAGCTGACAGGTAGCACATATTATGGCAAAGACATTGCAGTGACAATAGACTCTAAAAGCCCCAAAAGCTGGTACACACATGATTTGACAGGGTACTTTATGCCCCACAAAAACATCACCGTACGAGCAGGGGTTTATAATCTCATGGATTATAAATACAGCACGTGGGAGAGCGTTCGTCAGTCATCCATCAATGCCGTCAACCAAGATACAGGCACAAGCCACGCTCGCTATGGGGCGACAGGTCGCAACTACAAGGTGGCGGTGGAGATGAAGTTTTGATTGGTAATGACCCAAAAAAGTGCCACAATCAAACATCGCACACCAAAAACCCAGCGTGACGTTGGGTTTTTGCCAATACTAGGAGTATGTTACGCACACTTTATATCTCAGCACCACTTCGCCTTACACTCGCATTTTGCTCATGATTGCTAAGCTTGAGCAAGTGGATTTGGCATTAAAATTTGTCCTACCTTAGGAAAATCTTGCCGAGCTGACCGCCGTCAATTCGTTCAGTCAAGTGCCAGCCCTCCTGCTTGATACGGGCGAAGTCATCACCGAGACACCGCTCATCATTCAAGCCATCGCCCCACAGGTCTATGCCAACACCACCACCGATTTGCCAAACATCGCCAAAGCCTTTGGGATTTTGACACAGGGCGTGCGTGCGTTTTCTACCGAAAGATTTACCCCAAAAGGACAAGAGTTGCACCCTTTTGTGGCACGATCCACCGAACTGTTACAGACCACTTTGCCAAACCTGCCTGCCTTGTCGGCTGACAGCACCGCTTGGGGAGACAGGGTGCTGATGTCGGCACTCATTTGGATTGGTGTACGATTGCCCCATGTGTTTGAGACGCTGAGCGACACCAACAAGCAAGCAGCTCATGACTTCCACCAAAGCCCACTCATGCAAAAACTCAATACTAATGTGCTTGAAAATCAGCCGAGTCGGGTGGGGGATTTGTAATTCCACTTGAATTCACAACCCAACCGCAACACCAAATAACATAAAGAAGCGTTCATCAATTTAATGTATTATTAAGTCACCACACAAAATAAAGCATTAAAGAGCATGAACACTTCTTACAAACATCTTAGCATAGATGAGCGTGAAAAGATAATGGTTTTGTTATCTTTGGGTAAATCTATGGGTATAATTGCCAAACAATTAAACAGAGCCAAGTCCACCATTTGCCGTGAAATCAAGAGAAATGGCGGTGTTGACAATTATTTGGCAATCAAAGCAACTTGTCTTTACCAAACAAGAAGACAAGCCTGTCGCCCGAGCTTAAAGCTCACCAATCCGTATGTATTTAACTTGGTACAAGACAAGCTATTTAACCATCAATGGTCGCTTGAGCAAATACAGCATCGCTTAGCCCTTGAAGGTAGCCAAATAACGGTGAGTTATGCAATCATCTACTTTCCACCACCAAGACAGCCCTGGCAAAGAGGAAGCAATGAAAACACCAATGGGTTATTAACAGAATATTTCCCCAAAGGGTCTGATATTAACCAGTGGGACAATCAATACATACAAACAAAGGTCGCCAAACTCAATCTGCGACCTAGAAAATGTTTAAATTGGCGAACACCTTATGAGGTCTATTATCAAAAGGTGTTGCAGTTAGTTTGATGATTCAGGGGTAAAAAGTCGTGCGGTTAATCAAGGCTTTTTCAATGATTTCTTGGGCCCCAATTTTTTCAAATGGTTTTTCGTTCAACAACTCAATTAAGGCATTGGCAATCGCATTGTGGGTTTTAATGGTGCGTAAATCCATATTTTTAACTCATTTTATCTATTAATGTCATTAAGTAATTTAGCGACAGCATTATAATCATGAAAACGAGAATAAACACTCATTGCATTATTAGCTTTTAATCTAAAAAGTGCTTCATGCCAATATGCAATTAAAGCTCTTCGCACACCATATAAAGATAAAAATTCTGATGCAACTTTAAAATCTCCTTCAAAAATAGCACAGACAGACCGTTCCATTGCTGAAGTGTAAGGCGTTTCATAAAAACCTCCTTGATGACATCCCAAGAAGTTTTTAACATCATCATATTCTAAAATCAAATCATCTAGCAGTATCATATGCACACTTGGTTCATCTTTTTTGGGAAGTGTGCTGTATGCAACTTCATGGCGACCTATATTTAATGTAAAATATCGCCCCCGTCCTGTGGAAGGAAATAAGACAAGCGACCAAGCTCCTTGATAATCCAGCCAATGAATTAAGCCTGACCACTCAAATAAATCATTTAAAAATTCTCTAAAATTATTATCCTGAAACATTCTATCTACTTTTGGTTTTTTTATAATAAGCGTTTCATCAATTTGATTTAAACTCATAGATGCTGTTTGCCAAGCAATCTGAAACTATTTTTTTGATTGGGAATATCTTTATTTAAAAAACTTCTAAATTGATAGTGTAAATGGTATTCAACCAATCTCCAATCATTGACTTGTCTAAAATCTTGTAGATGCCATATACCATATTGTTTATACGGGAAAGAATTGTTAATTTCTTTAATGCGTTTCATTGGTGGATAATCTGTACCGCCAATTTTAATGCTTTCGCAATTTTTTGATGTCAAAATATAGACATAACCCGACTTGTCAGTAATTGTCATCAGCTAAAATCCTCAAAAATTAAAAATAAACATACATTTTTACTATTTTATAGGCTTATCCTGTTAAATACAAGGATTTTGATGTTTGTGTAGGGAACTCAAAATTTATAAAATACCCACATCAACCATTTGGAAATTGAAAAAATGATTAAAGTGCATTGCCTAACGATAGGTTGGGTACAAATCAAAATTCATCATCAACTGGCACGCTTTTTTGCCCGTCCTCTTCGTGTACTTGATGTGCTGACCAATATGAAATCGCCCAAACTGCCGATTGGGTGCTGGCTGATTGAACACGATGAGGGCTTGATTTTGGTGGATACGGGCGAGAGTAGCCGTGCCAATGACAAGGGCTATCAGCCGTGGTAGCACCCATTTATGCAGTTTTGCGAACGCCGTGGTGTTAAGCCTAGCGAAGAAGTGGGCGAAGTGTTAAAAGCAAAAGGCTTTGACCCCTTAAAAATAGACACGGTGGTAATAACCCATATGCACGGCGACCACGCAGGCGGATTACCCAATTTGTAGCAACTGTATCCCTAAAGAATACAGTACCGCCAACCCTCATTAACTTTGTTGGCTTGTGGATGTTACTTAACATTAAGATTAAGATGATAATCCGCTTGCCAAACACTGTCATTTCTAACAATGGCGTTAATGACGGTTAGGAGTTTACGCATACAAGCGTTGATGGCAACTTTAAAGGGTTTGCCTTTGCCTATCAAACGCTCATAAAACTGTTTAAATTTGGGTTCATATTGTCTTGCCACATTAGTGGCATTGTATAAGACATTACGAACCGATTGCCTACCCCCTTTGCAATGGCTCTTGTATTTAAGTGTACCACTTTCTTTGGGGTGTGGGGCAACGCCAACCAAGGAGGCGATTTCTTTATTGCTTAATGTGCCAAGTTTTAGTAACATTGACATCAAGGTAGCAACCGTAACACCACCAATCCCCTTGATGTCTTTGAACTTTTTTGTGGTGTCATCAAAATGTTTGCTTAGGGTGTCGATATCTTGTTCAAGGTCTTTGATTTCCTTATCAAGATAAGCAATGATGCGTTCTACACTTAACTTTTGGCTGTCTTGAATTTGCCAAATACGGTTCTTTTCTTGTACACGCATTGCCACAAGCTGATGACGGCGTACTACCAAAGCCTCTAAGCGTTCTTGTTCTTCGCTTGGCGGGACATAGAGCAAATGACTAAGTTTGTCCTCATCAAGACTTAAAAACTTAGCATCAAAGGCAAGCATTTTGGCATCCTGATTGTCTGTCTTGGCATTAGAACAAGATTTAGCAAACTGGCTGGTTTTATTAGGATTGGCAATCACCACATTAAAGCCTGATTGATGCAGGGCTTTGGCAAGGGGGATTTCTAATCCACCTGTACTTTCAAGCACCACCAAAGCTAGGTTTGTGCCTGCATAAGTGTTAAGATAAGCCATCGCTTGTTTGATGTCGCCTCCAGTGTTTGAAAAGGTTTTGGTTTTATCCTTACAAGAAAGTGACACCACAAAGACCTTTTTGCCCACATCAATGCCACAGTAAATGGGGTCATTGGGCTTGTTTACCACATTGGTTTTGGTTTGTTTAGCATTATTCATCATTAACCTGCCTTGTATTCGGTTTAGAGTCTATCAACTGTACGGTTTTGATTGATGAAAGGTTATCCACTCTTAAAGCTACGACACGAACTTGTCTTGGTGGTTGCCCTTATGGTTCTAAGGTGCGTACAAGATGTGGATAACGGGTTTTTGCTTATTATACCTTAAAAGGGGGTATACAAGGTGTGTATGACGCACCTTTAAATAGAAAATCTTATTGGTGCGTCATACGCACCTACTGTAATTGGTGTCTTTTGATGTTAAATGACAACATAACAAAAACACACTCCATTATCAATTATTATTTATTCTCATTTACTTGGATAAGTTCGCTCTCTTATTTGCCGTAAGACATCAGCTACACCCCAATTTTGCTTGATGGCTTGACTGCCACAAAAGGCACAAGTGATTTGCCCTAATACACTCTTTTGTGATAGAGTACTTAAGTATCATGCCAAAAACATCATCCATGCTTTAGCATCACCAACAACCCATTTTAGGACAAACCATGCACAAATTCATCGCCTATATCCCCGAATCCGACCTAGAAAACGTCAAAACCGCCCTATTTAATGCAGGGGCAGGGCAATTTGACGGATACAGTCATTGTTCTTGGCAAGTGCTTGGCGTGGGACAATTTAAACCTTTAAAAGGGGCAAACCCTGCCATCGGTCAGATTGACAAAATAGAACACGTTCCTGAGTGGCGGGTTGAGACCATCGTCCCTGATCACAGGCTCATGGATGTGGTGCGTGCTTACAAGTCCGCTCACCCTTATGAAGTGCCTGCTTACGATGTCTATCAGATGGCGGCGATTTAGTGGGGCTTGCCAAGCGTGCCGACTTATGCCAAAATAGAACAACCATAGACAATATTGGCATTTGGGAAAGTCAAAAAAACACCGATAATGGTGAGTATTATGGTTTATTGTCGCTATGAAATATGGAGTTTTTATGACAACTCAATCTTTATTTTTTAAAAAGTTTTCCAAAAAATCCCTAGCCCTTGCCCTGCCTGTGTGCTTACCGCTGTTTTTTGGGGCGTGCAGTCAGCCTCAAAACCAAGCTCAAACAGGCGACACCGCCGACAAGACAAGCGAGACCAAGACAGACACGACAAAATCCGACCGTGATACGCTGGTTATCAATAACGGTGCCGAAGTCGGTTCGCTTGACCCGCACAAAACAGGGGGCGTGCCTGAGTCTGGACTTGCCCGTCAGCAGTTTGTGGGGCTAGTGAGTACAGATGCTGATGGCAATCTTGAGCCTGCCATTGCCGAAAGCTGGGAGAGTGCCGACAACAAGGTGTGGACGTTCAAGTTGCGTGATGCCAAATGGTCAAATGGCGAGCCGATTACCGCTCATGACTTTGTGTTTAGTTTTCAGCGTATGGTTGACCCAAAGACGGCTGCCAACTTTGCCAACTATGTGGCGGATGCTAAGTTTTTGAATGCAAACGACATCATCGAAGGCAAAAAAAGCCCCACCGAGCTTGGCGTGAAAGCCATTGATGATAAGACCGTTGAGATTACCCTATCCGAGCCTGTGGCGTTTTTGCCTGACATGCTCACCTACACCGCCATGCGACCTGTTCCCAAAAATGTGGTAGAGAAATTGGGCGATAACTGGTCAAAAATCGAAAACATCGTGGTAAACGGTCCATACATCATCAAAGAGCGTGTCATGGGCGAAAAAATCGTCCTTGCCAAAAACCCCCATTATTATGATGCCGACAAAGTCGCTATCCCAAACCTTGTGCTACTGCCGATTGATTCTGGACAGACGGACTACACTCGTTATCAGGCAGGAGAGATTGATGTGACTTATACCGACATTCCAAGCGACATTCTTGCTAAAGCTGACAAAAATGAAGTCAAAACATCGCCATCGTTTTGCTCATATTATTATGAAATGAACGTCAATAAACCGCCCTTTGATGACGTGCGTGTTCGCCGCGCGATGACCTTGACTTTAGATAGAGAGCTGATTGCCGAAAAAGTGGCGGCTCGTGGCGAGACCCCTGCCTATCAGATGACCCCAAAAGTTACCGCCAACAACCCCAACTACACCCCAGATTGGCAAAAACTTGACAAAACCGCTCGCATTGCCGAAGCCAAAAAACTGCTGGCAGAAGCAGGCTACAACGAGCAAAACCCGTTGAAGTTTGAGCTACTCTACAACACCAGCGAAAACCACAAAAAAGTGGCGGTAGCGGCTCAGTCCTTATGGCAAGAAGCCCTTGGTGACACCATCAAGATTGAGCTACACAACCAAGAGTGGAAATCCTACCTTGCCACTCGCCGTAACCACGAACACCAAATGGCTCGTGCGGCATGGTGTGGCGACTACAACGACCCTGCTACGTTCCTAAACGTCATGAAAACCAAAGGCTCGGGCAACTATGGGGCGTATTCTAGTGCCGAATATGACAACCTACTAAAAACCGCCTACACCGCCAACAGCCCCGAAGAGCGCGCCAAGGTGTATCATGAGCTTGAAGCGATTTTGGACAAAGATGTGCCAAATGTGTGGGTGTATTATCAAGTGAACGTGCGTGCGGTAAAGCCATATGTCAAAGGCTACTCAACCAAAGACGCTCTTGGCAACTGGCAAGCCCGCCATTGGTCATTTGAGTGATGTGGGTTTTTAAATTGGGAAAATTAGTACAACAAAAAGGGCGAATCACTCGCCCTTTTTATATGGGTTTCTTACGCAATCAGCCTTTCCAAAACTTTCCCATAAATTTGCGTTAATTTCTCCAAATCATCGACCGCCACTTTTTCATCTATCTGATGAATGGTGTCATTTAATACGCCAAGCTCTACCACTTGGGCATTCATAATCGGAGCGATAAACCGCCCGTCCGATGTTCCCCCCGAGGTGGACAGCTTGCTGTCCGTGCCTGTAACGTCCTTGATGGCGGACACCACGGCATCCACAAACTCGCCTTTTGGGGTCAAAAACGGCTCGCCTGATAAATTCCACTCAATCGTATAATTTGCTTTTGAACTCCCAAAATGCTTATCCAAAATGGCGTGAGTTTTTGCCTGTAAGCTCTCGGCGGTGTTCTCGGTGCAAAAGCGAAAGTTAAACAGCACCTCCACGCTATTGGGTATGACGTTGGTCGCCCCTGTACCGCCGTTTATGTTGGAGATTTGCATACTGGTGGCAGGAAAATAGTCGTTGCCCGTGTCCCACTCACACGACACAAGCTCGGCAAGGGCGGGGGCAAGCTCGTGCATGGGATTGACCGCCAGATGTGGATAGGCGATGTGTCCTTGTTTGCCCGTTACGGTCAGGCGTGCGTTTAGTGAGCCACGTCTGCCGTTTTTGATGACATCGCCAAGTGTTGCCGTGCTAGACGGCTCGCCCACCAGACAAAAATCCATACGCTCACCCCGTTTGGCAAGCTCCAATACCACCTTGTGCGTGCCGTTAATCGCCACGCCTTCTTCGTCTGCGGTGATAAGTAGCGAAATATCGCCCTTGTGGTCGGGGCAGGTCTTCACAAACTCATCGCACGCCACACAAAAGCAGGCAATGGCGGTTTTCATGTCAGATGCCCCACGCCCCCACAGATAGCCGTCAGCCACAGTCGCCGAAAAAGGCGAATACGTCCATAGGCTCTCATCGCCCACAGGCACAACGTCCGTATGCCCTGCAAAGCATAGGTGGGGGGCGGTGGGGTCGCTTCCTTTTTTCTTGGCGTATAGGTTTTTAATTTGGGCGTTTCTGCCGTTGTCATTTGGGTCGCCAAAATACAAAAATTCACAGTCAAAGCCCAATTTGCCCAAAAACTCTGCCAAGATATTTTGGCAGTCAAAATCATGGGGGGTAATGGACGGCTCTTTTAAAAGGGCGGTAGAAAGGGATAGGGTGGGTGTCATGAGGGTTTCTTAAAATTAACAAATGAAAATATGAATTTAGGAGTGGTTTTTCCTTTCTTTTAAAATCGGAATCACTGTAGAAAGCATTGCTGAGCCAATCACCAGCATGCTCCCCAAGGCGGTCATTGAACTCATTCGCTCGCCCAAAAATAAAAAAGCAAATAATACCCCAAATACAGGTTCTAAACTAATGAGCATGCCACTAATGTGGGCGGGCGTTTTATTAAGTCCAATATTCCAAAGTTTATAGGCAAACCAACTACACCCCAGCCCCAGATAAATAATAGAAAATAAACCAAGCCAATTAAAATTCACTTGCCAATCTTTGATTAAAAATAATGATAAAGGCAAGCATAAAATCATTCCTTGTACCAATATTGCCGAAGTATAGACTTTATTATCTAGTTGTTTCATAATGTCTTTAGCAACATACAAACTTAATGCAAATCCAGTCCCTGCTAAAAATACCAATATAAGTCCAAACAAATTGACCGCTCCGTCATTTTGCGAACCCAATACCAATAAGCCAATGCCGATAAAAGCGATCAAACTTAACAGCCAATCATAAATCGCTACTTTTTGTTTAAATAATAAAAATCCCAATAATAATACCAATATTGGCTCTGTCCCAATCACAACTACCGCACTGCTTGCCGAAGTGTAAAACAATCCCATAAACTGCATAAAAATACCAATAGGAAACATCAAAAAAGACACGCCCCACAGTTTTGTGCGAATGCGTTTTTCTATCAAAGGATATGTTTTGATAAAAAAAGGTAAGACAATCAAACTTGCGATGATAAATCGAAGTTCAATCGCCATTGCAGGGTCAAACATGGAATAGGCATATTTGCCTGCGGTAAATGAACTTGACCAAATTAATAAAGCGATGATTATATAAATCATGGTAAAATCTTTTCAAATAATTACAAAGTGATTATATCAACCTCTCATCACACCGAAGCCAAGTGGCAATCGAAAACCGCCTACGATGAGTGATTTCCACTTGGTGTAACAAATTACTATCAAACACCACAAGGCGGTTAAGTTGTGGTAAAAGCCCGGTAGTCTCGCCCGTTTTATCCACCACCGTTATCGCACCGCCATTGTCCGCCGTCCAGTTATCATTTAAATAAAACACCGCAGAGATGACCCGCTCGTCTCGCCCTTTGGGGTTATCCGAGTGCCATTTGTAGCCAAAGCCTGACGGATAGCAAGCATAGTGGGCTTCTGATGAGCGAATGCCTGTGTACAGCGTGGCGTTAAAATACCGCCCAAGCTCGTCAATCGCCCCAAGGTACGCCGACCCCACAGGGCAGGACTCATCAATCCAGCGAATGCTGTCGCCACGAATGGCACTCTCTCGCTCGCCGTGGGTCAGATGAGCTTGCCTGTAATCTATAAATCCGCTCTCAGCTTGTAAGGCAGTCAAGTCGGTGGCATGAAAGACATCATCAAGCACCATGGTGCCTGTGGCGATAAAGTCGTCAAGTTTGGGGTCTATCAGGGTGTGCCAGTCGATGGCAAACGGTGTGGTTGTCATGGTGTATTCCTATGTGAAATACCAAATATCAAAACCAAAATCAAATCCCAAGCATCTCCATCGCCCGCACAAGCTCGCTCTCGCCCTTGGCGGTCAGTTGTACTCTGTGCGTGAGACTCACACAAGGCTTGATAAGCTCTCTTTTTAGCATCTCATCGGCAATGCCTGCTTCCACCAAATCACCAAAGCGGGTGGGATTGGTCGGGTCGCCCACGATAAGCATCATGGCGGACAACAAGGACAGCTCAAAATCCAGCTCGGGGCTGATGTTATTTGGGTCAAAGGGTGTATCTGCAAACTCGTCAGACTCATCGGCATATTGGGGTGGCATCTCGCCCACGGCTTTGATGACGGTAAAGCGGTAGCTGTCAGCGTCATCGCTTTGGGTGATTTTTTCAATGCGAATGCGATGCAGCCAATCATCACCAAAATCAAACCAATAATAAATGTATTCTTTTTCGGCTAAATTTAGCTCATCTAGCATGGTTGATGTGGGGTAGATTTTGTTTTCGCTGACAAATAAGTCATCATCCAACTGCCAACTGCCGTTCAGTAGAACGTGTTCATGGCAATCATTAAACAGCTTATTAAAACTGTCCATTTTGCCCCGAGCGATAAAAAACTGCCAAAGATGTTCATCATGGCGTTCAAACAGGCGAAATATCTCTTGGTGTAATTCATCAAAACGGATATTGCCCGACACTTCGACAATGCGGTGCAACTCGTTAATGGGATAATGCGGTTCTACTAAGGATATTTTTAGGCGGTAGGTGTTCATGGGGGCTTCCTTTGATGTTGTGGATTTAAGATGATTTTAAAATTTAGGCGTGTCGGGGCGAATCACATTGCCCAAAGGCACGCCCGCCCCATAGTACCATTTATTTTTTGTTGAGTGATTTTGGTTTTTTGTCCTGCTCGCTTGTGCGGTGTTTTAGCCAGTCCAACGCATCTTTTTGCCAATCAAATCCTGCCTGTGCTAAGGCGTTAAGCCCAATGAGTACCGCCATGTTTAGTCGCATAAATCCTTTGTCTACAAACCAATCTGGGGCAAATTCGTAGGCGTTATACAAAAAGTCAATTCTTTGGGGGTATTTATCACAAAGTTTGTCTATCTTTTGGTAGGCTTTGTCTTCGGTTTTGGTGTTGTGGCTGTTGAATAGCTCTTCTAAGGCGTTATCCATGTCAATGTCTGCTTGGGGCATGTCCATGCTAATATCGTCCAAAAAATCCTTGTCGGTCAGCATTTTTTCCATGAATAATTCAAAGGCTTTTTCTTCGGACTTGATGTCTTCTTTGTCCAATAACGCAAGCACCTCAGGCAATTCGTTTTGAAATCTTGCCATGGTTTGGGGTTTTGGCTCATGATTGTTGGCAGAATCATGATAATGAAACAGCCAATCACCGCCATCATTAGAAACATATGTAGAGTAAACTCTCATAACAACTCCTGTTTTTTTAATCTGATTTTACAAAAGGGCGAATGTGATTCGCCCCTACGGTTTTTGAAAATAACAACTGTTAAAAAACATCAAAACAAGCAAATTTTAATAATCTTTATCACGTATCAATATCCGCATTCAACGCATTTTCTTCAATAAACACCCGTCTTGGCTCAACCTCATCGCCCATTAAGCAGTTAAACAGGCGGTCAGCTTCAATGGCATCTTCTATTGTGATTTTGAGCATATTGCGGTTTTCGGGGTCCATGGTCGTCTCCCAAAGCTGGTCGGCATTCATCTCGCCCAAACCCTTATAACGCTGAATGGCAAGTCCACGGCGAGCCTCCGCCATAAACTGCTCCCACAAATGGTCAAAATCTTTGACCGCAAAATCTTTATCACCCCGTCTGATAAAGCTCTCATCGGTCAGTAGCGTGTTCCAAGTACCTGATAATTTTAATAATTTGGCATATTCGCCCGAATTGACAAATAAGGGGTCAAGCGTATAATGCTGGGGCAGTTTATGCACAAAAATTGTGATCTTTGGCAAAAATGTTTGGGTAGTTTCATTGTCCGCACCGCCCACAGCCTCTAGGCTCACCTGTGGCAAAAGCTCGCTTGCTTTGTCATTTAGCACGTTTAGCAATTTGTCCGCCCATGCCTGCAACGCCACTTTGTCTTTTAGCATCTCATTTTCTAGCTTTGGCACAAAGGTTAGGGCGTCAATCAGGCTCTCTGGATATTTTTGGCTTAGGCGGTTTTTGGTGTTTTGAGCAAGGCTATAATCATTTAATAGACTCTCCAACGCCTCGCCACGAATGGCGGGGGTATCTTTGCTCAAAAACAGTTGATTGTCGTCAATCGTGGACGAGAGTAGATAAGATTTTAGAGCGTCATTGTCTTTTAGATACAGCTCCTGCTTACCCTTTTTGACCTTATAAAGTGGGGGCTGGGCGATGTAGATATGCCCACGCTCGATAAGCTCTGGCGTTTGACGGAAAAAAAACGTGAGCAGTAGCGTGCGAATGTGCGAGCCGTCCACGTCAGCGTCCGTCATGATGATGATTTTGTGATAGCGAAGTTTGTCGGGGTTGTACTCATCCTTGCCAATGCCTGTGCCGAGTGCCGTGATGAGCGTGCCAACTTCAGCAGATGACAGCATTTTATCAAAACGGGCTCGCTCCACGTTTAGGATTTTACCCTTTAATGGCAAAATGGCTTGAGTTTTTCGGCTACGTCCTTGCTTGGCAGACCCGCCTGCACTGTCCCCTTCCACAAGGTACAGCTCGGATAAGGCAGGGTCTTTTTCTTGGCAGTCCGCCAATTTACCCGGTAGTCCTGCGATGTCTAGCGTGGTCTTACGGCGGGTCATTTCACGGGCTTTGCGGGCAGCTTCTCTTGCTCGGGCAGCGTCTAGGATTTTACCTGCGATTGATTTGGCAGACGCTGGATTTTCTAATAAAAATTCGGACAGCTTTTCGTGCATGACCGTTTCAACGGCGGATTTGACTTCGCTGGATACGAGCTTGTCTTTGGTCTGTGAGCTAAATTTGGGGTCTGGCACTTTGACCGACACAATCGCCACAAGCCCCTCACGAGCGTCATCGCCCGTTACCGCCACTTTTTCTTTTTTGCCGATGTTTTCGCTGTCCATATAGGCGTTTAGACAACGAGTCAGAGCCGAGCGAAAGCCTGATAAGTGCGTGCCACCGTCTCGTTGGGGAATGTTGTTGGTAAAGCAAAGCACCTTTTCGTTATAACTGTCCGACCACTGCAAGGCGACTTCCACGCCAATGCCGTCGGTACTTTGGGCAGTAAAATGAAAAATGTCGTTTAGGGTTTGTTTGCCGTCATTGATGTAGCCGACAAATTCGCCAAGTCCGCCTTTATGCTCAAAAATATGTTGTGTGCCGTCTCGCTCATCGGTTAAGACGATACGCACGCCTGAGTTTAAAAAGGAGAGTTCACGCAAGCGTTTGGCAAGAATGTCATAATCAAAAATCGTCCCCGTAAAAATCTCATCGCTTGGATAAAAGCGAACTTCGGTGCCTTTTTTGTCAGTTTTGTCAAGGCGTTTTAGGGGAAAATCAGGCACACCATCCGTGTAGTCTTGGGTGTGGGCATAGCCGTCTCGCCAGATGGTAAGCGTAAGTTTCTTAGACAACGCATTGACCACCGACACGCCCACGCCATGCAGACCGCCTGAGACTTTGTAGTTGTTGTCGTCAAATTTACCGCCAGCGTGTAGCACCGTCATGATGACCTCGGCTGCCGACACGCCCTCCTCGGGATGAATGTCCACAGGAATGCCTCGTCCGTTGTCCGACACCGACACCGACTCATCGGCATGAATGGTAACCAGCACTTCATCGCAATGCCCAGCGAGTGCCTCGTCAATGGCGTTATCCACCACCTCAAACACCATGTGATGTAGCCCTGAGCCGTCATCGGTGTCGCCAATGTACATACCAGGGCGGACTCGCACCGCTTCTAGTCCACGCAAAACTCGCACACTACTGGCATTGTAGTTGTTGGTAGGAAGTTGCTCGCTCATAAAAATCCTTTGGCATACGCCTAATTCTTTGAAAAATGTGGGTTATTATAGCATTTTTTGCCCAAAAAAGCACAGCTAAAAGGTTTGGCTTGGCGATGATGTTTCACGTGAAACGCTATTTATATATGTAAAGCTAACAAAATTGAATTTTACTACGAAAAACTTTTGCCACAAGCTTGCCTGCGGGTCAGTTTCCGTTATGGTTCGACTTAGCTCACCACGAACGAAAAACCGTAGCACTTTTTCATTTTGTAGAGTGTATCATCAGTCCATTTATCAAGACAAGCCATGGTGATAACCCCAAGACAACCCAACCAAATAACTTTTAGCCAAAAAACAGCAAAACCGCAAATAAACATTTGCGGTTTTGCTGTATAGGAGATGTTACTCCGTGTGTCCATAACTTCTATCCATAATATCAGCGTTCATCCGTGTTGGTATGTCCGTGTACCCTCTCCTTGCTGATGAGTGTATTATGCCAAAACGGCAACCATAAGAAAATACGCAAAAATCGCAAAGTTTTGTCAGTATTTTCTTACAAATTCAACATCAATCATCACCCCTAACTCTCACCTTGCTTATTGTGCTGTGTCCGTCATCGCTTATCATCAGATAAACTTCACAGTTTTTGGGGCGGACGGCAAGCTCAAATTCTCTAAATTTTATCATATTAAACAGGCGTGGACACTCGCCCCCATGATAGCCAAGCATCAATTGCCACATGAGCATACCTAGCCACATACCATGCGTAAAGACTACATAAGTGCCGTCTGGCAAGGCATCAAACGCATCACGCACCGCCTTGACACGCTCTGCAAGGTTCGCAAAATTATCGGTTGTGGGGCTGTCGGTGTGGGTTTTGTCATTATTTGCCCAGTAGTCGTCCGCCATTTTGACGATTTGGGGCAATGTCAAATCCTTGATATGCTCATAATCTAGGTAATTAAACTCTCTTAAATCATCAATCTGTATAGGGGTCATGCCCGTCCTATCCAAATAAGGCTGTGCCGTCTGGTGTGTGCGGATATAGGACGACACAAAAACCTTATCAGGCGTGGGGATATGCGTGATGAGCCAGTCCGCCACGTCTGTCGCTTGGTTTTGCCCGAGCTTGGTAATGGCAATCTTATGGTTTGGACGAATGGCGTGTCCTGCGTTGGATTCGGATTGGGCGTGGCGGATTAGGTAGAATTTTTTCATGGCGGTTTGGGTTTGGACTTATGCTTGATTTTGGGACTGGCAGTATGATGATTGTAGCGTGATTATCTGAAAAATGCAATGAATGGGCGTGGGTTTGGGCGGTGTGGTATGCACCCTACAAGGCTAGCATACCTTTACAAACTCGTGGTAAACATCGAGTTTGTTGGGTGTAATTTTTTAAAATTAAGTGGTCGGATAGTCATTTTTCATCTTGAATTATCAAACCAACTGCAACACTTCATCAAAATAAACCTCATAAGGTGTTTTCCAGTTTAAACACTTTTTGGGTCTATGATTGGGTTCATTTACTTTACTGATAATATCGCTTTCATGCCACTTGCTTAAATCTTGATGCTTAGGGAAATATTCTCTAAGCAGTCCATTGGTATTTTCATTGCTTCCCCTATCCCAAGGGTGTCTTGGTGGGGGAAAGTAAAACTCTACATTTAACTGCTGACTGATTTTTTCATGATAAGCAAACTCTTTGCCTCTATCAGGGGTAATTGTATGGACTTTTACATCCTTTAATAAATCAATCATTGCAGTTTGTACATGTTCTGCCCTCTTGGCAGGTAATCTTCTGCACCACAGATAACGGCTTTTTCTATCTACTAAGGTGAGTAGACAATGACCACCAGAGATACCTAAGACAGTATCCGCCTCTATGTCACCTGTCCGCTCTCTTAAATCAGCCATCTTTGGACGTTCTGATAATTCATGACTGATCTTAATTTTACCACGCTTTTCATCATGAGTCTTAGCATGTCTTGTCTTACCTTTATGGCGTAGCTTACGACGTGCCAATCTGCCACCTTCATCAAACCATCCATGATAAATGGCTCGATAAATTGTATTGGCACTTATTTGGTGTTTTGTATTCTCAAGCCTAAGACGATTGCTGATTTGCTCTGGAGACCACCTGTGACTCATAAACTTATCATGCACCAACTGATATAACTCTTTGTCATCTAATTTAAACTTAAGTTTGCATGCTTGACGTTTTTTATCATAGTTTATCTGAGCCGTGTTAGCGCTATACGCTTGGTTTAACTTACAATTTCTTGATATTTCTCTTGAAATTGTTGAGCAAGAACGTCCTAACATGCTTGCGATTTTACTGGGCTTTATGCCTTGTGCAAGCATTAACATTATCTTTTCTCGTTCATTTATGCTAAGATGTTTGTAGGTGTTCATGGTTACTTTTTTATTTGTGTGGTAACAATATTATCAGTAATGATGAACATCTTTTCATTTGTTGCGGTTGGATTGTATGTTTAAGAGGTAAAAAATAAGGCTCTGGTTCAAAAAGTATGCTACAAAGAAAACAGTTCGTGGCGATCTTGGGAAACCTAACGGTTTTCCTACCCGCAGGCAGGCTCAGGGCGAACGGAAAACTAGTTTGGCATACTTTTTAGGCTACTACCAAATTTCTAAGTTATCTATGCGATGTGGAATTCTGGTAATGGTTGGTCGTCGGGTACGGGTTTTGTTTCTAAGTCATCTATGCGATGTGGAATGATTCTCTGTCCCAATGGGATTAACCTCAGGTTTTCTAAGTCATCTATGCGATGTGGAATTTTTTAAAACCACCGCCAAGCCCTGTGCAAATTTTCTAAGTCATCTATGCGATGTGGAATGCTTCTGTTTTCTTGTTCTGCAAAGCGTTCAATTTCTAAGTCATCTATGCGATGTGGAATGGTTGGCATTGTAACGATGTAGGGGGCTTTTTTTTCTAAGTCATCTATGCGATGTGGAATGTTTTTTAGGCGGTTAATTTGCATTTGTGCTATTTCTAAGTCATCTATGCGATGTGGAATAGGCACAGGCTTTGGCTGTGTTTCGGGGCTTGTTTCTAAGTCATCTATGCGATGTGGAATCATCTCCTAGCCCATCTCCTAGCAGTCCTACATTTCTAAGTCATCTATGCGATGTGGAATTAGGGTTGTCACTGGGTGCAGGATTATCACTATTTCTAAGTCATCTATGCGATGTGGAATTAATTTTTAAGCATAATATCTGATCCTTTAATTTTCTAAGTCATCTATGCGATGTGGAATTAGGGTTGTCACTGGGTGCAGGATTATCACTATTTCTAAGTCATCTATGCGATGTGGAATCATCTCCTAGCAGTCCTACATTTCTAAGTCATCTATGCGATGTGGAATTACAGTTTATGCCACTGCTAAGGTCTTTAAGTTTTCTAAGTCATCTATGCGATGTGGAATTTAGCGGTAACAAAGCGGGTATGAACTCCGTTTTTCTAAGTCATCTATGCGATGTGGAATCAAAGCCTGTGCCTAGCCCTAATCCGTCTAATTTTCTAAGTCATCTATGCGATGTGGAATAAATGTTCGTATGCCAAAAACTAACCACAGACTTTCTAAGTCATCTATGCGATGTGGAATAATAATAAATGTAAATCTCTATTTGTTAAGTTGTTTCTAAGTCATCTATGCGATGTGGAATTTAACTGGGGCAACTACTGGCAATGATGGTTCTTTCTAAGTCATCTATGCGATGTGGAATCAGCAGAAAGTGCTTGTCAGTACGCATTTTCTTTTCTAAGTCATCTATGCGATGTGGAATCGGGTAATGGTTGGTCGTCGGGGACGGGTTTTTTTCTAAGTCATCTATGCGATGTGGAATTTGGGGTAAATTGTTCGCCCCTAGCTGTCATTTTTCTAAGTCATCTATGCGATGTGGAATTGCGGTTCTCACTACTCGTGGAGTGGTAGAATTTTCTAAGTCATCTATGCGATGTGGAATATGAGAGTGGCAGTTATGGCAGACCCAAAGATTTTTCTAAGTCATCTATGCGATGTGGAATGACTTATAAAGCGGGAATATGTCGGGGTCTAATTTCTAAGTCATCTATGCGATGTGGAATTTGAGAAACAAACGTTACAACTTTATGAGAGTTTTCTAAGTCATCTATGCGATGTGGAATCAAACAAATTTGGGGCATATATCGCCCCAAATTTTCTAAGTCATCTATGCGATGTGGAATAAAATAAACTTAAAAAATCAAGACGACCAGACTTTCTAAGTCATCTATGCGATGTGGAATATGAATTAATTCTTGAATTAGAATTATTAAAGCTTTCTAAGTCATCTATGCGATGTGGAATAAGACGAGACGACCAGACGGCACTTATTTAGATTTCTAAGTCATCTATGCGATGTGGAATTTCTTGAAGGCATCGGCTGGGTCATGGACGAATTTCTAAGTCATCTATGCGATGTGGAATAAGAATTATACAACATAAAACCCACTTATATCAAGGCTTACAGCCATATTTTGGGCGTTTACCCAATGTTTTTTCGCCTGTTTATAAATGTTTGATTTTTATCAAGTTTTTAAATAGTCAAAAAATAAAGGGTGTAAACCTGTATCATGCCCTTTATTTTAGCACAACCAACCCCAATCACCAATGCGGAACGCTTGCCTTGGTCTCGTCATTAATGTTGGTAATGCCATAGGTGTTAAACACCCCCGTTTGTGGCTTGGCGACCGTATATTGGCGGATATGCAGATGATACTGCCGTTGGTTGGTCTCACTTTTTAGGCGGACAAAGGGGTAATTTTTGGCTTTTTTCTTGTGGGCAAGGCAATGCTCCAGCGCCTGCTCCACTGTCAAATTTTTAAAATCAGCAAACCGCTCCACCTGCTTGCCCAAGTCATAATGGCGATAACGCTCCACCACCACATAGCCTGTCGCTCGCTCGCCAACGTCCGCTATCGCTTTGATATGCACATAATCAGACAGGCGAGAGAGGCGTAGGGGTAAATCGAGCTTATCAAGCTCATCACGACTTGGGGCAAACATCCGCAAGCGACTGCCGAGCATGCCTTTGTCGTGCTGCTCGCTGTAGCGATAATCAGGGAATGCTACGCCAATGGTATTGATGCCATGCCCATTTGCCACGTCCGCAAGAGCGATATGAAGCTGGTTGTAGAGCTTACTCCATATCGCATAGGGCGGTATGTCATCGTTTGGGATTAGGGTAATTTCTTGATAAACCATGCTCATTCCTTACCGCTTTCGCCAAACACGCCACCACGAATTAATACGCCCATGACGTAGTGTTGCTCGTTGTCGCTTGGGATTTTGCCGTCTTTAATCCAACCGTCAAACAAGCTATAAAAGTCCTGCTTTTCTTTGGGCTGACGAAATGCCGTGCCAAGGGTGGTAACCGCTCCATAAGGCTCGGTCGCCACAGGAAACTCGGCATTTGGATACCAATCATCAATCGTACGAATGGCGTTACTGACCTTTTGTGAGTGCATACCAGCACGGTTTTGGCTCGTGTCGCCCACACGATAAAGCACCTTGCTTTTTTTACTGCCTGTATCCAAAATCAGCTCTTGGGACGGATACACTTCTTGTCCAAATCCGACTTTGGCATAAGCTTCCACCGTCAAAATGGTGAATTTATCGCCCATGAGTCCGCCTTTTATCCAGCTTGCCAAACGAGCCAATTTGTCATCTTGATAATCAAAATTGTTGAGCGACAATTCACGAGCGTTGGCAAATTTCACCGACTCATCGCCAAGCGTTACCACCACTGACACCGATTCTGCCCCCATGCGGTTTCGCCACAAAAAGCGAGCGTTGGCGATGTTGTAGGCATAGCGTCTGGCAAGCTCATCAAATCCGTGTTCGTCTTTGTAGGCTTGCACCACATCAAGCAGGGCGTTTTGGTAGGCTTGTTCGTTGCAGACGTTGGCTTTGCCGTCAAAGGGCAGTACCTTGACCGTAAAGCGAGTGATGAGCGTGTCGCACGATTCGTCCAAAAAACTTGCATCCACGGTTTGCAAATTTGCCTTTTGGATTTCGGAGTCCAGCTTGGCAGGGTCGCTGGCAATGGCGTTTTTTAGACGATTGCTGATTGTGCCACGCACGGACTTTTCTTGGACAAGTACAGGCATTTTGTCTTTACCATTGGTTTGCCAAAAGGTTGCGTCCGAGATGTCAAGTTTGCGTTCAAAAGCAAGCACGGAAGGGGTTTTTAGGGTCATGACAATTTCCTTTATTGGGTTAAAGTTGGTTAAAGGTTAAAATTACAAATATTTAGAATGCTTAATCACATATAAATCACAAGTGTTATCATAATCGCCATACCACAACGCAGAATCTAAGTCATCTATGCGATTGGCAAATCGCCACTTGCCAAGCGAATATACCGCTTCCACAAACTGAGCAGGGTACTCGTCCGAGCGAGCGTGGCTCATCTGCCCCTTGTTGTATTTGTCCGAGATACCAACAAAACCCACAGGCATAGGCACAAGCCAGCCACGTTGTTTTTTGACCGAATGAGTCGTCCACTCAGACTGGCTATCCGTGGGCGGTGTGTGGTGCAACACCGCCGTCTCAATGAGTGCATCTAGGGCGGTGGCATTGGGATTTTTTTCTTGTAATTCTTGGGTAATCTCATCAAGCTCATCATGGGCGGACGTGATGATAAAGGCAGGACATAGGCGAGATTTTTGCTCATCGATGTCGTCTTTTTTGACAAAATGCACGCCACTCATGCCTGTTAGACTGCCGCCTGCCCAGCGTTGGGATAGGGCAAATTCTTGCACGTTTTGGGTGAGCTGATTTGCTTCATCTTCGGTCAAATCCTGAACGCTGTCTTTATACACACCGATGAGTAAAGAGATGGTGAGATGACAACGCCCTTCTTCGATGATTGGGGCGGTTTTGCCTGATTTTAAAATGGGGTTGCGAGTTTGGGCGAAGGTTTTGTCTTTGTAGCCTTCTTGGTAAGTTTGAACTTGGCAATCAAAACACGCCACCAGCACACCGTCCAAGCGAATATTTTCAAAACCCATAAGGCTTGATACTTTACGGCTTAGGCTGTGCGTTGCCGCAACAAATCCTGTCAAGGCAGGAAAGCCATAAGTCAAGGGGGCGGAGACGGCATTTGCATTGATGATTTTGAGACGGTCAAGGCGAACATAGCCGACCAGCGAATGCTGTGGATAAATAAAACTCATGTCAATACTCCTTGCCCCAAACGCAAATTTGCGTTAAAGGTGTCTTTAAATTCTTTTTGCCAATGCTCAAACTCCGCCCGTCCAAATTCTAGCTCTACCGCTTGCTTATTTTTCTTTTTTTGCTCTTGCTGATAATAAGCCAAGCGTTTTTCAAGCTCGTTTTGAATCCAATGAGCAAAATCTTTTTGTACATCGTTTTGCCAGTTTTTGCTCTCATGATTTCTTTTAAATTTGTCTTCGCCATCAAGCTCGCCACGCTTTGGGTCTAGCCAGTATTTTTGGTGCAAGGCAAGTTTATAAACCTTTGACCAGCCTGCTTCTTTCTGACGGATAGCATGGGCGACTTGTAGTACGCTTAAGATAATATTTTGCAAAATGTCATCACGAGCGGTGCGAACGTCTATGGTGTTTTTGTGGTTTTTATTAACACGAACAAGCAGTTTAAAAAGCTCGTCCATATCATCTTTGACCACATAGGCTAGCGACTTGCCAAAAATCGTCTTGGCTGTCTTAGCAAAAGACAAATCGCTACTGCCTGTAAAGGTGGGTGGGTAGGACGGTAAAAGATAGGTTTTGCCCCCTTGACGGCTGACAAGTTGAGAGATGTTTTGGGGCTTTGTACCACCAAGCTGTATCGTTGCCAAATCCACAACCGACACATAAGCGGTTGTCTCTTTGCCCTTAAAACGGTTGTCTCGGGCTTGTTTGTTGGTGTCTGAATAGCGTAAGTGATTGATTTTATGAAAAACATCATGACTAAGAGCAGACGCAAACAGCGGTATGATAAGATGATATTCATCATCAGGCAACGCCCAAAAAAGCTGTTTGTTGCGTTCGTGCGTGGTTGGTACGTCCTTTTTGCCTGTGAGCGTGTCATAAAAAATCTGCCGATAGTCATCACAAACCGCCACGTCATCATGAAATGCCCCCACCAAGGCAGGGTGTTTGTCGGTGATAAGCTGTCTGATTTTGATGTCACCCACTTGCCAATCAAAAAAGCTCGCCAGTGGCAGGGCAGCAGCGTTGCCGTTGGCATCAAGACTTGGTGTATCAAGGGTGTGCGTGCCGACAAATGGGCAGGGCGTGGCGTTGGCGGTGATGTTGTCGCCTTTGGCATCGGGGTGTACGCCTTTTGAGATGTGCGTGCCAAATTTTAGCTGAGTTGCCATTTTTTTGGCATCGCTAAGCCATGTTTGTTTTTGGTATTTGGCTTGTATGGGGGCAAGTGCTTCTTGGGCTTGGGCGATTCTGGTGGGTTCGCCTGCTTCTGTGGCTTTGGCAAGCTGTTTTAGCTCTTTGTCGGCTTTTTTGTGAAATTGAGCGAGCAAAAACTCATCAATCGCTCGCTTGATATCATCGGTTGTCAAATTGGTGTTTGGGGTCGGTGCTGTCATGGGATTTCCTTGTTATTTTTAGGGTATTAAAGCATATTTAAAAATTGATTTCAACCATTATATTTGTAAAATAAATGAAGTATAATATAAAGTTCATCACAAAGATGACTTAGAAAATTATGTATGTTAAATACACATTCCACATCGCATAGATGACTTACACTCTACAAAATGAAAAGTGCTACGGTTTTTCGTTCGTGGTGAGCTTGTCGAACCATAACGGAAACCGACCCGCAGGCAAGCTTGTGGCGAACGGTTTCCGTGGCAAAATTCAATTTTGTTAGCTGTATTTACCACGTTACCGCTCATACACCCCAAACCGCTCATCAAAATAATAGCCGTCATGATAATCATCACGAATGGTCAGCACGCAAAAGCGAATGATGAGCATATTGACAGACGTGTCTGGATAATGTTCCCTAAGTTTGGCAAGCTCGTCCGATAGATTGGCGGTCAGCCATGTATCAAGATTGGGATTTTGGCACGTTATCGCCTTTGGGATAATCTCATGGGTTGTTTTGGCGTTCGCCACACCGTGCATCTCTACGCTGTCATAGGACGAGATGTTTAGGGTGTTATCAAGCGGATTGACGATAAAATCTGTCTGCTTTTGACTTTGGCGAAATGGTGTCAGACAAGACAAATGAACGTGCAGACGGTTGGCGGTATCTGGCTCATAATAAGCATTGACCACATTGATGTCATCATTGTTCATCAAATCCTGCATGACGGCGTGTTCTAAATCCGCCAGATTCTTTTTGGGTTCTGGCGTAGCGGATTTGCTAATCCGAGCGACCGATGAAATGCGTTCATAATCTGCCTGTTTGATAAGTTTGCTCACTTGGTGCGTGGCAAGGGGGAAGGCTTGGCTTTCAAATCCAGGGTGGCAAAAGGCGATGTCTTTATCCTTTAATGTTCTGATATTCTTATCCCAAATGGCAATATTAGGAGCGAAAGCCACCTTGTCAGTACGATGTCGCCACACTCGCCCTGCTGTTTGTATGATAGACCGCATGGAGCTTGGCTCAATCATCGCCCAATCATAATCATGGTCTCGCCCCACTTCCGCCACAGGCGTGGCAAGTACCATAAAGATATGGTGCGTTTTGTCGGGGTGCTTGGCAAGGTTGTCTATAATATCAGGATTGTTGGCAAGAGCCTTTGGGTCATGGCGATTTAGGAGTTTATCAAGTCGCACTTCCAGCTGATTTCGCAAAATAAACACTTGTCTGGCATGATAGCACGCCAAATAAAATTGACAACCGTCAAACCCTGCCATGTCGCCCGTCTCGTGCATGGCTTTGGCGATACCGATGAGTGGATTGATGTTTGCCATGCGAATAAGCCCAATACTTACCGTCTTACCATGAATTTGGGTGTGATGTAAGTCGTGCAAGGCTTGGGCTTTGTCAAACAGCACGCTTGCCATGTCTTTATAAAGCTTGTCATCGTCTTCATTATCCATCTCATCAATCAGCAAAATCTCGCCCCAATGACGCACAGCATTGTCATTTAAATGCTTGACACGCCCCCTGATAAACTGCTCATGATGAGCATCAAAATCATCTGCCACTTGTACCGCTTTGCTCACATTTTCATCAAACCACGCACACACCACTTTTGGGGCAGGTTTGCCAAAATTAGCGTTATAAATCATACGTCCGCTCTGATACGCCTTAAACAGCCCTGCCACCAAATCAGGGGGTAATGTCGCAGACGACAACATCACCCGAGAGCCAAACATTCCTGCCAAATGCACAAGGCGAGACAAGGCAGGCAGGTCGTTTTGGTCAAAATCATCAGGCTCATCAAAAATCACATCACTACTAAACAGCCGTAACATCGGTACGATATACCGCCCACCACGCTTGCACTCGCTGGCTTGCATTAGGTGGTCTATGGTGCAGACTGCCACAGGGGAGGCTATCAGGCGCTTGGCGTGGTCGCTCTCTACGAGCGTGCCAAGATTTAGCTCGCCCAAATCCGTGTGAATGTCGCTATCCACAAATTCATCCAGCAATCTTTGGACGGACTCACTGCCTGTATCCGAGCCTATCTCGGTGTCATTGTCGCTGTTTTGCAACTCAAAAAGCTGTTTTTGGGCAAGACCACCCACCAATACGGCAAGCTCTTTATCCGTCAAAGCCAGTTTTTGGCGTAGGCTTTGCCCTGTTTGTAAGGTCAAAACACGAAGGCCTAACGCCACAGTAAGCCTTGCCCCCTTATTAGGGTCGGTCAAGGCGTACATGATACGAGCATTGGCAAGTGTTTTGCCTTTGCCTGTGCTTGCCATATTTATCCCAAAAAAGCCGTGTGTATCGGTCGCTTCACGGTGTTTTAAAGCGGTTTTAAAGGCGGTATTTTGCCACAAAAATCCGTCCGTATCGGTATTTTGCAATAAAGGATTGTGGTTTTGTAGGGCTGGCAAATTTTCATGCAACGTTGGCAAAATCCGCACAAATTGAGCACTAAATTGTGCCACGCCCAATAAATGCTCGTCTAATGTTTGTTTGATTTGTGTTTGTTTGGTTTGGTTTTTGTCATTAATTTTAATGGTATTGGCAATAAGGCTTGGGTCAAATTTTCCTTGATGCCGTTTTTTATCATCTTTTTTTAAACCAGAATAATTATGGTCAGCCATCATGAGTGATAGCCGTGATAAATGCAGTAAAAATGGGTCGGATACCGCTTGGGGATATTGCTTGATAAGGGTTTGCAGATAGGGCGAATTTTGGGCTTTTGTGGCGTAGCGTTTGAGCTGTTTTTGCCACAGTTTGTTGTGCAAAATAAACTGTTTAAAGTTAAAAAAGTCGTCCGCCTTATTGCCCTTATTAAACACCCAACGCTCCATGGCTTCTAGACTTGCCAAATAACTTTGTACATCTCTTGATAAACACTCTGGCGTGCTATACGCCTCGGGCTTTTTAAAATAATAAGCGTGTGCGGGTGGCAGGCGATGATGTGTTACCACAAGCCAAATAATCCATTTGGTTAAAGGGGGGAGCTTGCCCATATCTGCTTTATCTGGCGTGCCAAAATCGGACAAAGTCGGCAATGCCTTATCTGCCAGATACTCATCAACATGAGCAAGGCGTTCAAATACTGCTTGGTCGGTAGTGCAGTCGCCCACCAGCCAGACGATGAGTTTTAACGACACCCATTCGTGACGGTAGAGGTCGGAGATATTGGTGGTGGCAAAGAGTTTATTTTGAAAGCCTATCGTGGATTTGCCGATGTCATGGAGCAGCCCTGCCAATGTGGCGATGATGCCAATGCCGTCCAAAAACTGCCAGTTATTCTCCCAATCATGGTGCAAAATAGAACGTCTGGTACGATTCGCGGCTACGCCCCCTGCGGTGTTAAATTTGGATTTATTCCCCACCACCCACACAAGCTCGGTGCGGTGGCGAGTGGCAATACGGTGGCAAGCGACTGCGGTTGATTTGCTGGCGGTGGATTTTAATAGCTCGTACACCGTTTTTAGACCAATCTCGGTGATGTTGGTTTGCCAAACGTTATCGCCAATGCGACCCGCAAAAGCGTCCAAAATCTTGCGAGTGCGTTTTATGGCTTTTTTCTGGCACTGGGAAATAAAGGTAACAATCATGCAAAATCCTTATTTAAAATTCCTTGTTTAGAGCAAGCCCCTTTACCGTTTCAAACATCACATCAAGGGCGTGATAATCGGTAAAATAAGACAAGCACAGTTCACGAAATTCCTGCTCACGAGCATTATCAGACGCACACATAAAGGCAAGCGGTAAGATGATTGTATCTTTGACAATATCAGCAATATCAAACACCAACGCCCCACGCCGAGTTTTGCCATGCATGACGGCAAATCCGTGGGCAATGCCGAGCACCCAAGCGGTGGTCGCTCCCAAGCCGTATGCCAAATAGTTGCCGTGATTTAAAAACTGATTGGCTTTGTCCACGCCGTCATAATCACGGCTAAATCCCTTATAGCCTGTGTGTTTGACGGCAAATTTATACAACTCTTTGGTCATACGCCCCTCTAGGGTAAGCAAGTCTGATACACTATTTTGCCCTAAAATTTGGGTGCGGTAATGATTTTGTAAGCTGATGATTTCATCAGATTTACTATCAAAGCCTGCCCCACGCAACTCCTTATCACGCCCCCACACGTCATTCATAAAATCAAGCCGAGCCATTTGCAAGCGTTTTGCCATAGCCAGACGTTTGTCATCGTCCCACCACCACGACAGCCAGCCTTGAATGTATTCGGTGGGGCGGTATTCTGATTGTGGGGTCAGCCACTCAATCTCGCTTCCCATAAACAAAGGCGTGCCACCGCCCCCACAAAAGCCGATCAGCACACCTGCACTTGCCAGTAGCCTTACCGCAGACTGGGTAATGGACGTGCCTGTGCCAAGCAGTATCACGGTGGTGTTGGCAATGGGGATATTGTAGTAGAGATTTTCTTTTTTGCTTTCGGTGAGATACAGCACTCGCCCGTCTTTTTGCATGACTCGGCAATGCTCTAAATAGTACAGATTGGCACGTTTGGAATGCAAAATGGTTTTTAGGTCGGTGGGGCGTAGGGTGTCCATGTTTTTCCTTACAAATAACATGGATATTAACAGATGTGTACTGCATCGTCAATCGTTGGGGTAGATTGGGGTAGATTGGGCAGGATTTGGATGGTGGTATTTTGAGTAGGCGTGTAGGGGCATGATGGACTCATGCCACGTTTTGAATACAAGAAATAAAGCGCATAAAAGCCAAATCCACCCAATCATACCTAACAAGCTCAATGTCATCACAGGCTTTGGGCATGCTGGACACACCCATAAACATCAATATTAAAGGGACGTAGAAAGCACGCCCCCACAAATGAATTTCTTTAAAATTTAGTATTGGTGCAAATTGGGGTAAATATCATAAAAAACAAGGGCGATAACCGCCCTTGCTCACACCCATCAATCAAGCGGTACACCAATACGTCTTGCCACTTCTTCATAACCTTCAACGACATCGCCCAAGCCTTGACGGAAACGGTCTTTGTCGAGTTTTTTCTTGGTTTCTTTATCCCACAAGCGACAGCCATCTGGCGAGAACTCATCGCCTAACACCACACGCCCATGAAACAGTCCAAATTCTAATTTAAAATCCACCAGCATAAGACCCGCTTCATCAAAAATCTGACTTAGCACGTCATTGACCTTGTGAGTCAGCACACTCATCTGCTCCAACTCGTCTGCGGTGGCATAACCTAAGGCAATGGCGGTGCTTGGGGCGAGCATGGGGTCGCCCAATTTGTCATCTTTATAAAACAGCTCAAAGGTCGGTGGCATAAGTGGCAAGCCCTCAGCAAGCCCCAAACGCTTGGCAATACCGCCAGCTGCATAGTTACGCACCACGCATTCTACGGGTATCATTTTTAGGCGTTTGACCAGTACTTCATCATCTGACAGTTCACGCTCAAAATGCGTCTCGATGCCAGCGTCTGCCAGTTTGCTCATGATAAAGCTATTAAAGCGGTTGTTCACTCTGCCTTTGCGGTCAAGCTGAGCGATTTTCTCGCCATTAAAGGCGGATGCATCGTTACGAAAATGCAAAATCAGATAATCAGGATTGTCCGTTTCATAGACAGATTTGGCTTTGCCAGTATAAATTAGGGCTTGCTTTTGCATGGGTCTCTCCGTTTTGTGGCGGTTTACACAATAAATTTACATGATAAGATTTATAAAACAAAAAGACACGAACAACAACGCTCGTGCCAAACCATCATCTCACCTGTGGTGGTCTAGGTAGCTCGTACTGCTTGCCCGACTCGTTGGTCGATGGAGCAATCTCGCCTGCCACCTCTGGCACATCATATAGGGGGATAAATGGGGCGGACGCTTGGTTGGCGGGCAGGCGGATGGGGTCTAGCTTGGTGGCGTGGACATAGTCCAGACTGCCGTTATCACGCTTGCCCAGCACACCTTTGATGCTTTGACAGCCCGTCAGTAGCACCAAACTCATCATGGCAAGGGCGGTTAATTTTAGCGTTGTTTTTAGCACTGTCATGTTATTCTCACTTATTCTTACTGTTAAATCAATTTGGCTTTTTGTAGTGCCTGGTCAATGATGGGTTGATTGTCTGCTGACAGCCACACCAAAGGCAAGCGAATGCCCGTGTCAATCATGCCCATCTTGTGCAGGGCATATTTGGCAGGTTGGGGGCTAGATTCACAAAACAGCTCTTTGTGCAAATGCTCAATGCCTTGGTTGATGGTACTTGCTTCATCAAACTTACCTGCCAAAGCTAAGCTAAAAATCTCGCTCATGGCTTTTGGAGCGATGTTGGACGTAACAGAAATGTTGCCCTTTGCCCCCAATTTGACAAGCTCAATGGCGGTTGGGTCATCGCCTGATAAGACCACAAGACGCTCGCCCACACGCTCGATGAGCAACTTACCACGCTCCAAATCGCCCGTGGCATCTTTGATGGCGACAATATTGGGAATATCGGCAAGGCGTGCTACGGTATCCTCCGCCATATCTACGACCGTCCGCCCTGGGACGTTATAGAGAATTTGGGGAATGTCCACCGCCTCGGCAATGGTCTTATAATGCTGATACATGCCCTCTTGGGTGGGCTTATTGTAATATGGCACGACAAGCAAGGCAAAATCCGCCCCCACTGCCTTAGCGTGGGCGGTAAGCTCGATGGCTTCGGCGGTGTTGTTCGCCCCTGTTCCTGCAATCACAGGAATGCGACCTGCCACTTGTTTGACAAAAAATTCAATGACATCGCCATGCTCTTTCATTGATAGGGTGGCTGATTCGCCAGTCGTCCCCACCGCCACCAAAGCGTGCGTGCCAGACTCAATCTGCCACTCAATCAGGCGAGTCAATGCATCATAATCCACCGTACCGTCTGCCGTCATGGGCGTGATCAGTGCCGTCATCGAGCCTTGTAGTCTTGCCTTCATCTCATCATAAGTTGCCATAAAACACCTGATTTGTCATTTTGCATCAAATGGCTTAGTTTAACATTTTACTGGGTGTTTTAAAATGCTTAAATTAAAATTATTGTATTTATTGGAATTTTAAAGTATTTTTTAAATATAAATTAAAATAATAAATCAATAAATTTGTGATGAATGGGTTACTTTTAGCAATGGATGGCATTGTTCTTTTTTAAAGTTATTATGATATAATGAAAATTACAAATTAAAAGAATAACTGTTCACTTAATTTGTAATTCTTGATAAAATGCGTTTATCAAGAATGTTGATTAAGCTACACTCAAGAAACTTTAAAATTACTACAAACACAATGATGTGTGGACGTAGGGGCGTGGTAAATATCAAGTTGGTTGGGTGTACCTATTGATGACTTTATACACTCTACAAAATGAAAAAGTACGACGGTTTCCGTAGCAAAATTCAATTTTGCTGGCTGTACATGGAGAAAATCTTGAAAATTTTGGCTCTGGTTCAAAAAGTATGCTACAAAGAAAACAGTTCGTGGCGAGCTTGGGAAACCTAACGGTTTTTCTACCCGTAGGCAGGCTCAGGGCGAACGGAAAACCTAGTTTGGCATACTTTTTAGACTACTACCAAAATTTTAACTGTTTTTATATTCTTATTTTCTATGGTTGGCTGCTCTCAGTCGCCGACAGATTTTAATAAGAAAAGTTACAACAATCAGAAAAACCATGCTCTTGATGATGCTCAAAAAATGTCAGGAAAACTGGTAGTTTCTTTTGAAGAAATAGAGTTTATTCATCAAAACGAAAAATATTATTTAATTGACTCTAAAAAATTATTAAATGATAAAATCCAAACAAAAAGACTAAAAGATGATAAATTTTTCATCAGTGAAACACTATGTATTACAGGTGATGTTTTGCACAAATACCACAATGAATATCGTGGTTTTGGCCATATGGAAAAGTATGATAAAGCAAGCTCTATAAAAAGCATTTGCTAGGTTTTGATAAAAAACAGAATGGATATACCTACCATCATCGAGCCTTGTAGTCTTGCCTTCATCTCATCATAAGTTGCCATAAAACATCTAATTTGTCATTTTGTATCAAATGGCTTAGTTTAGCACTTTCACCGTGATCTTTGAACCATCTTGGATAAATTATTTTTTTATTGATTTTTTAAAATTATTTTTAAAAAATCAATAAAAAAATAAATAAAAAGCAATGGGCATGACACTGATGGATAATGATTGATTTAATTATTTTTGTCAGTTTATAATAAAACACAACCCTGTGGATGTTGTTATTTTGAATCATTTCATGTTAAGGACATTTATGAAAACAAAAGCCTTGTTACTTGCCACATCGTTTGCCCTGCTTTTGCCCAGTATTGCCAACGCCCAAACCGAAGACAGTCAAATACAGACCCAACACCAAAGTTGTGTTTATTTACAACCAAGAGCTTGATGAGCCATATAGCACCCGTTGGTTTGCCAAATTAGAAAAAAGACAGGGCAAAAAACGCACCGTATACATTGAGACGTGGGAAAAATACGTCAATAAAGGCTTTATCACATTTGACTGTGGCAACCCAAAAGCTAGTGTGCAACTAGATTTGTATGGTTGGGGCGAGTTTGGCGATGACAGCCAACTTGAAAAAACCACCGTCCATTCAAAAGACTTTAAAGCGTGGCAAATGGGCGATTTTGAACCTTTGGCTGGCGAGTCTCCACCTTATGAGCTTTATCAAAAACTTCGCACCAAATACTGCAAATCTTAACCACCAAAAAGGGTGCGACAAACACACCCTTATTTAGCCCTATTCAACCCTAAGCCCCAAAATCGCAGGGTTGCCATCACGAATGATACCAATGGTAACCACGCCTTTTTTTGGCAGGCTCTTTAACGCCTTTTCAAACTCGCCAATGCCTGCGGTTGGCAGATGATTGAGATTGACGATGATGTCCCCTGCCATGAGCCCCGCCTGCCCTGCCAGTCCTGTGACATCCACCGAGCTGATGACCACGCCACCTGCCACGCCAAACTCCTGAATCATGCGAGCTTCACGCCCTGACAGCTCTTTTAGGCGTAAGCCCAATCTGACACCATCACTGGCGTTTTGACTGGTAGAGACATCGCTCGTCTCGGCAAACTGCCCACTGGCACGGTGCTGTTTGCCTGCTCGTAGGTAGGTCAGCTCAAATTTATCACCCACCTTGGCACGGTTGATGAGATTTAACAAATCAGACGCTCGCCCGATACTTTGCCCATTAAAATCAAGCACCACATCGCCTGCTTTTAGCCCCACCTTATCGGCAGGGGAGTCAGGACTGGTGCGAGTAATCAGGGCCCCTTGCGGTCTGTCAAGGCGATAAGCTTCCGCCAGATTGCGGTCAATGTCCTGCAACACCACGCCCAGATAGACCCGAGAGACACGCCCTGTCGTGCGAATCTGCTCATAGATGTCCATGGCGGTGTCAATGGGAATAGAAAAAGACAGCCCCATGTGTCCGCCAGTGCGACTAAAAATCAGCGAGTTAATGCCAACCACTTCGCCTTTTTGGTTAAATAAAGGCCCGCCCGAGTTGCCTTGGTTTAGTGCTACGTCCGTCTGAATGAACGGCACGACCGCTTCACGGCTCATGTTGCGACTCTTGGCAGAGACAATGCCCGATGACGCTGAGTAGTCAAAACCAAAGGGCGAACCGATGGCAAGCACAGGCTCGCCCACTTTTAGGGTATCGCCTTTGGCAACACTTAGGGCAGGGAAGTTTTGCCCCGCCACCTTTAACACCGCCACATCGGACGCTTCGTCCGAGCCGATAAGACGTGCGTCTAGCTCGGTGCGGTCATGCAGGGTTACGGTGATTTTATCCGCCCCTTCGACGACGTGATGATTGGTAAGAATATAGCCATCTTGGGTAATAAAAAAGCCCGTGCCGTAGCCGTATTCTACCGTTGGCAGGTTTGGCACGGCGACCCGCCCCCCAAAGAACTGCTGTAAGGCTTGCACCTGCTGAGCCAATGCCAGCTCTTCTTCGCTGACCTTTTTGGTAATACTCACACGCACCACGCCACTAGACACCTGTTCCACTAGGGGCGAAAAATCCATCGCCACCGCCCCATACGCAGGCAAGGCAACAGGCAGAGCGATAGGGGCAAGGGCAAGGCTTAGGACAAGGACGGCAGGTTTGATGTTCATAATAATTCCTATTTAAATAGTCAAATTATCCTAAAAAGCACGCCATTCGTCAAGGCAAAATGTGTTTCTAAAGGTTATGAAGTCTTGCTTATCTGACAGCCCGCCCTTTAATGCAAGTTTAGCACAGCGATTTATTCGTATTGACCCGTGGCAGGGTTAAAGCGAACGGTATGCTTTTCATTGACCTTATGGATACGCTCATAATCATCATCAGGCTTTTCGCCTGTGTAATGAATTTGAATGGGATAATACAACGAACCGCTCGGCATAACTTTATAAGTGCTTTCATAATTATAATACAGCGGGTGGGTTTCTTCATACATACCTTCATTGTTTGACCCTGCGTCCGCCACAAATACTGTCTTGATGTCGCCATGTTCGGGGAGCATCAGGGCGTACCAATAGGTCTCGCAAGAACCTGTGGAGCAGTAACCACTCTCAAACATTGCCCCCATAATCCCCTTGCCAAAAGGCTGTATGGACGACTTGATGTCATTTAAATCCAAATGCACTCGCCCTCAACTGCCTGCCATTTCTTCATCTTGGGCGTTTCGGTTGATAAGCTCATAGCCTTGATTGGTCTTTTTAAAAAGGTACAAATCAGCCTTGGCACTGCCTATACGCCCAGAGGTAGGCATGCCTTCATCGTTTAGGGCGACTTTTTCAATCATAAGTAGGTAGCGTTTTTGTCCGTTTTGATTGTCAAAACTGATGACAGGGTGCATGAGTGCCAACGTGCTAAACTCTGGCATATCAGGGTCAGACACTTCATCTAGGCAGACGTGAGGATAACTCTCTAAATCTTCATCGTCCACCACGCAGTTTGTCATTTTGCCAGCATATAGCCCACGCATGACACTTTTAAAATCAAGCCCGCTAAGCGTGGTCGCCCATGCAGGGGTAGATAATGTGGCAATCGCAACGCTTAGGGAGAGTAGGAGCTTTTTCATGGTATGTCCTTGTTTGAAAAATAAAATACATTATAAAATCAATGTGTTTACAGAGCAAATGTGATTTACCGACAAATCAATCCGCCAAATATTCTTGTAAAACTTGCATAATCTCCCCTGCCACGTCATCAGGACATTGGTCGGCATTGATACGTTTGATACGCTCAGGGTGTTTTTGATATTGATACAAAAAGCCTTGATAAGTTTTGTCAAAAAATCCTTGCCCTGCACCCTCAAAGCGGTCGGCTTGACTTCGCTTACCTGCCCGCTCCAAGCCAATGGCAGGGTCTAAATCAAGCCAAAAGGTCAAATCAGGCTGTCTTGGGATAAAATCAGCGACCAGCCGTTCAATCTTGGCAAGTTCACGCTCATCGCCCCCAAACCGTCCAAAGCCTTGATACGCCACGGTGCTGTCAAAAAAACGGTCACAAATCACCCATTTACCGTCCGAGAGTGCTGGCAAAATGGTGCGGTGCAAATGGTCGGCTCGTGCGGCAAACATAAGCAAAAGCTCGGTGTCGTCATTGATGTGGGTTTTGTTATCCAGCAAAATCTTACGCAAATCTTCGGCAAGCGGACTGCCCCCTGGTTCACGAGTGCGAATGTGGGCGATGCTAAGGCTGTTAAGCTCATAGCAAAAACGGTCAATGGCAGTGGTTTTGCCCACGCCTTCGGTGCCTTCAAAGGTGATGAATTTGGGTGGTTGGTTCATTGTTATTTCTCCGCCATCACTTTACGATATTCCGCCACCGCTTTGTTATGCTCATCAAGCGTTACGCTAAATTTATGACCGCCCTTACCTGTCGCTACAAAATAGATATACGGCACATCAGACGGGTGCATTGTCGCTTCTATGGCTTCGGCAGACGGCAGGGTAATGGGCGTGGGCGGTAAGCCGTCAATCTGATAGGTGTTGTAGTCGGTTTTTTCGTCAATGTTGGAGCGGTAAATCTTGCCATCATAACGGTCAAACAGTCCGTAGATAATGGTTGGGTCGGTTTGTAGTCTCATGCCTTGACGCAGGCGATTGACAAATACGGCTGATACGTCATTACGCTCGAACGTGATACCCGTTTCTTTTTCGATGATGCTTGCCATAATCAGGGCGTCATAAGGTGTCTTGTAGGGCAAATCTTTATCACGCTCTGCCCATGCCTTATCCAATATCACCATTTGGTCGGTGTGCAGTTTTTTTAAAATGACGGTATCACTCGTGCCTTGATTAAAAAAGTAGGTATTGGGGGCAAATTGTCCTTCTAGGTTACCGTTGGGCGTGCTGATATTTAGAGCTTTGGCAACTTTGGCATTGTCTCGTGCCACGTCCGCCCATGAATACCCATCAGCATCCGACAGAAGCGGTGTGAGTAGTTCAAGCTTGACCCCATCGGTCGTTTTTAGGGTGTGGTATAGGTCTTTGACCGTCCTGCCTTCGATGATTTGCACCTTTATCATGGCAACTTGCCCCCCCTGCCCCAAAATCTTGACCACATCGGCAAGGCTCGCCCCTTGTGGGATTTGGTATATTCCTGTTTCTAGGCTGCCTTTGGCGTGGAATTTAAGATACAGCCGTGCGGCGGTGCTGGACGCAAACGGACTGGTCTGCCATTTGTCCTTGACAAGCAGGCTATGATAAGTGTCGCCCTTATCCACCGTCAAGGTCTGGGCGGGGCGGTCGGTCTTGGCAAAGGCGGTTACATAGACGATGGCACCCCACAGGGCAATCAGGGCTAGTACGACAACCAGAGCGAGCCATTTTAAGGGCGATTTTTTTGAAGTTTTTTTGTTTGGCATGGCAACATTGGATGAGAAAAGTTATGCTTATTGTAACAAATTGCCACAAAAATTTTTAAGATTATTGTAACCACCAAAAGTCAAAACAAAAACCCGCCCGTAGGCAGGTTTTTGTGCTTTGTTGCATGTTAATTAGTAGCGAGTGATAAGGGCGATTGGCTCTTTTTCGTCCATTTTGTCCTGTGGGACAAACACCACTTCACCGCCATTGTGGCTGACTATCTCGATAATCTCACTCACCGCATCATCGGTGACGCCGTCCGCTGTCGCATCGTCCGCCACGAGCAAGGTCAAAGCAGTATCATCAATGGTCGCAGGCACGATGTGTCCTTGACGCACGAGAAGTTTTACGGCATTGCCTTCAACCGCTGAGCGGTAGATTTGTTGCGAATCGGTGCATACCATCTTCTCGTTACGGGCTTTTTCAAGCTCGCCTTGAGCAGTTTCGTAGCGAGTCAGACGCTTGTTCTCAACCAATTCTTGTACGCCTGCCACAATCTCTTCGGCACGTCCGTCTTTTAGGTTGGGTAGATGGTCAACCTTGCCAATGATAAAGCTGTCGTTGTCCACTACCTGCTCATAAAAGCCCAAAGTACGGCTATCGCCCACCAAAATCACAGGCAACGGGTCAATGTTACGAAACTCCTGCACGCTCTTGTCCACACGGTTCATAAACTCTTTTAGATAGCTGTCGTCATCCGATGAGCCTGTGCGGTCGGCTTTTGAACCTGTAGGTAGACTTGTGTTTTTGATTGGGAAAGTCAGCTCGCTCATTTGCGATTGACGTTCGCTTTCGCCACCAATTTCCTTGACCACACGGTCGTTGGTCGCCTCAATCAGGCGAGCATATTCGCTTGTAATCACAAGCACATAATAATGCACCGCCTCGGACATATCACGCACCAAGTCTCTGGTGGCAAATTTTTCGCCCAAAATCACACGCTCTTTGGCGTCAAATGGCAAACGCAACACTTGAGCTTCATTTTCGTTGGCAAAAATAGCAAGCGTATCTAGGTTATAATTATGGTCAAGCTCGTCTGTTTTGGCATGGATAAGCTCCATGATGGCATCGCTTGTGCGTTTGTCATGCTCGTTCGTGATACGCTCTTCGGCGACTTTTAGCTGATTTTTTAGGGCAATATGGTCTTGCTCATTTTCTGGGTGAGTGCGGTGAGTTTTGACAAAGATACTCACGGCAGGATTGCCACGGGCAGATTTTAGATCTTTTAAAGTCGCTTTCATAATAAATCCTTAAAATGCGTAAAAATAACAAACGGTGAATGATTAAAACGATTTAACCACAAGATTTAAAAATCCAATTGATTAAACTTGATACCGATTGTACCGACTTTTTGGGTATTTGTCTGTTAAAAAATGGGCGGTTTTATGGTTGAAATGTAGTCAAAAAATCAGCTGTGTGAGATTGATGGCAAGGTTTGTAAGTCTTTGTAAAAAGACCTATTTTGATTGGGGAATTTATGTATAATGGAGAGTTGGCAGAGTTTTAAAACAATTTCTAAAATCTAAAAACACAAAAAATGGGTAATGACACCCATTTTTCAAATTAATTTCGCTTTAATCTTTTTTATCAAAGACCACGCCCCTTGCCATTTCCATGCGTTTGGCAAGCTGAATGTCTCGCCCATGCACTTCATATTGGTCAGCCTCGCCAATGCGTACTTTGAGCAAAGTATAGGTGTTCTCCCACGTGGGGTAATGTTCTAGCTCTTCACAATAGAACGCCACACGGGTGGTAAAGGCGATGACGTCAGCAAAACTGGCAAATTCATAGGTCTTGACAAGGCTATTGCCATCTAATGCCCAGCCTTGCAATCTTTCTAATTGTAAGGCAACTTGGTCTGCGGTAAGACTGCTCATGATGTTCCTTTGGTTAGGTAAAATATAAAAATACACCAAGTCATTTTACCAAAATCTTCAAAATTTCGGCAAGATTTTTGGCCAATTTACCAACATTTTTGTAAACAATTATCGCAACATACTCACGCCAACAGCGATTGGTATTCATCTCGTCTGTCGATGTAGCTTGCCACAAAGGAACAGTTTGGCACGACTTTTTTGCCGTTATCACGGGCATAATCCAAAGCATGTTTGACCAATGCCGTACCCAGTCCGCGTCCGCCCAGCTCTTTGGGGACGATGGTGTGGTTATAGTTTAGGGTATCATCATCGATGACTTCATAGCTTAAAAAGCCAGTATGTCCATCAATGGTTACTTCAAACCGCTGTGTGGCAGGGTTGTGGGTAATGTCAGTCATGGGGCATCCTTAATGGTTGATATTAAAGGTTGAAAGTTAAAGGCACTGCTCTTATGCTAACACAAATTTTATTGGGATAAAAGCCCGTTTATACGCTTATCGCTGTACATGGCATGCCACATAAGGTGCATTGACAAATCAGAATCATTTTACCAAACCCATTTACCAAAATATTACCGACTTTTGGCAGTTATCATGGTATGATAATTCTTCAGTTTTTAGATTTTTAATCATTCGATATGATTTAACCTTAAAATATTATTTATAATAACAAAAACAGTTACAATTTTTTGTGTAATGTTGTAAACTAATAGCCTATAATTATCAGGGGTGACACATGACCGAAGACAATATCAATCCAAACCCAAACGCCAGTCATCGTATCTTAGTCGTTGATGATGACGCCAGACTGCGTGCCTTATTACAGCGATTTTTAGAAGATGATGGCTTTACCGTGCGTGCATGCCATGATGGCAAGCAGATGGATAAACTTATGCAACGTGAGATGTTCTCGCTCATCGTGCTTGACTTGATGTTGCCCGACGAAGACGGCATCGCCATTTGCAAACGCCTGCGTGCCGATAATGCCGACATTCCCATCATCATGCTGACCGCCAAAGGCTCGGACACCGACCGCATCGCAGGGCTTGAAGCAGGGGCGGATGACTATCTGCCCAAACCCTTTAACCCCAAAGAGCTACTGGCTCGTATCAAGGCGGTGCTTCGCCGTCATAACCGAGAGCTGCCCGGAGCCCCATCTCAGCAGATGGAAGTGGTTGAGTTTGGTTTGTGGACGCTTGATTTGTCCACTCGCACCCTAAAAAAAGACGGCAATGTCGTCACCCTAACCACGGGCGAGTTTAGCGTTCTAAAAGCACTCGTTCAGCACCCCAGAGAGCCACTGACCCGTGACAAACTCATGAACCTAGCCCGTGGGCGTGAATGGGGAGCGATGGAGCGTTCGATTGATGTTCAGGTCTCACGCCTAAGACGACTCATCGAAGACAACCCCTCTCAGGCTCGCTATATCCAAACGGTGTGGGGTGTGGGTTATGTCTTTGTCCCTGATGGGGCAGAGAGCTGATAACACAAAAACCAAACAACGCTTTGTTGTTTGGTTTTTTACTGGATATCCATCTTAGACTATCTGTATAAACGCTTGTGAATCAGCCTTTTTTGGCGACCACTTTACGCACCTTTTCTCTGGCACGGTCTTGTTTTAGGCGGGATAGATAATCCACAAATACAATGCCTTTTAGGTGGTCAAGCTCATGCTGAATGCATACTGCCAACAGCCCATCCGCCTCAACGCTAAATGGCTTACCGTCAGCATCTAAGGCATCAATCTGCACACGAGCAGGGCGACTAATGTCATCATACACCTCAGGAATGGACAAACAGCCCTCTTTATAAGGGACAAGCTCATCGGTCAGTGGCGTAACTTTGGGGTTAATGTACACCTTGGGCTGTGGCTCTTCGCCCTCTTTGGCGAGATCCATGGTTACCACTTGCACGTGCCTGTCCACCTGTGTCGCTGCCAGCCCAATGCCCTTGGCATCATACATGGTCTCAAACATGTCGCTGATTAAGGTCTTAATCTCATCAGTAATCTCGCCAACCTCGCTTGCCACAGTACGCAAACGTGGGTCAGGATAATGTAAAATGGGTAATAGTGCCATAATGTCTCTTGTCGTTGGTTTTGGGGTATTATATCGGAAAATTGGGCTTTGGTAAAATGGATTTGGGATTATCGTGGTTTGACGGTCTTTGTTGTTGGTCAAAATGGCCTGAAAAAAAGATAAAAAAAACCGCCACCAAACTTTAAATTTATGTGTTTTTATGGATTTTTCACACAACATCATTTAGCCAAATAATGCTCACTAACAGGTTGCAAATATTTACCGTCAATCACTAGACATTTGGCGGATTTTTCTTTGTTATTACCCTTATCATCAAAAAAATCTACTGATACAGGGCAAAATACTTTGGTATTACCCAAATTCCATGCCATATAGCCGTATAGGGCGTTGGGGCTTTCAATATCTTTGACATCTTTATCTAGGGGTTTAAATTCAAGTTTTAGGTTTTGAATTTCTGTTTTAGATAAACCGTTAATTTTTTCTGAATTTGTATTGCCATTATGGATGATATACCAAGATGAGTTTTTTGGTTTTTCTATAAATTTTGGTTTATGTAAAGATATGCTATAATCTTGAAATGAAGATAAGAAAAAATTATATATTACGATAAATATTAACGAAGAAATTACTAATATTTCAGAATATTTTGTATTGGTTTTTGATATATAAGAAACTAAAAAATTAAATAAAAACAATAAAGTGCCTACAAGGAAAAAAGTCCAAGTTATAAAATTATCTTCAACTGTTGGTAGGATTGAGAAATAAACGAAAGAAAAATAAATAAAAGATGGAAATACAGTAATGTTTGCTACAAAAATAGCAATAAATAGACTTTTATCTTTTGGGGTTATAAAATTAAATCTATCAAAGCGAAAAATAAAAGATGATAAGAATATCATAAATGCATAATATTCAAATTGAAAATTAAGTTTTAAATAAAATACTGTTATAATTATATAAAAAATTGAATTTAATAGACAAACACCATAAAGTTTTTCATAATTTATTTCTAAATTTTTATCAAAACTTACGACTTTGGCAAATATATTTATCAAAAAAGGAGAGAAAAATCCAAAAGTAAGTAGGAATAAAAATAGCAAATGTATCAATAATATAGCGATAGCGGATGATGAATTTCCAATAATATCAGAAAATAAAAAGTCAAAATTTATATGTTTTAAATAGTTATAAATATTCAAATTGCCAATAATGATACCGATTACAGTAAATAAAGCTGTAATTTTTGGTATATGACTTGTAAAATTAGATATAGTTTTGGTAATATTAGGTATTTTACTTGGGTTGCTTTGTCGCTTGTTTAGATTGGTAGGCAACCAGATGCCCTTATCATTCTTTTTATATTCTGTCATTTTTTATCCTATCAAAAACAGCGACTCATTTAAGTCGCTGTTTTATCATTGAAAGCATTGAAAGCTAAATCAGCTCCCAATCTTCTTATATTTCATTCTCTTAGGTGTTGCGTCGGCACCGAGTTTTTCTTTACGCCATTTTTCATATTCTGAATAATTGCCGTCAAAAAATTCAGGCTCTTCATTTTCAAATGACAAAATGTGCGTACAAATTCTATCCAAGAACCAGCGGTCGTGTGAGACAACCATTACCGTACCAGGGAACACTTGCACCGCATCTTCTAAGGCACGCAAGGTTTCCACATCAAGGTCGTTGGACGGTTCGTCAAGCAAGATGACATTCGCCCCTTGTTTTAAGGTTTTGGCAAGTTGCAAGCGATTGCGTTCACCGCCTGACAGATTGCCCACCAGTTTTTGCTGGTCTTGACCTTTAAAGTTAAAACGCCCAATATAAGCACGGCTTGGCGTGGTGTACTCGCCCACGGTAATCATATCCAAGCCATCAGAAACCTCTTCCCACACGGTTTTGTTGTCGTCCAGATTATCACGCACCTGCCCCACATAGGCGACTTTCACGCTCTCGCCCACTTCTACCGTGCCAGTATCGGGCTTGTCTTTGCCGGTAATCATATTAAACAAGGTGGTTTTACCTGCACCATTCGGCCCAACAATCCCCACAATCGCCATTGGTGGCACGGTAAAGGATAAGTTTTCATACAGCAAACGACCGTCAAAGGATTTGGAGATGTTCTTGACCTCAATGACTTTATTACCTAAGCGTGGCCCTGGTGGGATATAAATTTCTGCTGTTTCGTTACGTTGTTGAAATTCACGAGAGTTCATCTCTTCAAAGCGTTCTAGGCGAGATTTAGATTTGGCTTGTTGACCTTTTTGGTTTTTACGCACCCATTCAAGCTCTTGTTTTAAGGCTTTGGCAAAGGCTTCTTCTTGCTTTTGCTCTTGTTCTAGGCGTTTATTTTTTTGCTCAAGCCATTCGGTATAATTGCCTTCATAAGGATAACCATAGCCACGGTCAAGCTCCAAAATCCACTCAGCCACATTATCAAGGAAGTAGCGGTCGTGGGTAATCGCCACAATCGTACCAGAATAATCTTTTAAAAAGCGTTCAAGCCACGCCACAGACTCTGCGTCCAAATGGTTAGTCGGCTCATCTAAAAGTAGCATATCAGGCTTAGAAAGTAAAAGCCTACACAAGGCAACACGGCGTTTTTCACCGCCAGACAGCTTAGAAACATCAGCGTCCCAAGGCGGTAGGCGCAGGGCGTCCGCTGCTTTTTCAAGCTGGGTATTTAGGTTGTGAGCGTCCCACGCTTGAATGATGTCTTCCATTTTGCCTTGTTCTACGGCAAGTTTGTCAAAGTCAGCATCAGGCTCGGCATATTCGGCGTAGATTTGGTTTAGGCGTTCAAGGGCATCTAGGGCTTCTCGTACGCCGTCTTCCACATTGCCACGCACATCTTTGGCAGGGTCTAGCTGGGGTTCTTGGGGTAAATAGCCAACTTTAATGCCTGCTTGGGGGCGAGCTTCACCATTGTATTCGGTGTCCACGCCTGCCATAATGCGTAGCAAGGTGGATTTGCCTGCACCGTTTAGCCCCAATACGCCAATTTTGGCACCTGGGAAAAATGACAATGAAATGTCCTTTAAAATCTCTCGCTTAGGCGGGATAATTTTGGACACTTTGTTCATTGTATAAATATATTGAGCCATAGCTATCCTTTTGACTTAAAACAAAAAATTGGAAACTGAAAAAAGGGGGAATTTAACTTGCCATTATCGCACGAATTACAGGTTTGGGCAAGGTGTTTTGTTTTAGGATTTGGGTAGGAGAAATTTGGCTAAAATGGTTGATGATATTCCGCCAATAATTGCAATCCAAAAAGACAAGAAAATGGAACTAAAAAAATCATCAATGCTCTCAACCAGAGCATTAACATCAGCCATAAAATCAGTTGCTAGAATAATTAACAAAAAAGAAAAAGTAGTTAAAAGACCAAAGAAAAAGACTTTTAAATAATCTTTAACTTTTAAAATTCTTACTTTAAAATAAGATAGCATACAGCCAGTTATCAATGCAGGGATAAATCCTATTGCTGTTCCGACCATTAAAATAACTGCATAAAGAAACAAAATCATCTCTACATCATCGCCAGCAACAATAGCATAAATCAATACTGGTATAATAGGCAATGTGCCACCTAATGAACCCATTAAAGTATAACTTAAAATAACTTTTAAAGTTGGGTATTTATTTTCATTATCGTTATTCATAAAATTATCCTGTTAAGATTTTGGCAAAATAAATTTAGCTAAAACGGCTGGTGACACTCCGCCTATCAATGCAATACAAAATATTAAACTTCCTGCAAAACTAGTTTTCCGTTCGCCCTGAGCTAAGTCGAAGGGTAGCGGAAAAACCATTATGGTTCGACAAGCTCACCACGAACGGTTTTCTTTAATTTGGGGTTTTGCAGGAAATCTATTAGCATGATAAAATAGATAGCACTTTCAGATTTCAACAATCTTGAATCAATTTCCATAAGTGCCAAAACGCCAATAAACACCAACCCCAAAATAAAAAATACCAAAAATGCAACACCAAAAGGCTTCAAATAGTCAAATGGTCTTTTGATGATGATTTTAAAATAGCTAATCACAATACCGCTTAACAAGGTAGGTACTAAACTCACCAAAACTACCAATAAAAATAAATAGCCAAATAACCCCAACCATTACGACTTGTCATAAAAAGGCTAACAAATGGCAAGGTTAGAAGACCACTTAATAAGCCTGTAAATAAGGCATAAGCGATGATGATTTTTAGGGTTGGATACTTTGTCATATTTTTCCTTTTAAAATATCTTTATCATTTTTTACCATTTGATAAATACAAACAAATGCTTTAATAACCACACAAAACATCACAAACCCAATCAATGGCATTCTTTCTCAAAATTAGCTATAATAACAAACCTAGCCACAAAAGCAAATACCATTATGACCGCATGGCCTTATGGCAAATACAGCCTGCAACAAACCTAAACTATGATAAAATAGCCATTTATTTCTCTTGTCCGACTTATTAGAATCACAATCATGCCCGAATTACCCGAAGTTGAAACCACCAAAGCCAGCCTTGCCCCACTCATCGGTCAGCGTGTCAGCGACATTTACACGTCAGGTTATCGCCTGCGTGAAGTGATACCAGACGACCTAGATGAGCTTGTCGGGGCAAAACTTGTGCGTGTGGTTCGCCGTGCCAAATACCTACTGCTTGATTTTAATAAAAACGGCTCACCCCTGCGTCTGCTCATTCATTTGGGCATGTCAGGCAGTCTGCAACAGCATGACGCCCTTGCCCCACGCAAGCACGACCACATCATCTTTGGCTTTGATGACTCATCGGTGCGTTTGCATTATCATGACCCCAGACGTTTTGGCATGGTGATGTGGGTAGATGATGCCGAGCGTTATCTTGACAAACTTGGAGCAGAGCCTTTGGATGATGCCTTTGATACCGACTATCTGTATGGGATGATTCATAAAAACCCCAAACGACCCATCGCCCGCCCCATCAAATCCGTCATCATGGAGCAGTCCATCGTGGTCGGTGTGGGCAACATCTATGCGGTAGAGAGCCTGTTCATGTCAGGCATACACCCTGCCACGCCTGCCCATCAGATAGATAAATACAAGATAGCCGTACTGGTCGATAACATCAAGGCGATACTCGCTCGCTCCATCGAACAAGGTGGGTCAAGTCTTCGGGACTTTACCGTGGGGGCAGGCAAAACGGGCTATTTTCAGCAAATTCTACTGGCTTATGGGCGAGCAGGTGAGCCGTGTACGGTGTGTCATGAGATTTTGGAAAACATTAAAATCGGTGGGCGAGCCAGTGTGTACTGCCCGAGCTGTCAGCCACTTAACCCAACTTAATCCCACTGTTTGATTTATCAACTGTTGGCAATCATCAGACGTCGCCAAATGTTACTGATTTGTTTACCCCTTGTCGGAAAATTTTACCGTCCACCCACTTTTTGGCAAAATAAGCTTGATAATATGGGCGGAACTTGTTTTAATATTAGCATAAATCTATCTTGGGCAAATCGCCCCCCCCTATTAGGATACTCTCATGAAAATCAAACACACACTATTGGCACTGACTGCCACCGCCTTTATCAGCACCACCGCTCACGCTGCCATTGAGATTGATGAAGAAGATTTTGGTCCTACCTATGGTTCTGCGGTACTTGACATTACCGTTGCCAAGCCGTTGCAGTTGGTTGGTGCGGTTGCAGGCACGGCACTTCATGCAGTGGGCTTGCCATTTTCTATGGCATCAGGCAGCGTGGAGAGTTCTTATGAGACTTTGGTTGTCAAACCTTGGTCGGCACTCTCTCGTTGTGTGGGCTGTACCGAAGCTTATGACAACTACCGCAACGCCCACCAAGTAAACCCTAATGAAGTGCGTATCGTTGTGGACAGACCTTCTGAGATTATCATCAATACCGACCAAAACGTGGTTGTAAACCCACGTTGATTGATGATTTTATCATCCATTGTTTTTGTTTCTCCAACCTATTTACCCATTTTTGGTAAATAGGTTTTTTATTTGGATATCAAAGTAACAATATGGCAAGCTTTAAAAAATTAAAAGCCCTTATATAAAATCGCCCAATCTATACAGACTGGGCGATTTTTTAGGTTTCTTGTTTATTAGGGGACTTCTTGTTTTTACGCCATGATTGCCACAGGCTTTCATGCTGGATTTTGGGGACTTTTAGAGTAATGGTGTTAGATAGCATGTCATGCACCGCAAGCCCCCGAGTATTGAACGCACAAAACAGATAATTAAACAAAAACCCAAGCATGGCACTCATCAGCACCGCCAGTCGTGAGCCATGTAGCACCCCACCGATGGTCGCACAGAGTATGGGTAGCAGACAGGCACTGATGATACGGCGTGTGCTTTGTGCCCACGTCAGCAGATGTCCTGCGTTATCCACCGTCTTTAATCGCCATGTCTGCATGCCGAGCGTCTGCCCTGATTTTCGCCAAAACAATCCATAAAAACCTATCAATGTCAGTACAAACAGCGGTGTCATGACCCCATTTTGATACCAAGTTGGCAGTCTTTGGGCATGTGCCGAGTCCGTTCCTACTTCCATAAACAGTAGTGTACCGACCACCGCCCCAATCGTCCCCACCAAAAACAACATTGCCAATATCAGCATGCCATCATATAACAGTGCCGTCACTCGTACCAAGGGTTTGGCGATGACAGGTAGCTCATCAGGGTCCACCTGTATGGGCTCATCTTCGCTGTGTGTCTGTGATGGACGGAGTTTTGGGGTTTTGTTTTTTTTAGCCATGATGATAAATAGAATCAAAATAGGCTTTATTTTACCATGACTTTTGGATGTGTTGAATATTTATGACGCTTTTATGTGTAAAGTCTTAGGGTGTTATTGTCATTAATACTATTTTATTGGCGTTTGACAAAATGTCACGCTTTCATCCATTTTACATAAAATGGCTATTTGACGACTTATGCTTAAGAACTTAATATTTGCCATAGGTTAGTAGGAGCGTGTTGAACACGCCATCTTTAAAGGCTTGCAAAGTCAGCCCTCTACATCTATACATTGTGAATTTGTGGTAATTTTAAATTTTTGATACTGTAATTTAAAAATTAAGCCAAACCTAAATTTATACCATATTAAGCCATCGAATTATTTTCATAAAACCCATTTAATAAACCCACACAAGCAAAAACACCAAAACTCAATCAAGTTTTGGTGTTTGGTATATGGCGCACCCGGAGAGATTCGAACTCCCGACCCCTTAGTTCGTAGCCAAGTGCTCTATCCAACTGAGCTACGGGTGCAGTACAACTGATGTGATTATCAATCTTTACCACTCGTTGTGGTCGACTATTATACACTAAAAATTTAGAATGTCAAGCTTTTTTATTTATTTTTTAAAATAAATGGCGGTGACGGAGGGATTCGAACCCTCGATACAGTTTCCCGTATGCATCCTTAGCAGGGATGTGGTTTCAGCCACTCACCCACGTCACCGTTTTGATTGACAAATTTGTCAAAAGCTGTGGGCGATGATTATAGCAAAGTTTGGCAAAAATGCAAGGGGTTTTTTAAATTTTTGTGATAAATTTTAAAAAACCATCAAAAACCCCTGCCAAACCCATCGCCATACACCATAAAAATTGACACCATCATCACCCCTACACACTTTTGCTCAGCATATTTTGCAAAAACATCCCCCAACGAACCAAACTGATTTTAGATGATTTAGCAAATCGGTTTGGTAAATGGCTTGGTAAGCCACTTTAAAAAATCCCCTGTCATCAAACAAGGGATTTTTATTATCTGGCAAGATTAAGGTGTATAATAAGTCGCAGCCCCTGGTCCCACAGGCAAGCCTAAGGCAAACACCCAAATACAAAAGAGTGCCGTCCACCCCACCAAGAACAAGAGCGAGTATGGAATCATGAGCGACATGAGTGTGCCGACCCCTGTGTCTTTTTTGTAGCGAATCGCCACCGCCATGATAAGCCCAAAGTAGCTCATCATCGGTGTGATGATGTTGGTGCTACTATCGCCGATACGATACGCCGCCTGAATCATCTCTGGAGCATAGCCTGTCAGCATGAGCATGGGCACAAAAATCGGTGCGGTAATCGCCCATTGAGCCGATGCCGAGCCGAGCATGAGATTGACAAAAGCACAAATCAAAACAAAGCCCACGAGCAACAAAGGTCCTGTCAGTCCGATGTCATTTAGGAAATTCGCTCCCGATACCGCCATGATCGAGCCGATGTTTGACCAATTAAAAAAGGCGGTAAACTGAGCAGCAAAGAAAACCAGCACGATGTACATGCTAAGCGAACTCATGGCGGCACTCATGGCATCCACCACGTCATCATTACTCTTGATGGTGCCTGTAATCTTACCATACACAATCCCTGGAATGGCAAAGAACACAAAGATAAACACCACAATCCCATGTAAAAATGGCGACCCTGCCACAAGTCCTGTCTCAGGATGTCTTAAAATCCCGTCCGCAGGCACAACAGTCCACGCCAGTAGCAAACAAAAAATTAGCATGGACACGCCCGACCAAACCAGACCTTTCTTTTCTAGGGCGGTCAGTCGCTCCACCTTGCTGTCAAGCACGCTTGGGTCATCGGCATCATCGGGGTTGTATTTACCCAAAGATGGCTCCACAATTTTTTCAGTGACAAAGTAGCCAATGCCACTTACCAAAAACGTACTTACCGCCATAAAATACCAGTTAGCTTCTGCCCCCACGACATAGTCAGGATCAATGATGCGTGCCGCTTCTTGGCTGATACCCGACAGTAGTGGGTCAACCGTACCAAGGAGTAAGTTAGCACTATAACCGCCCGACACGCCTGCAAAGGCAGCGGCAAGTCCTGCCAATGGATGCCTACCCAACGAATGAAAAATCATCGCCGCCAAAGGAATCAGCACCACATAACCAAGCTCTGATGCGGTGTTTGACATAATACCTGCAAAAATAATGACAAAAGTAACCATCTTTGGCGGGGCATTCATGACAAGCCCCCGAAGAGCCGCCGAAATCATGCCTGACCGCTCAGCAATGCCCACCCCGAGCAGAGCGACAAGCACCGTCCCAAGTGGCACAAAGCCTGTGAAGTTGGACACGAGATTCTCCACAATCTTGGCAAGCCCATCGCCATTTAAGAGATTGACAACATAAATCATGCCGTCTTCACTACGCCCCTTTGCCCCTTCTGGGCGTGGGTCAGCCACCGACATCCCCATCATCGACATGATTGCCGATAGTACGAGCAAAATAACTGACATCCATACAAATAAAATGGCAGGGTGTGGCAACAGATTGCCAAGCCACTCTACCCCCTTTAAAAATCTCTGCATGCGAGAAGAGGTTGCTTTTTCTTGCATAATCCTTCCTTTTAAAAAACTCAATAAAATCCAACTTTATCAAGTGTTTAAGTGATAAATAAAAGGCTCTGGTTCAAAAAGTATGCTACAAAGAAAACCGTTCGTGGTAAGCTTGGGAAACCTAACGGTTTTCCTACCCGTAGGCATAGCTCAGAGCGAACGGAAAACCTAGTTTGACATACTTTCTAGACTACTACCAATAAAAATGCTATTATTCAGCACGGCTAATAGACCTCCTACAAAACCCCTCCCATGCTAAAATACCCCAATGAACTACGAAGCATTCACACACTTATCTGATGAAAAGTTTAAACGCTTAATTGGTGTTAAGCGAGAAGTCTTTAACAACATGCTTGCTTGTTTAGAGCAAGCACAAGCTAGCATACATCAAAGAGGTGGTAGAAAACTCAAAATTGGTATGCCCAATTTGTTAATGGCAACCTTGCAGTATTTTAAAGAATATCGCACCTATGAGCAGATAGCCGCTGACTTTGGCATCCATGAAAGCACACTTATCCGTAAAAGCCATTGGATTGAAGACACACTAAGCAAGCAAGGCTTTGCCATTGCCACCCAAACACCCACCAAAGATGACATTGCGATTGTGGATGTGAGCGAAGTGCGTGTTAATCGTTCTAAAAAAACCAAGCATTGATGTATTCTGGCAAGAAAAAGCGTCATACCGCAAAGGTGCAATGTATCATCAATCACCACAAGGTCATCTTACAAGTAGACACCAGCATCATTTAAATGCATGACTTTAAGCTCTTTAAGCGAACAAACCCAAATTTAACAAAGGCTAAGTTTATCCTAGCAGACAGTGGTTATCAAGGCATAAAACACATACATGCTAATGCCTTTACGCCACTAAAAGCAACCAAGAAATACCCATTAGTACAAGAAGCCAAAGATTATAACGCATTATTGTCTAAAACACGGGTGAAAGTAGAACATATCTTTGCCAAGTTTTAAGCCTTTAAAATGTTCTTAACCACCTATCGTAAATCATTGGCAAGATTTGAACTTAGGGTAAAGCTCGTGTTTGGGTGGATTGGGTAGTTTTGCAGGAGGTCTATTAAATCACAATTTAGTAAGAAAAACAAACATTTTGGTACATAATGTATAAGGAATAGTTGGGGCGTGCCTAACATTGATAACATTTTTATAAAATTAAGATGAAGATTTAACACTTTAAGCCATTTTTTCATGAAAAATGGCTAAATCTTGTTTTTCATCGTCAAAAACTTGCTTGATAGAATAACTATCAACCTCAAGTTTTTTCCTTGAAAAACGTGCGATTTCCCCTATTTTTCATTGCAAATACCAAAGGCAGGCACGCCCTATTTAAAACTTTTAAAATACGCATTAAAATTGATTGACAAAACGCCATTTTCATCAATATTTGATAGTAGTCCAAAAAGCATGCTGAACTAGATTTTCCGTTCGCCCTGAGCTATGCCTACGGGTAGGAAAACCGTTAGGTTTCCCAAGCTCACCACGAACGGTTTTCTTTGTAGCATACTTTTTGAACCAGAGCCCAATATTTTTTGTTAATCGCACCATCAAAATGGTTGAAATACGTAGCAAATCGCCAATTTTAGGTTACATTAGTTTACATTGTAATTGCTTGTAAAATCAATGCTATTAAGGCTTAGTTTACGGCATTTTATCTGTATTTTATTGCGCAAAGCTTGATATCGATTAAAATAAGACTAAGTTCTAAATGATGAGCTGGTTCAAACTCATCTCATTTAAACACATCCACATCATTCTCATTTACCCATGGAGTATATTATGCCACAATCTCAATTCAATCTAACTGTTGCCGACCAAGCTGCTGCTGACGCTCTAGTTGCTAAAACCGAAACTATCGCCGGCGTTAAATTTGTTAACGTAAACATCGACAAAGGCACTGTGGTTGTGACTCACGGTGATGACTTTGATGAAGCTGCTTTTAAAGCTGCTGCTGGTATCTAAGCAATCTGCTTGCTTTAAAAAACCAAAACCCTTTGTATCATACAAAGGGTTTTTTATCATCAAAACTACCGCACCACCTGCCCTGTACTGGCATGAATGATTTGACTGGGTTTATCATAGCCCAGCGTATCGCCGAGCAGATAACAGACTTCATTCCCAAAATAACGCCATGCCATCTCAAAATCATGAGCGGGGACTTGTCCACCAACATTACAACTGGTAGACATCAAAAAGCCAAACAGATTGTTATCATGAGTAGCAAGCAAATCACATAATTTGGCGATTTTGGCATGGTTGATTACTCGAATGGCAAGGCTCTCATGTTTGCCACGCACACATTGAGGGATACTAACTCCATCAGGAATATCAAACAGCCATGTACTCGCCTGCCGTCTGTCATCGGCATACGCCCAGCTTTTGATGATGTTATTTTGGCGAGCCTTCGGCAGATTTTTCAAAAATACATCAATGTATGATTCATCCGAAGTCAGTACAATCACGCCCTTTTCGACAGGGCGTTGTTTTAGGGCAAGAAGCTTATTTACCGCCTGTACATCAAAAGCATGACAGCCCAGCCCCCATACACTCTCGGTAGGATAAGCCAAAATCCTACCTTGCATGACCCATTCATACGCCACATCAGCACTGTGAGTGATACATTCATGCTCGCTCATAGCGACCCCCGACCACTTTTACCATACCAATCATTTCAAGCTCCAACAAAGACGCCAGCAATGTCCCAACATCCAAAGCAGTCGCCGCCACAAGTGTATCTAGGTCAGTCGGCTGATTGGATAACTTATCAAACACGCCCTGCAAATGGGGTGCAATGGCAACTGGTGCGGACACAGGGAGTTTTTCATGAGCATTATCAAGGGCTGAAACACCCCGAGAGAAGGTTTTGGGTAGGGCGTTATAGCCCATCACACTTCCACTGAGTTCATCAATAATCTGACTGGGGTGGTAAATCAGGGTTGCCCCTTCGCGGATGAGATGATGACAGCCCTCGGCATTAACATTATCGATAGAGCTAGGCACAGCGAAAACCTGCTTACCTTGCTCAGCGGTCAGGCGTGCGGTGATGAGCGAGCCACTGGCAATGGCGGCTTCGGTGACCAGCGTGGCAAGTGATAACCCTGCTACCAGACGGTTACGGCGTGGAAAGTTGTGCTTGGTGGCGGGCGTGGCGGGCAGTAGTTCACTAATGAGACAGCCACCCTCATTGATAATCTGAGCATACAGAGCATTGTGGTTTTTAGGATAGCACACATCAATGCCTGTTCCCATCACCCCCACCGTCTGTCCCCGTCCATTTGATAATCCGCCCAGATGTGCCGCCTTATCGATACCGCCTGCCAGTCCACTGGTGATGGTCAGTCCCTGATAAGCCAAATATTCTGCCATATTAAAAGTCATCTGACAAGCAAACTCTGTGGGGGAACGACTGCCAACGATTGCCACTTGCCTATCCGACAAGCGTGTCACCTCCCCACGATAAAAAAGCACTGGTGGTGGGTCATACATTTGTCTGAGCATTTCAGGATAACGCTCATCGTCCATCAGAAGTATACCGTACGCCCCACGCCCTGCTTCATCATGCAGTCTGGTCACCATCGCCATAACATCATCTGTATCCTGCCATCTTTTGATGTGGGCGTTATGCACACCAAGCTCCTGCCATGCCCCAAGCCCTTCTGTCAGAGCCTGCTTTGCACCGCCAAATTGCTCGGTCAATTTATAAAAAGCGGTCAAAGAAGTATTTACCACATACCACAAAGCAAGCGTGGCGGATGTCTCATCTAGTGTCTGATAACTCATGTTTGTTTCTTATGTTAAATGACAGGCTTGCATTATATCACTACTGTCTTTTTTATAAAATTTCATTGGCAAAATAAAATTGCCAATACAAGCGTACTGGCAATTTTAATACATCGCTATTTATCAATGAATTATAGATAAGGCGGTGGCACCAACTGGTCGCCCTTGCTTAGTGGTAACTCTGATGAGAGAACATAAGCATAACTGATGTGGTCAAATACCTTAAACACCATCACCTGACCTGCTTTTTCGCTAGGTAGGCGTACTGGCGTGTCGTTATCACGAATGTCACGCACCAATGCCCCTTTACGATAGACATCAAGAACATGACCCGCTCTTGCTCCTTGGGCAGCACCGATATTGATGGCGACCACACTGCCTTTGGCGGCACTGCCGATACTGCCCATCACGCGTGCAATGCTACCGCCACGAGTCACCTCAGCAGGGGCAGGGTAGAACACCACAGGAAGCTGGGTTGGTACCTCAGAGAAGACGCGGTCGCCCTCGTGGATTTCTGTGTCGAATGACTGGGTGATTTGAATGCTTGATACGCCATTACCTGCCACATCAGTCACGATACCACGAGCTACTTGTACCGCTTCTAGCCCAATCACCGTACCTGTCTGCACATCTACATAAGGCTCGGACTTGCGATACACGCCATAAGTCTGACCTGGGGTAAGCAGTGCCCCTTTAACATAAATCTTGTCGCCTGTTGCGGTAATAAGATTGCCTTTTTTGGACGCCAGTACATAAGGGGTCGTCTCAAAATCATCGGGATTGACAATCACCGAACGGTCAAGCCAATGACGGATATTTGATAATGGAATAGGTGGCACACTACCTTCTAGCGGTGTCAGACGAACTGGTTCACTGGGTGCCACCTCTTGGATTTGACGTTCAATGCCTGCACAGCCCTCACCTGTGTCCACGCCGACCAAGGTCTGACCCTTAATGATACACATGATAAGAATATCACCAGGGTAGATAAGGTGTGGGTTTTTGACTTGTTTGTTGGTCGCCCAAATCTCACGCCATCTATGCGGTGCGCTCAGATATTTACCAGAGATGTCCCACAATGTATCGCCTTTTTTGACGGTATAACGGTTGGGGGCGTCTGCTTTGATGGTTGGAGCAGGGTTGTTTGCATGGGCTGATGACATCATCACGCCACCGATTAGGCAAGCGGTCATCAGGCTTTTTAGGGCTGTTAGCTTCATATCATTTTATCCATTATTAAAGGCAACAAGTGTGTCTTTTTAGAAAAACACGAACTTGCTAAAATCTTGCTTAGCATACCACAAAATGTAAAAAAATATTAACTATTTTATCATTATTTGGCGGTAACTTTCCGACAAAAATACATCGTTTGGCGACTTTTGGATAAGATAGCCATAAAAACCTACAAAACATCACATTTTAGCCGTGCCGTGTGTTGTCAAACAGAACGATACACTCGCCACTTGTCATCTCTGTGGCGACAACAGTTATGGAGCAACGTTAGTTTGCGTGATAAGCATCTCATCAAAGCGTTCGCCATAATATTCAATGACAAATTTATCATGACCATCACCCACCACCAAATCAAATGTTGTAACAACAACGTTTTGGTAGGGTTTTTGGCGTGAGTTTTTAGATTAAGTTGAAATTAGCATGATTTTTTCCAAAAAACCAATCTAAAATTACTTCTTTTCCAAAGCACTCTTTAAAACTTCATTACTTAACTTAATCTGTTCTTGAATCACATCAGACATTGCTTGATAACCCTCATTATCAGAATCTCGCCCAAAATATTTACCAGTTAATTCTTTATAAACTTCATTTTTCTGTTCATCAGAAAAATTAAACATGTAAGTTGGTAGGGCTTCTAGCTCCAAACGGGTTTGCTCGGCTTTGTCTTTTTTCTTTTGGTAATGAATGGCTTGTTTTAAACAGAAAGTAACGCCTGTAATTGTAATAAAGATGATGCCAGCTTTCATAATCCAATAATCAATATCATTATACTCTAAAATACATAAATTTCCAAAAAAGCATTGGGTATAAATAGCCTTACTGAATATTGAAAAGAAGAATCCAATAATAGCAAATAAAATAGCAATTGCAATCTAGAAAATATACTTTTTATGATTTACATCTTCTGATTTTTCATAAATTTCATAGGTTTTATGATTTTTGTAAATATCATTTAATTCTGAAAATTTACCGACCTGTAACCAAGCATCTTGATAAATACCATCAAAATATTCATTGAGTTTTACTAAAAATTCTTGTGATATATTGTGATAATTATCCAATAGGAAATTAATCTCCATTATTTCCGATTTTACAAAATCATCATCAGATGTTTTTGAGAGAATTTTACCAATTCTTATATCTAAAAATTCTAATATGTATATATTTCTATAATTTACTATTTTATTAATATTGGTTTTTATCCAACCAATATAATCAGCTAGATGGTAAAATTCATCCATCAGAATATCATTTGCCAATTGACCAAGTTTATCTAAATTGTTGATAACACTTAGTTTTATTGCATCAAATCTTTCTTTTAGTTCTCGATATTCTTTTGCTTGTTGCTGTCTATCTAACATTTTAGCCATTATACATTTCCAGAATGACAAAAGGGTATATTAAATACACCCTTTTTTTAAATATAAATTACAATTTCACATTTTGCTCAATTAATTGCCTGACCAATTCCACCTTATTATCCAATACCACCACTTTTTGAGGCAGGCTTTCAATGTCTTTGGCATGAGTAGGGCGTGGAATATCAATTTCGCCAATGGCTTCAAAAATGGTCTCGGCAAATTTGGCTGGCAATGCCGTCTCGGCAACGACAATCACTTCATCAGCCAGACGCACTTCACGGGCGACTTTGACACCGTCTGCGGTATGTGGGTCAAGCAAATCTTTATCACTTTCATAAACCGCTTTAATGGTCGCAATTCTATCAGCGTGGGTAGATTTACCAGACACAAAGCCATATTTATTTTGAGCGTCATTTAATAAATACGATAAATCAAAGCCTTTACCACTACCCACATCTTGCCATAGGGCGTTTAATTTTTCGCTGTCTTTGCCCACCAATAAATAAATAAAGCGTTCAAAATTTGATGCCTTAGAAATGTCCATAGACGGACTGGAAGTGACAAAAGTATTTTCGCTGGTGCGGGGAATGTATTTGCCTGTTTTAAAGAAATCATTTAACACATCATTTTCATTGGTCGCCACAATTAAGCGATGAATTGGCAATCCCATTTCACGGGCGATATGACTTGCACAGACATTACCAAAATTACCAGACGGCACACAAAAACTTACCCGCTCGTCATTATTATTGGTGGCATTAAAATAGCCTTTAAAATAATAAACAATTTGAGCCAAAATACGACCCCAGTTAATAGAATTAACCGTGCCAATTTGATATTTGTCTTTAAATGCTTTATCTTGCTGAATTGCCTTTACAATATCTTGGCAATCATCAAACATACCATTAATGGCGATATTGTGGATATTATCGTGCATGAGACTGTACATTTGGGCTCGCTGAAATTCACTCATTTTGCCGTGTGGCGACATCATAAAGACATCAATATTATCTTTACCACGCAAGGCATATTCGGCGGCACTGCCTGTATCGCCAGACGTTGCTCCGATAATGGTTAGGCGTTTGTTTTTTTGTTTTAGGACATATTCAAAGGCATTGCCCAAAAATTGCATTGCCATGTCTTTAAAGGCAAGCGTTACGCCATTGGATAATTCCAAAATTTTAATGCCGTCTTTTAATGTGCGAACAGGGGTAATCTCGTCCGTACCAAAGGCGGTTTTGGTGTAGGTTTTGTTAATGAGCGTCTTTAAATCATCCTTGGGAATGTCGGTGGCAAACAGCGACATAATCTCAAAAGCAAGCTCGGTATAAGACAGCGACCGCCATTTATCCAAAGTCGCACGGTCAATCTGTGGGTAAGTCTCAGGGAGCATCAAACCACCGTCAGGGGCAAGCCCCATCAATAGAACGTCACTAAACTGCATGGGAGCGGTATTGCCACGAGTGCTGATATAGTTCATAAAAGTACCTTTTAAATTAAAAAATTAGATTAAATTCAAACCAAACTTTTGATATTCATTGAATTTATCATCAATAGAAACCAATGTTAATTTATGATAAATACAATAATAAATCACAATTCTATCGAATGGGTCTTTGTGTTTTTCTACTTTTGGTAATTGATAAAAATTTGCCATAATATCATGATTAACCTGTATAATTTCAATACCCATTTTTATGGCAATATCAGGCAATTCTTTGGGTGATACGCCATTTAAATCCAATTTACCCAGATTATATTTAATAGAAATTTCCCAAAAACTGGTATTACAGATAAAAACTTTATTATTTTTATCTTCTAATAAACACCTGATTTTAGCATTGATTTTATTAGGATTAAAAACCAACCATAGAAAAATATGCGTATCTATAACGTACTGATTTTTCATGTTATAGTCCCAATAATTCTTCTTCGCTCATCTCCCAATCATCAGACAACTTAAAACTGCCTTTACCTTGACATAATCCAAATTGGCGTTTTTCTTGATTTGTTTTTGATTCGCTTTGATAATCAATCATATCAGCATACAAATAATCAAAAATACCTTGCTGTCTTTGAACTGGAATGGACTGCATGTACTGAACAGCTTGTTCAATGGTTTGTATCGGCTTAATATCCACGACAACTCCTATTATTTATCAATCATAATACATCTGATATTTTTCTTCAAATGCCTGTCTGTCTAAATTGACATAATCCTGACAAATGATTTTGGCGTTTAGCCACCTATTTTATCAAACAAATAATATTCATATTATCATTTATTTTGCCTTTAATCCACTTTTTGTAGCAACGCATAATAAAATCCGTCGCCGTCATCGTCATTTAACGGCAAACATTGATAACCCGCCGCTTGCTTGATTTGATTGGGTAGGGTCAATTCAAAATCCACCGCTTTGGCGTTTGGCGTACTGGCAAGGAAATTTGTGATTTGACATTCGTTTTCCACCTTTAACAAGGAGCAGGTAATATAGAGCAAATGTCCACCCACCGCCAGATTTTGCCATAGATTTTGTAAAATTTTAGCTTGTAAGGCGACCGTTTGGGCGACATCTTGCTCGGTGCGAAGCAGGGCAATGTCAGGGTGTCGCCTGATGACCCCCGTGGCACTGCACGGAGCGTCAAGCACGATGACATTAAAGGGCGTGTCCGCCTGATAACTCGTGCCATCCGCACAAATCACGTCCGCCTTGTCCGCCAACTTCAAGCGAGCCAAATTGTCATGCACACGGTTTAGACGTTTTTCGTCATTGTCTAATGCCGTGATATGTTTCACGTGAAACTCATCGTTTGACAACTCCAACAGTTGAGCCAACTTCCCCCCTGGGGCGGTGCAAGCGTCCAACAGTCTTAGGTTTTTGGGTAGGTTTAACGCCTTTAAAATATGCCCACAAAGCTGTGCATGACGGTCTTGCACACTCACAAAACCGTCTTGAAAATGTGGTAAAGATTGCACTTTTTGCGAAACAGTCAGCTTAATCACACGCTCGTCCGCCACGCCAAGCGGTAGAATTTCGTAGGCGATATCGGCAGAATTTAACAGATTGGCATAATATGTAAGCGTGCTAAATTTGCCATTCACACGCAAAAATATCGGAGCGGGTTTTCGCAGATTTTGCCCCAAATTTTCATAATAATCACCCCAATCTTGTTTTAATTCTTTGGCAAGCCAATTTGGCAGGCTGTGATTTTTATTTATCTTTTTGGCGAATTTTTCTTTTTTATCCGCCACTTTTCTCAATATGGCGTTAATTAGCCCTACGCCATAATTTTTATTTAAGGATTTGACCGCATTTAATGTTTCGTTAATAATGGCATAATCAGGCGTGTTCATATATAAAAGTTCATACAAGCCCATATTTAACGCACAAGTAATGCCAATATCGGTTAGGGGCTGTTTTATCAAACTCTCGCCAATGCGACTAATGGCGTGCCAATGACGAAGCGTGCCTAATAATAATTCGTGAGTAAAGCCTTTTTCATTATCTTTGACGGCAGTTAATAAATCATCCAATAATAATGATAAAGATTGCCCTTGATTGATTTTTTCAAGGGTTAAAATAATATTGGCTCGGACGGGTAGTTGTGGATTGATTTGCATATTACTGCCCATTGTCAGCATTATTATCAAAAACTTGCCCGTCTTTTAATTTATCACCCACCGCAATTTGTTCGGCGGTCAAAGGCTTACCCCCTGCCCATTGCATTTTTGTGATATTTATCAAATGCTTATCGCCATTGTCATCAGCACCACACGCCACCAGCACCGCCTTTCGCCCTATACTTACAATCTTACCTGCCGTCTCGGTCGTGGTTTGGTCAGGCTTTATGGGCGTACATTCTAGCACCTTGATACGCTCGCCATTTAAAAAAGCAAACGCATTTAACGCACGGATTTGGCGGTTAATGTGATGAGCAGAATTTTGCCAGTTGATTTGCCCTTCATCGGTGCTTACTTTTTCGGCATAATTGGCAAGACTGTCGTCTTGTGGCTTAGCATTGGCTTGGTAAGTTGCCAAGTCCTTTAACACTATTACCATCGCCTGCCCGCCAAGCTCGGCAAGTTTGTCATGAAGCGTTTGGGTCGTGTCAGTATTTATAATGTCGCAAGGGAGCTTGTAGAGCATATCGCCCGTGTCAAGCCCTTGATTCATCTGCATGATGGTAATGCCTGTGGTCGTATCGCCCGCCAAAATCGCCCGATGAATGGGAGCCGCCCCACGCCACCTAGGCAGTAGCGAGCCGTGAATATTTAGGCAACCATAAGTTGGAGTATTTAACACGCCAAGCGGTAAAATCAAACCGTACGCACAAACAATCATCACATCAGGACGATAATTGGCAAGTGTTTCACGTGAAACCTGTCCGTTTTCATGCTTTAAGCTAAAACTTATCGGCTGTTCCACAGGGATATTATGGCCAAGGGCAAGCTCTTTGACGGGACTGGCGGTCAATTTTTGTCCCCGTCCTGCCTTGCGGTCGGGCTGAGTATAGACCGCCACAATATCAAGATTTAGCTCATCTTGGCGGTCAATCAGGGCTTGCAAGGCGACTTTGGCAAATTCTGGTGTGCCTGCGAAAATTAGGCGTAATTTATGGTTCATTTTTTACCTTTATAATATTGGGTAATTATCATATATTTTTAAATTACCGCAATCCAATTTAATAATATGAATGTAGGGACGTACTGGACACGTCCTTTGGTATTATCATTTTATAGACGTGTACAGCACGCCACCTCAAATCCTATACCACATATTGAATTCATTAAACCTATTTAAAAAACCCACTTTTTATTAATAGCTCTTCGGTAATGTTGCCTTGGGGTGTATCGATTTTTGCTCCGATAAGTCGCTCCAAATACCGTGCCACCAAATCCACTTCTATATTCACCGCTCGCCCCACCGCCCAATGTCGTGCAATGTTAGTCATCTCAGCAGTGTGCGGAATGATATTTAGGCAAACGATATGTTCAGACGGCTTTATGCGGTTGGTCGTGAGACTGATACCATCCACCGTGATTGAGCCTTTGTCGGCAGTGTATTTCATCAGCTCTGACGGTAGGGCGACTTCGATATAGACCGAGCGAGCGTCTTTGGCGATTTTGGCGATTTTGCCCACGCCGTCCACATGACCTGCCACGATATGCCCACCAAAACGTGTGGTTGGAAGCATGGCTTTTTCTAGGTTCAGCGTGTCGCCTACTTTCCAGACGTTTAGGGCGGAAATGGCTAATGTTTCACGTGAAACATCTACCGCATAGCTGTTGCCATCTATCGCCACCACCGTCAAGCAAATGCCGTTGGACGCAATGGAATCGCCCAATTTGACATCGCCAAAATCAAGCTCGGGGGCGGAAATGGTTAATTGCACATCGCCGCCTGTGGGCGTAATGGCGGTCAGCGTGCCTGTTGTCTCTATGATACCTGTAAACATGGCTTACCTTTTATGATTGGTTTTTTAAATGATTTGCTGTTTTGCACATGATTTAAAAAATCAATCATTTATCTATGAAACATTCTGCTTTACCCATCTTAAATTCCATAAAAAATTTAGAAAATTTTTATAAATAAGTTGTGGATAACTTTTTAACCATTGACCTTTTGCAAATAATCCATTTAACTTATCCACAACCCAAAGATGTTTCATGTGGAACATGGTTAGCTGTTTTTAATTTCACGTGGAACACTTTAAAATCAAGGCTTATGGCGTGTTATCAAATCTTGTTTTTAATCAAAACCGTCGATTTTTAAAAAGTTTTCCACAGTTTCACGTGGAACATTTTTTGCCAAATTTTTGCTCAATCATTTAAGCAATCAAGTTGTGGATAAGTTTTTTGGGCGAAAAATCATCTTAACATCATCGCCAAGCCGCTCTACATCTACAAGCGTAAAATTTAGCTTATCCTGCAACCGCTCAAACTGCCCCCCAAACATCGGACGGGCAGTCGCCCCCAAAAGACAAGGGGCTTGATAAATGATAAGCTCATCTACCAAGTTTTGGCTTAAAAAACTTGTGGCAAGCGTCGCCCCTGTCTCCACCAGCACATCATGGCATTGATACTTTGCCACGAGCGTTTTTAAAAGAGCAGGTAAATCATCTTGCCAAATCAGTGTATTAGGGTTTTTGAGTACCGTAAAATCATCATCAGGCGACAACTTGCCACGTCTATCTATCACCACGATTTTGGGCTGGGGTATGGCGGTTATGCCGATATTATCAAGCTCCACATCGGGCAAACGTACGTTTAGAGCAGGGTTGTCGGCGATAATCGTGTTTGAGCCTGTGATAATCGCCCCACTTTTGGCACGCAAGTTTTGCACATCCCTGCGAGACAACTCGCCCGTTATCCATTTAGACTGCCCATTTTGCATGGCAATGCGACCGTCTAGACTGACACCCATTTTTAGGCGAACATACGGCAAGCCTGTCGCCACTGCCTTTAAAAAGCCTTTATTCAACTCTTGAGCTTTGTTTTCGCACACCCCCACCGCTACAGCAATGCCTGTATTTAACAGCATTGCCACGCCTTTGCCTGCGACTTGTGGGTTGGGGTCAAGCGTTGCGATGACCACCCGAGCCACGCCACTTTTTATCAAGGCATTCGCACAGGGGGGCGTGCGACCAAAATGGCTACACGGTTCAAGCGTTACATAAGCGGTTGCCCCCTTTGTGTCCTGTCCGCTATTTTTGACATCGTTTAAGGCGAATACTTCGGCATGGGGATAACCTGCTTTAGGGTGAAAACCCTTGCCAATTATTAAGTTATCCTTAACAATCACACAGCCCACCGCAGGATTGGGGCGAGTGGTAAATTCGCCTTTTTTGGCTTCATTTAACGCCATAAGCATAAACTTTTCATCATCAGACAGGGCAGGGCTTAGGCGAGATTTGACGGTATCGGACAACATATTATCAGCTAAACTATCAGTCATGATTTTGTCCTTGTAGGTTATCATGGCACACTTTGGGAGCGAAGTTTTCAAGCTCGGCTTTAAAGGCTTCTATGTCCTGAAAATCCCGATACACGCTGGCAAAACGTACATACGCCACATCATCAATCGCCTTTAACTCCGCCATGACAATCTCGCCAAGCACCTTACTGGATACTTCACGTTCGCCTGTTTGGCGTAGGCGTTGCTCAATTCGGTGTACGATTGTATCTATCTCGTCAATGCTTACAGGACGTTTTTGTAGCGGTAACGCCATTGAACGGCGAAGTTTGTTATAATCATAAGGTTCACGCAAACCATTGCTTTTGATGATACGGGGCATGACCACCTCCATGACTTCAAACGTGGTAAACCGCTCGCCACACTCGGTACATTGGCGACGACGGCGAACCTGCGAGCCTTCGGCAGCAAGGCGTGAGTCAATCACTTTGGTGTCTATGGCACTACAAAACGGACAATGCACATCGCCCTCCTATTTTCCGATACAAAAACTTGAAAAAATCCGCCCCAAGAGTTCATCAGCACTCATCTGCCCTGTAATCTCGCCCAATGCCGTCTGCGACAGTCTTAGACTCTCCGCCACCAGCTCCCCTGCCTGATAGACGACAAGCTGAGTATGAGCGTCTGTGGCGTGCGATTTGGCACGTTTTAGGGCATCAATATGGCGGGTGCGGGCGATGAGACTGTTCTCTGGCGGATGAAAGCCCACTTTGTCTTTTAATAAATTTACCAATTCATCAAGCCCTTGCCCTGTGGCACAAGAGACCCTTATTTGACTAACTGTTTCACGTGGAACATGAGAATTTTCTTGACCATTTGAATTATTTTGCATGGTTTCACATGGAACATTTTCGCCATTATGACTATTATTATGATTAACATCAGCCATTGTTTCACGTAAAACACCACCCAATAAATCAGCTTTATTGGCAATCATGACAAGCTTACGCTCAAAATTCTCCATGCCAATTTCATCAATAATATCAGCAAACAGCTCTTTGGCAAGGGCAAATGGTTCGCTCTCGCTACTGACATCATAAACAAACAGCAAAATATCAGCTTGTTTGACGGCGGATTTGGCGCGGTCAATGCCGATTTTCTCCACCTTATCGGACGTATCTCGAAGCCCTGCGGTGTCGGTCAAATACACGGTCAAACCGTCCAGTACCAGTGTTTCGGACAGCGTGTCTCGTGTCGTCCCTGCAATGTCGGTAACAATGGCACGCTCCACCCCTGCTAGGCGGTTTAGTAGGCTTGATTTGCCAGCGTTGGGGCGACCTGCCAGCACCACCTGCACGCCGTCTCGCAAGAGCTGACCTTGTTTGGCGGTTGCCAAAATGTCATCAATGGCACGCAAAATCTCATCAATCTTGGACTCAATCACCCCGTCCGACAAAAATTCCACATCATCTTCATCAGGAAAATCAATGCTTGCTTCCACATATAAGCGAATGTTGGTGATTTTTTCTGATAAGTCATTGATTTTTTTGGAAAATTCCCCAGAGAGCGAACGCATGGCACTGCTTGCCTGAGCGACACTCGTGGCAGAAATAGCGTCCGCTATCGCTTCGGCTTGTACTAGGTCAATTTTGTCATTTTCAAAGGCACGCAAGGAAAACTCCCCTGCAGCCGCTTGTCTTGCTCCAAGCTCAAAACAGCGAGCAAGGAGCAGATTTTGCAAGACCATACCGCCATGCCCTTGTAGCTCCACCACGTCTTCGCCTGTGAACGAATGCGGAGCGTTAAAATAGATGATGACCCCTTCATCAATGACCGACCCTTGATTGTCCTTAAATTTGGCAAAATGGGCGTGGCGTGGCGTGAGAGCTGATTTGCCCGATACGGCACAGCCAATGGTATGAGCGGTGCGTCCAGACAGACGAATGACACCCACCCCTCCTTTGCCGATAGGGCTTGCGATGGCGACAATGGTGGGTTGTTGAGATTGATTTGGCATAGTGGTGGTTGATAAAATTTTTGTCATTTTACCATTATTTAGCCAACTTTGCCCACAAAAAATCCGCCCAGACAGGCGGATTGGTTTGTGATTGTCAAATATCAATCGGACAACACTTTGACAGGCTTGTTGTAGGCTTTTTCAACACGTTTATTAACAAACTGCTGATGAGCCATACTAAACAGGTTGTTTACCGTCCAGTACAGCACCAAACCTGCGGGGAAAAACAGCATAAATACCCCAAAAATAAGTGGCATCATTTTCATCATCTTAGCCTGCATGGGGTCGGTTGGCTGTGGGTTTAACAGTTGCTGAACATACATTGTCCCCATCATAAAAATGGGTAGGATAAACCAAGGGTCCATCGCCGACAAGTCTTTAATCCACAAAATCCACGGGGCGTGGCGTAGCTCCACACTCTCCACCAAACACCAGTACAGCCCCAAGAAAATTGGCATTTGTAGTAAAATCGGCAAACAGCCTGCCATCGGATTGACCTTTTCATCACGATACAACTGCATCATCGCCTGACTCATCGCCATGCGGTCATCGCCGTGCTTTTCTTTTAGGGCTTCTAATTTGGGGGCAATGGCACGCATCTTTGCCATCGACACATAGCTTTTGTTGGATAGCCAAAACAGAGCAATTTTGACAATCAAAGTCAAGCCAACAATCGCCCAGCCCCAGTTACCCAAGATTTTGTGCAGAGCATCAAGGATTAGGAACATCGGCTTGGATATTGGCCAAAATATGCCATAATCTACCGTCTTATCAAGGCTTGGGGCGACAGCAGACAGTTGTGATTGCACCTTTGGTCCCACATAGAGTGTATCATCCACGCTCATCTGTTTGCCATTGGCAACGCTGATGGGACTTTGATAGCCGATGTAGTTGTCGTTACCACTGGTGCGACTAAAAAAGACAGGCTTGTGGTTGTCAGGTGCCCACGCTGAGACAAAATAATGCTGAACCATCGCCACCCAGCCATCGGTACTGTTTTGGGCGTTTTTGGTAATCTCGCCATCGTTGAAGTCTTTGAATTTAAGCTTGTTATAAGGCTCATCAGCCGTCCCCCAAGCACCGCCCAAATGCGTGGCAATGCCCATCATGCCTTTGTCGGCAAGACCGGGGTCTTTGCTGTTGTCTCGTTTTAATTGCACAAACAGCTCGCCATTAAAGTCCTTACCGCTCACGTTATTGATGTTGTGAGTAACCTTAATGGGGTAATCACCCTTGGTAAAGGTATAAGTTTTGGTAATGGTCAGCCCGTCTTTACTGTACGTGAGCGGCACGGATAAAGTGTCGCCCGTTAGGGTGTAGCTCTGGCTTGGACTGGTGTACGTGGCACGTCCTGACTGCGTGTCAATGCCGTCCGCCCCGCCGATGAGCGACTGAGCAACATAGGTGCGAGCGTCTGTCTCCAAAATAGCAAAGGCTTCATCACCGCCCAACGTTTTGGCGTACTGTTTGAGTCCTGCATAGACCACATCACCGCCCACAGGATTGATTTTAATGTCATAAACATCGGTACTGACCGAGATAAGATTGGTACTGGCAGGGGCAGTTGGAGCGGAGGCGGAGGCAGGCAAATCGCCTGTGACAGGCGCCAAATCCGAACCTGCAACCGAGGTCGCCTGAGCAGGGATAGGTGCTTGACCGCCATAGTCTTTTTGCCAAGCCAAGATAAGCAAATACGATGTGATGAGCATCGCAATGATAATCAAAGTCCGAAAAATCTTTTGCATAAACAGTCCTGATTGGGGCGGACAACCACCCATAAAAATCTAAATCCGCCATTTTACTAAATTTTTACCAAAAAACCTAGCATTTACTTATATTTACTTACGGGCTGACTTTTTATAAAATGATAAGTTATTGATTTTTAGAAACTTTAATAAAAACAGCCCACTACTTCATCATCTGATTTCTAACCGCCAAATAACTTGTGCGGTCTTTATAAACACCCATATTGGTAAATCGGACAAGGGCGGTATCATCACAATGCACGTAACGATAACGGGCCAAAGGCAGCGGCACAAAATCCACCCCCGAACCACCCCACGGCTGACACCGAAAAATCCGCCTAATAACAAGCGGTATGCCACGCACGCCATGCCATTTTAGGGTGTGTATGCCATAGACAGAACAGGTCGGGTAGAACCGACAGCGAGCGGGGACAAGCGGACTGATTGCTTTTTGATAAAACTTAATAACAAGCAGTAAAAATTTGACAAGCATAATCAAAAATCACTGGGAATTATCAGCAGGGAACAGGGTAGATAATTTTTCAAAAATATAGGTCAGCTCATCATGTAAGTCAGTCTCTTTTGTGTAGTTTTTCTTAACAATCAGCACCACGTCCACCACCCCAAGCATGGGGGCAGTATGACGAAAGTATTCACGAGTGAGCCGTTTTAGGCAGTTACGCATGACAGCCAGTTTAACCTTTTTTTTGGTAATGGCAAGCCCCAAGCGGGCGTGCGTTTGCTCGGACGTACCTGTTTGGACAAATAGGAGTAAATGCTCTGAGTGGATTTTTTTGATAGGATTATCAAACACCCGTTTAAAATCATTGGGGCTAAGCAGACGCTGAGCTTTGGTAAAGCAAAATGGCGGGGTAAGTTGCGGACTTGTCATGGCATAAACGTATTAAATCAAACTATCATACAAGGCTTAGTGTGTTTCGTCAATGGTTTATCCAGCATACAAAATCTTAAAGTTACAAACTTTTAAGGCAAAATTTGGACAAACAAAAAGCACCCAAAAGGGTGCTTAATCTGCGATAATCTATAAGATTATACGGTCAGACGATGACGACCTTTGGCACGACGACGAGCCAAAACCTGACGACCGTTTTTGGTAGCCATGCGAGCACGGAAACCGTGAGTGCGTTTGCGTTTTAGAACGCTGGGTTGGAATGTACGTTTCAT
>NZ_CP087841.1:0-46170 GCF_025985205.1 Moraxella bovis
GATAAATTTATAAAACTAGAAATAATGCTCTTAAACTTTATAAAAAAATACCCAACAAACAAATCTTTATATAAATTTTTTTATATGTAAAATAGCATTTAAATTAAATACAGCAATACTCATAAGTTTTTAGACGTTAGGTTGGGTTGAACGAATGTGAAACCCAACATTTAAATTCAGCCCGTAGGTTGGGTTGGGTTTCGTACCTCAACCCAACCTACGGGCTGTTACGGGCGGTGTTGGTGGAGTTGCAGTAACTTCAGCTAAAAATACAAAACAAGCGATAGGGATTGGTGTTGCTACTGCATATTCAAACCAAGTTATTTCTAGCAAAGGAGATGACTTAAGTCCAAAACCTTCTCATATTATTAGTGGCGTAGCCTCTGGAACAGGGAAATATCTTGGCGGTTATCATTGCGGTGATGTATGCCAGACGTCCATTATCGCCGTCCCCAACACGGCAATTGGTAAAGTATCAGATTAGCTTTACAAAAGAGGAAATAGCGAATGAAAGATTGTGATAAATATGATTTTGTGATTGATGATCGTTTTGTACATAGAATGAATAGAGCCTTTATAATGACATTTATTTGGTTGGTCTATATATCATTATTTTTTACTATGTGCTTACATCAAACGCATGGGTTATTGATATTTTTGGTATAAATATTTCTACATTTTATTTAATACCCATAATTGCCATTATTCCAACCTTGCATGAAGAATTAATGATGATAGTGAATTATGGAATTAATTCTTTTAAAGAAGTTTGTATTATTGGCAATAAAATAGTAGGAAAAAATTTTATTAATCAAGAAATTTTTATTGAAAATCCTGTTATTATTGATTGGAACTTATATATAAGTAAAACTTGGTATATGTCAAAAAATGATGACATTTTTAAAGTTGGTTTTATAAAGATATCAAAAAGGGATAAATTTTTATTAATACCCTATAGCAAAAACAATATGAGCTTTATTAAGAAACTACAGGAAATATCTAACTTTAAACAGAACGGCAGGTTGGGTTGAGAACAATACCCAATCTACGAGCTGGCACACTTATTACAACCGACATAGATAAGGTGGTATCTACCGTGTGGCACTGCATACAGCGACTGGATTGTTGGCGACTGGAGCAGTTGAGGGTGGACTATCGGCAGGTGGGGCCGCCTACACCATCCCAAAAATTGATGAATATTTAACAGAGCAAGGCTTTGATAAATAAACCAGAGACATCACTCTACTTGCCCTTTCGGCAGGACTAGGAGCAAGCATTGGCGACAGCACCGCAAGTACTGCTAATAATGTAGGGCAGACGGAGTGGAATTATTTATATCATTACGAACATGCTGAAATGCAAGAATTGGAGAAAAAAAGAGAAGGCTATCTAATGCCTACGGAAACTGCGTTTCTAAAGAATGTGCGGCAATAACCAAAAGAATTAATGAGCTTAAAAAGAAAGTAAACAAAGAGATGAAGTATTTAGTCTTGCTTATAAGCAATGTCGTACGGAAGAAAATTGTAGTTTGTTTCATGATCTGCATGTGACCAAAAGAAGTGAACTGAATCAAGATGGGATAGATCTATTCCGCAGACAGTACAATCCCCATGCTTCACAACAATCCTCTGAATTTCTTAATAACTGGAAGCCTTTGCCAGACAGCCAAAATGCCTTCCATAACTTTACTGCAGATGGAACCAAAATAATGGATAAGAGGAATGATAAATATCCAAATACAAAATATGTTCACACAAACGGTCAGTTTGAAGTTATTATAGATAGTAAGGGTAATATAGTTACAGATCCAACCAATGCAGGTACTTACAATTACTATCCTTCTAGTGGGTATTATATAATGCGAAGTGACAAATTGCATACAGAATATGATATTCATCCGTGGTTGGATTTTGGTAACGGAAATGGCGACAAGACAACCTATCATTCTCGTCATAATAATATATTTGGCGCTGCTTTTGGTAAGCTATCAAATAATAGCCGATATTCAGATCATACAAATAGGCTTATACTTGATACAAGTAGAGAAGATGCAATAAGAAAATTTAACGAAGTTGATAAAAAGAAGAGGTAAAAAATATGGATAATGCTGACAAATACACTTCTTTGGTTTTTTTGGATATTTTTATATATATTTTTGCTTTTTGCTTAGCTCAGCACTTGGGGAATCCCTTATTGTTGACAGTTTATATTGCATGTTCAATTGTGTTATACTTAATATTCTCTGTTTTTATAAAAAATAAAGATTTACCATTTAGTATTTTTTTGGTTATATTATTGATAATAAAAATGGGTTTCTTGGTTTATTGCCATTTTTATTTTAGTATGGGTTAGTTAGTCCCTAATTTAGATTAAGGCATTAAACTCGACATTTAATCCCAATAGTGACTTCAATAAAGATGAGGTGCAAAGAGAGCTTGATGTTCAAGTTCAGGTAACGCAAAGCTTTGACCAAAACAGACGAGAAATCAGAACCCAATATGCCACAAAAGCAGAAGCGTATCGTGAAGATGCTAAACAAGCGAGAGAGCAAGGTAATACAACGCTTGCCAAAACACTTGAAGAAAAAGCCAATCAAATAGACGACAACCTAAGACTATATGACGGCATCACCTCCGCCTTGTATGCACCCAATTCAAACGGTATCGTAGGCGACACAGTAAGAGCGGTTAGCCCACAGGTAGCTTATCAAATCGGGCAGTATTTTAAGGCTAATGATGCTGAACAATCAGCAAGTCATCTACTTGCTCATGCCCTATTAGGTGCTGCCACAAGTTATGCCACAGGCAATGACATCGCAAGTGGTGCATTAGCAGGGGCAACCAGTGAAGTGGCTGCACCTATCTTAGCAGAGTACTTATACCACACCGATGACCCAGAAAAGCTTACCCAAGAGCAAAAAGATACCATTACCAGTATCATTACCCTAGCAGGTGCCACCGCCACCTACTCAGCCACAGGAGATGTGGGTGATGCGGTGAATGCTTCTGAGGTAGGGAAAGTGGGGGTGGAGAATAATTACTTTTACCCTATAAGAAATGAAAAACGCGTTGATATACTTGACCTAAACATTCAAGGTGATGAACGTTATGTGGTTTATGCCTTAGCAGAATATATGGTAAAGCAAAGAATGCTTGAATTATATGATGTACCTAGTTTTGTATATTCAGATATGGTAAGTGGTAATTCGATTGTGGATTTTGACACAAAAGAGACTATTAATGAAAACCCAACAGAGGAAGACTATAGAAAGAACTTTAATACTGGCAACATTATCAGCCATGATCAGTTTGAGGTACTCATTAAAAAACATCCACAGGCTTACAATCGTTTAATAGAAGGTATTAGTAACCAAAAAACGCTTGATGGTATCAAAGATCTAGGTTTGAAAGTAACTGGTGGTTTATCTGGTGTTGCCGTTAGTTTTGGTCAAATAGGGGAGCCAATTCTACACCCAATAGAAACAGCCAAGGCATTATATCAATTTGTAACAACAGAAGATAAGCTACTTGCGATACAGCTGGCTGTGGCGATGGATTTGCAAAATCGTCAAGAATTACTAGAATTACACCATCAAAATAACGATACTTTTGGGGTGGCACTAGAAACCAGCAAAAATACAGCTGATGCACTTCTTGTTTTAGGAAGTATCCATAAGGCACCTAAAGAAATTGCAACATTAATACCAACCTTAAAGCAAGCAGGAACAGTGGTATTTAATGGTGTCAAATATACCATGGAACAAGGAAAAATAGTTGCTCAAAAAATTATTACTCCCAACACAAATGTCAATACCAATGTGCCTGCCAATCAAAATCTACCAAATGTCTATGGTGATGGGGATTTGAATAATGTTTATGATTATCGCACACCATTGAGATTGGATGATAAAAAGTTTGATTATTTTTTTGGGAAAGTAGATAGTAGTGATCATAATCACTATCGCTCTCTACAAAATCAAAGACAGTTAAATTCTATTGGAATATTTGATAACGAATTTGGAAAAAGTTTACTAACTGGTAGTATAAACAAACAAATACAAAACCCTTCAAATGTAATTGACAGAAGAGAGGAAATTCATAATGGTGTAAAACAAGTTTTTGAAACAAGAGAAATGTTGTTGGTTGGTCCGAATGGAATAAGAATGATGGTGGTTGATTTTGAGATAATGCCAAACCATTCAAGAAGAGTAACAACAATAATAATAAAAGGTGGAAATTAATGAAATTGATAAAACCGAGTGATGTTGATTTTGTTACTGCATTTGGCTGTGATTCTTACTATATAGATCATGTGTTGTATGCTGTATTTAATAGTGGCAATGAAAATATAAGTATCTCTATATCTGATATACAAAGTTCCATAAGAATAATATATCGGATAAATAATAATATTATTATTGATATTTATAAAGAAGGTGCTATTTCTATAAAGATAATTGAACATTCTTTTATAGATGTATCTTTTAGTAATACAATTAAAAAGTCAATTATTATAAGAATTGACCCACAATTCTGTATAGAGCTTATTGACTTTCAGGATTAATAATTATCGGAGCTGTAATAGAATAATATTTATGCAACATTAGTTTTATGAAGATAAACCATTGCAAACTAACTAAAAAAATTCAAAGAAGCATATCAATAACTCTATTAAAGAAAAGAACATCAAACCCACTATCAAGAAGGTAAATCAACAAAAATCAAACACAAATAACTGGCTATAAAAGAGCTGAGAAAAAAACTGTCTATGACCCGCAAATATATAGTGATGATGTCATGTTGGAGATGGCTCAAAAAGCAGCCGCAAATGGATATGCTGCTGTTGCTCATTTCAAGTCTAGCAATGGTAAAGATAGAATATACACATCTAGTTATAACGGTATTACATTTCGTTCATATCTAGGCCAAGATATTAATGGTAATATTTTTATTGATAATGTTCATGTGGTTAAAGAGTAGAATTTTATGTTTATAAGTTTATACGAGCCTTTTTCAGAGCAAGACTATGCCAATGATGACAATCACGCAACCGTTATAAATTGTCTGGTACATTTACTATCAATAGATAAAATAGATGTGCGTGGATTTGAAATGTGGTTTAAGGATGGTCATGTTGGTGGCGATATCGCTTGGGGTATTTCGGACTGGGATGAATATATGGCAGAAGACCACAATATCCACGAAAAATTTGATGGATATTTATTCTATATTGATGCTGATGAGCATGTTGATTTATCAAGAGGAGAGGATCAAAAAATATTAACAAAAGAAGAGATAAAGCCCTTTATAAAAAGCATTATAGAACATTATTTAAAAATAGATATTCAAAATAATACTGGTGTATGGAATTTAATTTGGCTGTCTAAAGATTTTGGTTTTTATTAAAAAAAAATCGATAAAGGTCAAACGAAAAATGTTGTCATCAATATATCAGATAGCAACGTCAATATAGGCACACTAAAAACTCAGTTTGCAAAATTCCCAATTGATGGTTTAGAAAATATCATTGTTATTGATAAAAATTCTAATATCATTTTTCTTATTAAAAAAGGAGATTAATAATGGCAATTAATTTAAGTTGTTACACCACGAAAGAAGCAAGTGAAATTTTAGCAATTAACACAGAAATTGCTAACAATGATATATTGTTTATTGAGAATAGATTTTTACTATACAACCCAAGATTTGTAAATGATATTGAGTTAGAAATCGCTTCAGAATTTAATTTTTTTCCTAAAAACAAATTTTTAATCGCCTTAAATGACAAAGACTACTCTAGTAAGATTGGAGAAATTTCTGATGTGTTTTTTGAGAAATATGGCGACGACATTCTAATTTTATTTGAAAATGAAACAAAAGTAGAAAAAGGAAAATGGTAAACCCGATGGCTTACACCCCTATTTTGTAGATTTTACAGGCGACACCACACCGCCTAAGCCATCAACAGGTCATCGCTACAAAGGCAATCTAACAAGTGCCTACTGGGTTGGCGCCAAAGACATTGAAATCAGTCATCGTCTGATTGATGATAAGGGCAATTATCAAACCGTCATTGCCATTCATACTGAAGCAACACCGCTAAACAGCTATAACCTAGAAGTAGACACAGACCACACCTTCTTTATTAAGGGCATTGATGGGACTCAGTCGGTATGGGTGCATAATGATTGTTATAGAAAATTACCCAATGGTTACCAAAAACAACCTGATGGCACTTATACCGCCAATGTTAATGGCAAGCAAATTACCTTAATTGAAACAAAAATTGGTAATGAGACGGTATACCATACCAAAGACCATCAAGCAGGTGATCCTTATCGGAATAAGGCTGGTCAGGCTGTTGATGAAAAAGGAAATACTTATGTTGATGACCCAAATAAATTAAATACTGATTTAACCAGACCTTCTTTAAGGGCGGACACAAAGCGTTTGATTGAAGCAAGTCACAGCTACAACGCTGATGGAAAAGCCCTAGATGAGTATGGCAACGTCATTGAACCGCCTTATCATTATGGTCATAAAACAAACTGGGAGAATAGACGAATTATCGCAGCCGCCACCGAGCTTGGCTGGGATCAAGCAACCCTAAATGACTATATCAATGCCAGACCAGGTCATTTTGAGTTGCAAAATGATAAATTTAATCTCAGTCATCAAGGCGAAAATAAAAGTCTAGAAGATTTAGATAAGATTAAAAAAGATATGCAAAAATTTTTAGATGAGGATACAAACTATGCAAACTAAACCTGTAAACCAACCAATGCAAGAAAATTTGGCAATGCAGATTATAGGTGCAAACTGGAAAGGAAATATTGACTTTCTAAAAAAAGTCTTTTTAAAAGATAAATCCTTTGATGTACTTTATATCAATAGCGACAAATCAAATTGGCTACACTCTGCAAATACACTTAACCCTTCGCCTGTAGAAGTGATTAATTTTTATATTGAGCAAGGTGTACCATTAGACGCTCAAAATCAATATGGAGAAACACCACTACATTATGCTGTGCGTGAGCATAATGCCGATGCGGTATTAGCATTATTAAAAGCAGGTGCTAACCCGCATATTAGAAACGAAAGAGGCGTAACTGCATTACAACAGTTGGTTGGAAAAATTATTTTAGAAGAAGATGTGCCTATTTTTGAATATATGTTTGAATATGGCATAGATCCATATGTGCTGGTGGCAGAAGGTGCAAAAGTTTCTTTTTTTGAATATCTAAAAATGGCTTTACGCCCCTACAACTCAAAAGGAGAACAGTCTTACAAGCCTTATCTACAGCCACTTGTTGATAAATTAACTGAGAATTTTCAGGAAAAATGACGTTGGTAAAATGCTACCTGTTGGAGCAAGAGAACAGGTCAGTTTTAAAGATGGCAAAGAAGTTGATTATGGTACACCAGGCTCTGTCAGACCTGATTGGTGCATTGGCAATATTTGTAGTATTGAAGTCAAAAACTATGATATTCACGACAATCGCAATGGTTTAATCAATATCATCACAGAGCAAGCCAAAGAAAGAGATAAGCACCTACCCAAAGGTATGGTGCAACAGGTTTATATTGATTTAAGGGGGCAGAAATATAGCCCAGCTGATAGAGATGATATTAAGAAAAGAATTGTTAACAAATCAAATGGAATAATTAAGTTTGATGATATTTTATTCATAGGGGGTGATGAATAATGGAGATAGGATTGCTTGGATTTGATATTATTATTTCATTGAACAGAGATAAGGATTGCATATTTAATCTTTATCAGTTTCTAAGAAATCTAGTTAAAGATAATTTCAATTATTTAATTATTATTGATAGGCTATTTAAAAAATATTTAAATCAAAATGAAACAGAACAAGCAATCCGTATATTAACAAATATACAGATTATCAATAAAGACAAAATTTCTGATGATTATTTTAATATCATTAGTAAAATTATTAGGATATTGAATAAGTTACTAGATACTTTAATATATTACAAAGATAATGGCAATAGAATTGGTTATATAAGAATGATTATATTCAATATCCCATACTGTGCAATAGACCAAATGCAACCCCTAGAATTCTACGACAGCTTAACCGATGAAGACGAACCATTTTGGATGCGTGATGTGAGTGATTTTATTCAGAAGTAATTCTAAAAAATATAAAAATCCAACTTCATCATTATTTTGTAGATTTTACAGGCGACACCACACCGCCCAAGCCATCAACAGGGCATAGCTACAAAGGCAATCTAACAAGTGCCTACTGGGTCGGTGCCAAAGACATTGAAATCGGTCATCGTCTGATTGATGATAAGGGCAATTATCAAACCGTCATTGCCATTCATACTGAAGCAACACCGCTAAATAGCTATAACCTAGAAGTAGATACAGACCATACCTTCTTTATTAAGGGTATTGATGGGGTTGAATCGGTGTGGGTGCATAATAAAGATTGCTGGGTAGATATTCCAAATAATGCAAGACAAAAACAGGTTGGCAATGATACTGTTTATGAATTTGATGATAATGGGCGTACTGTACAAGTAATTAAAAATCCTGATTGGAAACAAGGTGATAAAAAAGCACAATATATTGAAGTTGAAACAACCAATGGTCAGATTTCTGTTAAGCATGAAGACAGAACTGACATAAACTATTCATACGATGTAAATGGCAATAAGGTTGTAAAAGATGAAAATAATCAATATTTTGCAAAAGATCCTAATAAACCACAGGATTCAGCAGATCAGTACAAATGGATAGATGAGCATCGTCATCCTGATCCAAATGTTCAATCCAGTTTCGGCACATCGAAACCAGTTGCTAATAGTACTTATTTTACAACTCAAACAGAGTGGCAAGCCCCTGGTAAGGGTACTGGGCTAAAATATACAGTTTATCAGCAAGATATTGATTTAAATGCCAGACCATTTATTAGTGATGGAGATATGAGGACGAATGCAGAGCTTATGAAAAAAGGCAATGCTCCTTATGTTCTAAAGAATGGTAAATATGAGCAAATCCAACTTCATCATTCGCAACAAGATGGGCGTGGTTTCTTATTTGAACTAACGGAACAAACTCATTTGAAAACAGGTGATGATAAAGGTGGGAAAGCATTACACCCCTATGGTCAAAACCAACACCCAGATTTTCCACAAGATATAAGGCAAAAACTTCTATCAGATTTGGATAAAGGTAATTTTGAAACTCGAACTGTTGGTAGTGGAGCTTTAGCAGGTCAAGAAATCATTCAAAAATATCAGAATGATAGAAAATTACCACAAGTTATCAAAAAAACATCGAAGTGAGATAGATAATGCAAGATATGAAAGAATATATTTCTGAGAAAATAGTAAGCTGTACTGCTCCTGATGGTTTTACTTACTATTATGAAGTAGAAGCATATAAAACTGAACCTGAAAGTATGCATGGTAATCATGCAGAAGGGTCATTGATGCATTCTGTTTATGGCTATTCCGTAGGAAAAAAATGTTTATTTGAAAAATTTTTACCAAGAGCTATAAGATGGTTCCAAATATCTACATTAAAGATTGAATCAGAGTGGGAACCATCAGATGTGAGTCGTATTTATTATGGGTGTTTAAAGATAGAAATCCTAGTGATTTTTCCGTATCAAAAGGTATGACCAAAGATTTATTTTATACCTATTTACAACACTGTTTATTTGCCAAAGAATATAAACTAGGCATTGATGTTTATGAATATTTTGAAGGTAAAAAAGAAGTTAAATTAACTTCAAAAACAGGAATTTTAACCCTAATGTACGCCATCTTACGCCATTATGAATATGGGGAATTTGATAAGGCACGACTTAATAAAGTCTGTCGTCAAATATTAGGTAAAGAACTTAAATATGTTTATTCAATGGGTCGCCCTGATGATGCAGTGTATTGGCTAAAAACCATATGTGCCTTGCGTGATAGACCCTACACCCCTGAAGAAGTGGTATTGACCTTTTATGAGTTTTTGGAAGATGATGAAATTCCTGATGAAGTCAAGCCCTTGTTAAACCAAAAAGGCATACTGACTCGTACAGAGCTTGTTGCTCAAAAATTGGTTTAATTCATTAGAAACTCATCAAAACTCCAACCCCAAACTCACCCCACCAGTCCATTCTTTTTTACCAAAGTATTGTGGTTGTCTGATGGGGTGTCCTGTAAACAGGTCGTAGTTTAGTTTTAGAGGCTTGATTTGACCTTTGATGCCGATTGCTCCACCGACTAAGGTATGTCCTAGCAGTAGATTGTCTTGTTCTTTATTGGACATGGCGACAGTGCCAGCATCCAGCCCAAGATATAGGCTATGATTGGATTGTTTGATGGGGAAGCTGACATCTTGACGTAGGGTGACTCCCATGTCACCTGACAGCGTTCGCTCGCCATCAAAGCCACGCACGCTGTATCGACCACCGATACTCATCCGCTCACTGGGTACTAGGGCTTTTTGAGCATATTGAGCTCTAAGATTTGCCTGATAGCCCATTTGGTAATTATCGCCAAGTTTAACAGGTGCGACGAAGTTTAGGTTGAGTTTATAGATAGGGGTGCGTACCGTACCCTCGTTAAATAGACTCTCAGGCGGTATTAGGGCATTAAATGCCCCTGTGCCACGTTGCACGCTAACATCTGTGGTAAGTTGTTTTTGCCCAAACCTCGTCTCGTGGCGAATGCCTGCTGTCCAACCTGAGATTTTGCGACGTTGCACATCAATCTCGGTATCATCAATATAATTCTTTTGCGATTTGGTAAACCCGCCCATATTAAGCCATGTTTTACTTCTTGCATCTCGATGAGCCAAATGGCTGGCATTTAGACTGATGTTGTCTGAGTCACCACTGTATATATAATCTTGATTCACCCCTGCCACGGTTTGATGATAGGTGTAATGACTGGCATTGGCATTAAAGACGGTATTTTTAATGGGTAGGACATAGCCTAGTCCATAGTTTTCACTACCGCCTTTATCGGTCTTATTGGTATATTCGTCTTTATTGATGCGATTGCCCAGATCACGACTGTAGGTCAGATAGAGTAAGTCATTATGCCAAGTGGGGTTATCAAAGCTTAGGGTAGCACTGCCTTGATACTTACCTGTGGATTTTGACCCTGAATCATCAAGACTAAGACTGCCTCGCACCTTTCTTGATGCTGTGTAATTAATGAGCACATCGCTAGCACCCAACTCACCAGAGTCGCTTGGCATGATGGCAAAATCAGCATCAGAGCTTGGCACTCGCTTTAGATTTTCAAGAGTAGTTTCTAAATGACGGATGTTTAGCACATCGCCAGTCTTAAAAGGCAAGGTAGTCTTAAAATTGGCAGGCAGTCCTGTGTTATCTGTATAGACTGGCACACTACTACTTTTGGTATCGGCTTTGATTTGCCCCACAATGCCAGCCACAACGGTCAAAACAAGTCGTCCATCCGACAGATTTTGATTGCCGACCAGCACTCTTGTGGTGGTATAGCCACGCTCAATGAGACGATTTTGGACATCACGGACGATGTTGTTAACATTATTAATGTTTAGACATTGACCCAGAACACTACCTTTGCCATGTGTTAAGGGTGCTAGAGCAAAGGAGAATTGCCCTAAATCCACCTTCTCATCAGCCTGTAGTGGTGCATAGGCGATTTCATGAATCACAAAACAAGGTAGGTTTTCCTGTGTGCTGGCGACAGAGTTTTGCTCTAGCGTAGGCATTTGGACGTGGACAGTGGGGCTTGTGATCAATGCTTGATTTAGAGCATCCTGTCTTTGTTGTTGTCTTTGAATTTGTTGATTGGCTATTTGAAGAGGGGTATTGGCATGAACATTGGCAATCCCCGAGAACCCCAAAGTGACCACCATCACCGATGGCGTGAGAGCTTGCATGATGATGTCTGATTTATTATGACAAAAACGCATTAAAGACTGCCTTGTAATAAAATTTAGGTGCTATTTTACTATGATTGTATGGGGTTTTCAAACCATTTGGATAGTCATAATCTCTGCCGTTAGTTCAAACAAACGCAAAAACCATCAAGCACACCCAAGAGATTGCTTGTTGTTATTTAAATGCTTTTTTAAACCAAAAAAGTTTTATATTAGTTTTAAAATAAAACCAAGTAAACAGCAAGTATTGTAAATGCCAAACCTTCAATTTTAACAAGTAGCCAATAAAGAAAAGCCTTCAGCAAGATAAAAACCACAACCACTTCCATCAACCATCTCGATGATTTTTGGGGTTTTATCAACATAGTAACACTCGTCATTTTGTCTAAGCTTTGAGAATGTTTGTATGCCGATGGGGAGTTGTTTTTTGGGGTTCTCATTATTTTCAACCAATAAATCCTACTGGATTTCTTTAACTATTTTAGTTCTAAATAAGGTTTAAAATAAACTTATTTAGAACTAAATTAAAACTATTTTTGTTCTGCTAAAGCTTTTAAGGCATAACGAATGATGCCACTATGACTTTGGCAATACTTTTGTGCCAGCTCTTTTAATAACTGATACTCCTCTTCATTCATCTGAATGGTATGCGAGGTGAATTTTCGACCTTTTTTGGTGCTAGGCTTGTCCTCTGTCGGTTGTTTGCCAGATAAGTCTGCTTGGTTAATAAACTCTTGTTCACTTTTTACTCGTCTTTGTATCATGCCAATATCTCCGTCATTAATGCTGTAAATTCATCGCTTGCCTTCTGGTTATTACCCTCTATCACGCCCTTACCCTCCGAGATGGCATCGCGGTAGATTTTTCTATCATGTATCACAGCATGTAGTGGAGTTAATAAAGGAAAATCACTCAGGTAATCCCCTGCTTGCTTAATTTCTTGATTGGCAGGATTGGTAGGGGCTAGGGTAAGTAGCCCATAGGCTTTGAGCGATTCATTAAAGCTTGTGGCTTGGTCGATAACCTCTGACAAATGTGGCAGAGTATCCAAATCCAGTTGTGATGGGCGAAATGGTACAATGAGCTTATCAGCCACTAACATGGCAGTTCTTAGCTCTTTGCTGTCATGCCCTGCCACATCAACGACCACGTGCTGATACCGCCCAGCCAAGTCTTTAAGCGTGCTTTTGATGTCGCCATATCGCTGAACACAATGCACTGCCTTTAGCCCTGTTTGCTCTCTGTCTCTTACCCAGTTTGCTGAACTTTGTTGAATATCAGCATCAACAAGCACCACGTCTCCACCAGTATTGGCAAGGTAACAAGCAGTATTAATGGCAAGAGTAGACTTGCCACAACCACCTTTTTGGCTACCAAAAAGTATAATCATAATAGACCTAATTTAATTTTAATTTAGTCTTATATTATAACTTAAAAAGTTATATTTTAGAACTAAATTTTAACCAATTTAACATTAACCCTTGATTGATGAAAATATCTTTCTTTTTAAGGGTCAAATAACAAATTTTCCTTGATAAAATAAACTTATTTAGAACTAAATAAAAACTTAATAGGTTCTATATTATCATATTTTTAAAACCATTTTATCAAAAATGATACGCCAGATTTTTCTTTGATTATTCAGTCATAGGAGCTAATTTTTATTCACAAATACCCCACAGGCAACGCCACCAACTCCTTATCAAGCCACAGTTTATTTGGGTATTGATTGATGATGACGCCTATGCCAACACCAATCTCGTCAGCTGGCAGTTGCTCTTTTAGGGTGTTAAAGTGTGTGGCGTGTTTTTTGGTGGGTTTAGCAGTCATTTTTATCTCCACAGGGTAGATGACACCGTCTTGCTCTATGATGATGTCAATCTCTTTTTGGTTGGTGTCTCGATAAAAATAAACAGGCGGTTCAATGCCCTGATTGTAGAAGGATTTTAAAATCTCCGCCACCACAAAGCTCTCAAAGAACTGCCCATTTTTAGCCCCATGTTGCAACACCTCTGGGGTCAGCCACTTGGTTAGGTATGCCATGAGCCCCGTGTCTAACATGTAGATTTTTGGGGTTTTAATCGCTCTTTTTAAGTGATTATGGTGATAAGGTTTTAGTAGATAGACAATGCCCGAGGTCTCTAAAATGGCAATCCAGCGTTTGATGGTGTCCACAGACACGCCCACCTCTTGGGCGATGTTATTGTAATTTAACAGCTCACCACTTCGTGCGGCCACCGCCGTCATAAAGCGAGTAAAGTCATTTAAATCCCTGATATTGGCAATGTGGCGAACGTCTCTTTGCAGATAAGTACTGACATAAGACGCATAATAAACCTCCCAATGCGTTTCTTGCTCATAAAGCCTTGGCATTTGTCCTTTGTGAATCATCTGCCACAGCGTGTCAGGACTACTCTTATCATCTGTGGTCTGCCCTTGTCTATCTATGGCGGATTCATAGGCTTTTAAATACGCCTCTGTTGGCACAAACCCCTCAAAGAACTCGACACCCCGAATCTCACGATAAGACAAACCAAGTAGCCTAAGCACCGCCACACGCCCTGCCAGACTCTCATTGACATGCTCCATGAGGCTAAATGCTTGCGAGCCTGACAATAAAAACAGACCATTTTGCTTTTTCTCATCAATGTGCAGTTTTAAGACCGAAAACAGCTTAGGGGCGTATTGCACCTCATCTAACACCAAACGCCCTGTGTGATTCATCATAAAGAGCATGGGGTCATCTTGGGCCTGCTCTAAGCGAATGGGGTCATCAAAGGTCACATAATCATACCTCTCTTCTTGCTCACGGGCGGTGTGTTGTAGCAACGTGGATTTACCCACTTGTCTTGCCCCTGTAACCATGACCGCAGGGAACTGAGTGATGAGCTTTGTTAGCATGTGATGTAAATGACGGGGAATGTACATAAATAAAACCTAGTTTAATTTAAGATTATATCTTAAATTAAACTAGGTTTAAAGTCAATGCAATCTTAACATGACCGTCAAACGCCCACTCATCTTTTCATTGCATAATCTTTGTCTTTTTTATGATTTAGTGCGTAAGTCACCATGGGGGTCAGCTCCATGATGGGCGTGTCATACGCCAGTTTTTGCATGTCATCTTCTGTAAGAGCTTCCTCTGTATCCGCACGGTAGAGCTTTAGCGTTACAACCTTGTCTCTAATGGTTTTAATTGACTGTTTAGCCATGTCGCATTGTCTTGTAAATTCCCAAGCATCATCGACCAGCCCTCCACCTGCTCGGTTAGCTCTATCAAGGCAGTCTGCAAGGTCAAAATCTCGCTGTCTTTTTGTGTCAGCTGTTGCTCTAAGTGCGATATCATCTGCTGTTGCTTGCCGATGGTGGCTTGATAGCCAGCCTTCGCTTTGTCGTAGTTGCCCTTGGCTGTGTTGTAGTCCTGTTTGGCTTTGCTGAGCAAATCCATTAATGATTGTGCTTGCTTATTCAATAATGCTCGCTCGTTTTCTAGCAAGTGACTCTCTTCGCTGTTGAGTGCCGTTAATGTAGCTATTTGCTTGGTCAACCGCTCGTTTTGAGTCACAAGCTCGCTGATCTGCTTGGTCAATGAGCGGTTTTGTATTACTACTCTTATCAATGATTTGCGAGTTTTGTTGATGGTATGACTCAATGAGCTTTTGGTCTGCTCCCATATCTTTTGAGTATTGTGCCACTCTGTCTCGGCTTGTTGCCACTCGATGTGTGCAACCCTCCAATCGCCCTCTTCTTTGTTCATGTCGCTTTGCAAGTTTTCGATAAATCCATGCAATAAGTTCTCGGCATTGCTTAAAAAGCCATAAGGGTCGGCTGGCATCTGCTTGACTGCTTGAACTGTCGCTTGTTCTTGGCTCTCTAGTATCGCTGGTTTGTTGTTTTTTCTCGTCCTTGTTTTTGTTTTTGTCCCTGCTTGTTTGGGTTGGTCGGACTCTTGCCCCATGGCGATTTGAAGTGGGGTTAAGGTCAGCTCCTGTGGGCTGTATTGATACATGGTCTAATCCTCCTACAATCTTAGTGTCATGGTGATGGTCGCCTGCTGATAACCCAAGCGAAGTTTCTCGGTCAATTCCCCAATCTCGCTCAAGGGTCGCATCATCTCTTGCGTAAATTGTTCGCTTTGATGATTGAGCTGTTTGCTCATTGCCATACTTTTTGTGAAGCTCTCTTGCACGCAGTGAGCAGAGTGTTGCAAATCGCTCACTTGCTGTTCTAAGTCTTTGATGTTTTTGTCTGTCGTAATCAGCTTGTCGCTTTGCTCTATCGTCTTCAATTCGGTTTAAACCTCTTGGTTGCCCTGCTTGATGCTCTTCAAGAGTGAAAGATTTTGCATAGATTTTTCCTTGTATTCTAAACGTTTGTTCGGTGGTGGTGTCGGTCACAACAATGCCTGTTTTATTTTGTTTGACCTGATAGCCTGTGGGATGATTCATGTCCCCATGCACATATTCGATATAACGTTTAACATCACTGGCATTCGTGACATCCCCTTTGGTGATACTGCCACTGATGTACTGGTGAATCTCTTCTTTTTTTTGTTTAAATTTGTCATGAGGGGTACTGCCATCAGGCTTTTTAAAGGGCGTGATTAGAAAATCACGTTCATGTTTTGGGGCATTAGGGTCGGACAATCCATACTTTTGTAGTTGTATCTCTTTCCAATAATTTAACCGTGTCACATCTCGCCTTTGCTGATAAACGTCCAAGTGCTTGCCCGTCTGTAAATCTACCTTGGCAAAAACAAAGTTTAGCTCCAATCGCCCTTTGTCTGTGTGCTCCACCCAATAACAAGCATAACGAGTCACATCAAAGTTAGGCAGTAACGCCTCCTCAAATGAGACCATAAGCTCTTGTTTTTGTTTTTCATCTAAGGTTTCACTCTCATCAAATGACAAACAGCCACTGGTATAAGTACTACTGGCATTGGCACAATCCAACAAATCAATCTGCCGACTAGTGTGCATCTCATCGCCTCTAATAATGCGTGCCACCCCTTGATTGGCTCGGTTGTCAAGCAGATAATCCTTCACACTTTTAGAGGAAGTATTACCCCCACCTTTTAGACCTTGTTTAAAAAATTTAACCAGCACGTCAAGATTCCTCAATCGATTGGGTTAGACCATGAAGCTCTTTATAAATCTCTGATAACGTCAAATTTAGCTCAATAATATCAAGCTCTTCTAATTTATTTTGTGCTTTTTTAGTGTTGGCAACTTTGGCAATTTGATTGATGTTACTGCCAATGCGTGCAATCTGTGAGAGCAGTTTTGCATCGTGTTTTCTTTGTTTTTGATTTACCATCGGTTGAAATAAAATGGCATGACGACAATAAGTCACTAAAGGATAACCCTGCTTGACTTGCTTTTATTTTTGCTTGCAAATATTCATCATTAAACATCGTGATGTGTATGGCTTTACTTCTTTTAAGGCGAGCTTTCTGTTTGGGAATGATGGCATAAAAAAGATAAATTCCATCAGGCGTATGATGGCACTGCTCAAACGATAACACGCTATAATTTGGCACAATTGGGTGCATGCTGGGCAGAGCATAACGAATTATTTTTATTTTGTTTATTGGGCATACATCATCACCATTACAATCATTTATCTTGCTAAATAACCACACCAACCCACGATAGTGGGTTGGGCAACCCGATAGGGTTGCAGGGGGGGTTCAAAGGGGGGTGTTTTTTACCACCCTTGCCAGTCATGCTGTCTGTGTCATTTTTAGTGGAGCGGTAGCGGAACGTGAAAATGATATAGATAGCTATGCTGGCTTATTTTATTTTCCATAAATCATCAAGTCTTAATCCCTAAATAACCACTGACGTTTTTATTTTTGGGGAGAAGTTATCTTTACTTTTATACGCAAGTTTGCTGATTAAGTCAAGATGGTGCGAGGATGTTTTTAGGTTGACTTTAATGGTTGGTAGAATTTAAATGACGGGCGGTCAATGGATTTGTGGGCTATTGATGATATAATGAGAGTATGATTAATCAACCAAGAGGTATAAAGTATGGCATATCAAAAGAAACGTACATTTCGTAGTGAAAATGAGCTTGAAGCCAAAATCAAAGAAATGCAAAAAGAATTAGAGTGGGTCAAAAAGATGAATGCGGTCAAGCCCATTTATCAAGATTTGATGGAGATTCTAATCACCAATGATGATGCCACACTCAGAGCATTCATCAATGAGGCCAGTAAAGAGCTACCTAAAAAATATCAAAGACAGCTATCAGAGGTGCATGATTGGATTATGCCAGATGAAAAGCCAAATAATGACAAAACGGCACAACAAACAGCTCATATCACGCCAGAAGATACTGACATGACTCAGGACTTTTTTAGTGGCAATTGATGGGTTTGATGAGTCTGGTGGGTTAAAGTCTTATATTGCGAGTGTTAAAACTTACTATAGGCAATTCCCATAATCTCTGCCATCACAAATACATAATCAAAGTTTTTATGAGCCACGCCCTCCGCCCTATCTTGAGAGAATTGCTTTTGTTTGATGGCGGTTATCTTTTTGGCGGTTTCATCCAATATCGCTGTCTGCTCGGAGTGAGACAGACTCTCAAAGTGAGCAATAAAACGCAAATGCTGTGCCTGAGCAGGGGTAATCTTCGATGATTTAGAATCAGGTTCGGATTTGGGTAGGGGTGTAACATTGTCTTTAGCTTTTACTGGTGCCTTGCCACGCTTTTTTGAAGTTTTAATCACCGCTTGCGATGCCAAAGCAGGCTTTATCTTTTCAAGTGACAAAGCCTCTTTTGGGGTCAGTTTGCCATCTTTTAGGCGGTCAATCTCTCGACTGGGGAAATGACGATACAAAGTCTTGGCAGGGATGTTGGTCTGTTTTGCTACATCCACGTAACGCTGACCTTCCAACAATAACCGCTTAGCTAGGTTTAAACGGTCTTGGTCAGTAGCTCGTCTGCCAACCTTGCCCCCGTTCTCAATATATGCTCGATAGCCCTGTTCTGTGCGTTCTTTGATGGTGGCACGTTCTAGCTCAGCAATGGCTCCCATGACTGTTAAAAACATCTTGCCCGTGGGCGTGGAAGTGTCAATATTTTCTGAGACTGACTTAAATTCAATGCCACGAGCAGTCAAATCCTCGACAATCTCAAGCAGATGCCTCGTATTTCTCGCCAAACGGTCAAAGCGGTATACCAGTAGCGTGTCACCCTTGACAAGCTTAGAGAGCAGTTTAGCAAGCTCTGGGCGGTCTGTACTTGCCCCACCCCTTGTTTCACTGAAAATCTTGTCGGCACCCTGCTCTTTGAGCCGAGCTCGCTGAGTAGAAAGACTGGTGCCACGCTCTTGCCCACTGGTGGAGACCCTGATATAGCCGTAAATCATGACTTTTGCCTAGATCATTTTGAGAAGGATTACGAGAATTTCGACATTATACAAAGCCAAGCACCAGCAAGTCAAATTAAATTTTCTCAAAATCTAGGGGTTTTGGGAATTATTTGCATTCAATTATAAATAATTCCACAAACCTCACTGCTTTATTTGCAAAAAGTCCAAATTTAAATGCCTAAAATCGGTCAGCTTTTCAAATTTATACTGCTCCATTTCAAATACACCAGCAAAATCACCATCGTTGTAGCGTATCTGTTGCAAACCCTGCAAATGATTTGGGTCAATATTTCTGGCCAAATACATATTAATCAAACGATGCTCTGCTTTTATCTTCTCAAAAATATCTTTGGCTCTGTCAAGCTCAATTTTCTCCTTGGCTTTTTTAGCCTGCTTTTCTGCTTTTTCACGTTCTTTTTTCTTTTTTGTTTCTAGCTCAGCTTGGCGATATTGCTCTAAGGCTTGCTTGATAAGGTTGTTTCGATGCTCTTCACCTGCTCCAATGTTGTCGGCATAGATATTTTTTTGATTAGCAATTTCACGTTCCTTGTCGGTTAAACTATCAAATATATCAACGGTATTAGCATCTCTTTCTTTGTCTTTTGCTTTTGAAATTGTTAATTTTCCTTTTGACTTTTGAGTAACAACAAAGGTAAACCCAACAATCTTACGTCCATTTTTATGTTGCTCATAAGTGATATCAATATCAGTTTTATCATTAACTTGCTTAACAGCAAAATCAATAACTTTACGCTTTAGAGTTTCCATTCTTGGGTATTCATCATTAATCACACCCAAACGATTTCGTAGCTCATCAATGTCAAACATAGGCGTCCTACCTTTAGTACGCCATGCAATAATAATCTCATACAAACGCACCGCATATTTACTGGTCAATCCTGCTACTTGTTCCAACTCATAACTGGTAAAATTCTTCTCAAGCAGTGTTATCAGAGGGGCAACATCATCAGAGAATTTCAACCTAACAATCGCCTCGTTTTCCACATAGGAGACGCTTTGAACCCAACGGCTCGTAATCGTCTCCTTATTACCTTTCGGTGTTAGCTTCTGATAAGTAAACCTGCGTTCAAACAAATGACTACACGCATCTTTTAGAGCCTGATACGCAACATTCCTATGGACACCAAACTCATTGATGTAATTCTCAGCACAAATAGTCAAGAAATCATCTGATTTAATTTCCTGATTCGTTCTTCTTGCCTCAACCACTGCAAGTAAAATAAGACGTTGTTCCACCAACTCAAGATTGTAACTAGCATTGATGAGTGCATTATCTTTAACAACGAGATTTTTATTCATACAATTTCTAATTATGCAAGGTAAACGGTGCTATATAAATTAGCACCTAAAAACAATAAAGATGTTATTATACCTTCTTTTGACAAAGGTGTCAAATGCAAGGTAAACGGTGCTATAATGCAAGGTAAACGGTGCTATAATGCAAGGTAAACGGTGCTATAATGCAAGGTAAACGGTGCTATAATTCCTCTATATCCCTTTATTTACAAGGCTTTCAGGACGCCTAAAAATATTAAAAATATTAAAAATAAAAAGCAAAAAATCACGCTTTTTGTGATTTTTTGCTTTACTTATTTAATCTTTAAACTTTCTTAAACCCATTGACCCACAATTCTCCACAAATCATCATAAAAACATTGCACTATTTCCACAAATTTTATAGAATAAATCTCATTTATTTTTTGTATTTGATTATTTTTTGTATTTGATTATTTTTAGGAATATCTAATGAACCGCAATTGCTACCGCGTCATCTTTAATAAAAACCTAGGTCGTTTAGTTGTGGTTTCTGAAAAAACCTGTTGCCAATCTAAAACAAAAGCTCAGGGAGGCAGTCAAAATAATACCGTTTTGATGACCTCGCAACAAGACTCATTTGGTTATGGACTTTATGGTAAATTTAAACTCGCCAGCATGGCCGTGCTTTTAGGACTCACTTTTTCGGTGACCTCTTATGCTAATCCAAACACTGCTACAACCATCATCGCCGATCCATCCGCTCCCAAAAACCTACAACCTACCATTTTGCCTACCGCCAGTGGTATAGTTTCTGTCAATATCGCCACACCCAATGATAAAGGGCTATCCAATAATCACTACAGCCAATTTGATGTCGGCAGTACAGGTGCTGTATTAAATAACAACCGTAAAGCAGTCAATACCCAAATCGCAGGATATGTACAAGCCAATCCCTTTATGGCAAAAGGTGAGGCATCCACCATCTTGAATCAAATTAATTCTAACAACCCAAGTCATCTGGGTGGCTTTATTGAAGTGGCTGGTAAAAGAGCAGATGTTATTATTGCCAACCCTAATGGTCTTGTTATCAATGGCACTGGTTTTATCAACGCAGGCAATGTACATCTTGTGGCTGCAAACGGCAAGTTTGACCAAGGACAAATCACCGGTTATCAAGTCAATACTGGCAACATTGAAGTTAATGGTAAGCTTAACCTACAAAACACTGATTATGCTGCATTGATTGCTAAAACCGCCCAAATCAATGATGAGATTTACGCAGGCAGCGTACTAGATATTGTCACAGGGGAGAATACAGTTACTCTGCAAGATGGTAAATTTAACCAACTTTCTGCTGCCCACAAAAATGACGGTGCAAGCAGCACAAACCAAACAGGTATTGCCCTAGATGTCGCTGCCTTAGGTGGCATGTATGCAGGTAAAATCCGTCTTATTGGTACAGACAAAGGCTTTGGTGTTAACAACCAAGGGATGATTGCAGCAACTGGCAGCGGTGTACAAGCTGGTACAGGCACGCTCACTCTTGATCATCAAGGCAATCTTGTTAATACAGGTATCGCATCAGCCAAAGACAAAGTGACGATCAACACCCAAAGTCATCACGTCCACAACGCTGGCACGCTACTTGGTGAACAATCCGACATTGCCATTGACACCGCCAAGCTCACCAACACAGGCACCATTGCCAGCACTCAAAACACTAAGATAACTGCCACAAACGCCATTGACAATCAAGGCAGTATGTATGGTGGTGTCTTACAAGTTAGCACTGATGAACTCACCAATACTGGTAAGCTTGTCCAAACAGGTACAGGTAAGCTCACTATTAGTACCCATACACTTACCAACACCAACAAAGCTGCAATTGGTCAAAGCCTGTATGAAAAAACTCAACTTAAAGCACCCTCTGTGCCAAGTACCGATCAAAGTGCTGGTATGGTAAGCCATCAGCCAGCAGACAATACAACAACAAATAACTCAAATAATGGTGCAAACACACCCAATCCATCAACCGATACGCCATCTGCCAACGGTTTTATCAGCACCACCAAGTCTTTAAACAATACAGGCGACAAAGCACTGATCACTGCCACAGGCGACACTCATATCACCGCCAATCAGACCAGTAACACCAATCAAGCATCGATTGACGTACAAACCTTAAACACCAACACCCTTGCCAACACCGACAGTAAAATCGCCCTAGATAACATCAATTGGCAATTAACCAGCTTTGATAATAGTAAAGGCGATATCGTTGCTAGAGATAAAATGGTAATTGCTAGCCAATCCAGTATCATTAATACAGAGGGTAGATTGGTGGCGGATAGCGTGGTACTAGGTGCCAAGAGTGAACTGGATAATGGCGATGGTGTTGTGCAAAGTGCTGGTGATGTATCTGTCACAGCGAGCAAAGTTACCAATAACCAAGGTATTATTCATGGTGCCCATGCATTGATGATAAATGCCAATGGTATACTTACAAACAATGCTGGTGTGATTAGTGGTGCCCAAGACACAACGATTACTGCCAAAACAGCCATTGATAATGCGGATGGTCGTATTCAAAGTGATGGCAAGCTTAACATTAACACACAGCAGTTAAATAGCACGGGTACGATTTACGCAGCCCAAGGCACAACCATTACTGCCAGTCATGTTAATAATGAACAAACAGGCCTGATTGCCAGTGCCAAGGATGTCCGTATTGACACTCAAAGCTTAACAAGTGCTGGCACCATCAGTGCAGGTATGCAAAGCGATGGTAAACTTGGTAATACACCAGCCAACATCAGCATACAAGCAACAGAAGGTATTCGCAGTAGTGGCAACAATATTGCGACAGGTACACTGACGCTAAATGCCAATACTATCAATCTTGATGACAGCAAAACCCAGGCTGATCATATCACACTCCTAGCACAAGACACCATTAGTACACGCAAAACCAGCACTGTCGCTAGCAATAGCCTTGCTATCACAGCGCCAAACAAACTAGATAATAGCGAGGGTATACTAAGTGCCAACGAGGTGATTGTTAATACTGATGTCTTGGAAAATCGTCAAGGCGCCATTAGTCAAGCTGGTAAAACAGCGTTATCATTGGCGATCAAACGCAGCATTGATAATACCTTAGGTACTATTAGTACTAACAGTGATAAACTTAAGATTGATACCAATCAGCTTATTAATCAACAAGGTGCCATCCACCACGCAGGTGTAGGTGAGCTTAATATAAAATCAGAAAATCTAAATAACAGCCAAGGTGAGCTATTAAGTCTAGGCGCTCAAACATTAAACATCAAAGCTATTGATAACAGCCAAGGTATTATATCAGCAACTGGCTTTACCATCAACGCAGATGGTTTGGATAATACCGCAGGTCTACTGCAAGCCACCGATAAAGAGGCTGACAATTCTTTAAATATTGACAGTACCCTTGATAATAATAAACTTGCCAAGCAGCAAGGCAGTATTGATGTTGCTGGTAATTTAACACTCACTGCCAAAGCTTTACAAAACCAAGGTGCGATCACTGCCAATAATCTTAAGGCGACCGTAGCTAATGTTAATAACACTGGTGCTATCGGTGCCAGAGATAATATACAAATCGCTAGCAGTCAAGACATTGACAATACAGGCAATATCAGTGCAACTGGCAATATTGTCTTAAATGCTAATAACACCATCAGTCATCAAGGTGTCATGATGGCAGCTGACAGTATTACAGCCACTGCCAATCGCTTAAACTTCAATCAATCCACGAGCAGTGCAGACAATATTAGCTTATCAGCACAAGCGGATATACACCATAATCAGGGAACAACAGTTGCTAAGGACAAACTTAGCTTAAAAAATACAAGCACCATCTATAATCAAGGCGGTGTATTATCAGCCAATCACGCTAGTGTTAACACAAAAGATCTGCAAAATGGCGGTATTATCCAAGCGGATGTGCTTGCCATTAAGCAACAAGCAGACTATAAGCACACCGATAATGATAAACTGCTTGCAAATAACTTACAGTTTAGCACTGACGGCAAGATTATCAATCAAAGCCAATTAACCGCGGGTCAAGACTTAACGCTTAGTGCAAATCATATTGATAACACCCAAACAGGCACCATCAAAAGTGGCAATCACACACAAATAACCAGCCAAACCAGCATCAATAACCAAGGCTTAATCAATGGCGAAACCACGGTGATTAAAGCCAATGATACAATCAACAATCAGTCAGGCGGTCGTATTTATGGCACACACCTTGCCATACAAGCTGATACACTAAACAATACCCCAGCGAAAGCAGAACAATCAGATGGCAAGTACACTACCCCTGTGATTGCAGCCAGAGAGCGATTAGATATTGGTGTCAAAACGCTTAATAATAACCCCAACCCTGACAGAGCGGGCAAATTTAACGAAAACTTCGACAATCAAGCCTTAATCACAAGCCTAGGCAGTCTGCATATTGGTGGTAGCCTAGATGACAATCATTACGCCACAGGCAAAGCAGATGCTGTTATCAATCAGGGGGCAACGATTGAATCTGGTGGGGAGATGCAAATCAATACCTCGGTATTAAAGAATGAGAATGCGGATTTTAAATCCAAGGTGGAGCAAAGAGGAGAACCTGTAGCTGTTACCGAATACTTTGTTAATAATAATACCTATGTCCAAAAAGAGGGCGAGGTATATATTCAAGAAGGTGGATGGGATGGCAACTGGCTTAAAACACTGGTTACGCCTGATGGAAGATTTCAGAATTATAGTAGCTATGAATACCTAAAGACGGACTACATCACCAAAACAATCAGTAGCGATCCTGCCATGGTTCGTTCAGGGGGTGCTTTATTATTTGATTTTAAGCAAGCATCCAATATTGATAGCGTTGTTATTTCGGGTGATACAGCTAGGCTGAATCAAGATCCGACCCATGCTGAGTATTTTGGATTTACCAATCATGCTAGTAGTGGAGAGGATTACCATACACAAGCCGATAATAAATACTTTAATTATGTAACCAGCGATCGTAGACGCCGAGACAACCCAACTAGTAAGCGTCCCTATACTTATAAAAATTTGGTTCAAGAAGATAAGCAGCCACAAAAGGTTTTGCATAGAGAGTACCAGCCTCCCATTCTAGATGCCACTGTCAACACTACGCCCGTATCAACGCAGCGTACACCAGATACTCTAAGTAGTAATGACAACCAAGCACTGCTTGATGCCTTGAAAGCCAACCAAGCCAACCTCTCTGCTACCGCTCAAAAACAACTGTCAGATTTATTGTCTGCCAAACAATCAGGACAGGCTGTGGATGAGGCTGTGCTGGCAAACTTAGTTGATGAATTAAAACACAGTATTACCAATAAGCAAGCAGTGACGATAGCAAACACTGACAACACCCTCACCATTCCAACATCAGCCCTATACACCATCAATGCAGATAATCCTAATCAACCACTGATTCAAACTGATTCCGCCTTTACCAATCACAAACAGTGGCTTGGCTCTGATTATATGCTAAAAGCATTACAATCAGACCCCAATCATATCCACAAACGTCTATCTGATGGTTATGGCGAACAAGCGCGTATTAAAGATCTGTATTATCTACTGACAGGCAGACACATCAATACCGATTATCACAGTAATGAAGAAGCCTATCAAGCCTTAATGGACAATGGCATTACTCATGCCAAACAGTTTAACTATACGCTAGGTACAGCACTCACGCCTGATCAGATGGCAAACTTAACCACAGACATCGTCTGGCTGGTAAAGCAGTCCATCACCTATACCACCAAAGATAAAGATGGCAATAGCATCACCAAAATCGAGGATGTCTTAGTGCCTAAGCTATATCTAAGATCTGCTACCACAGATACAGCCACACTCACAAAAGATGGTCGCTTAAGCACCATCTCTGGCAAAAATATGGACATCCGTCTGACAGGCAATCTTGACAATAATGGTAACTTCATCGCTAAAGACACTGCTGCCATCACCGCAAACAATGTCAATAACACAGGCGTTATTGATGGCAACTTTGTCGCCATCAAAGCAAACAATGACATCACCAATCATGGCACCATGTATGCAAACAGTGCCATGAGGCTTGATGCAGGCAACCAAATCATCAACCAAAGCCTAACCACCACCCAAACAAACACACAAGGCAGAAGTAGCAGTAGCCGCACCGGTATCAGCCAAATTGCTACCATCAGTGTTGGTGAGGGCTTAAAAGACAGCACAGATGAAAACGGCAAACCATTGACCACCCTAAGTCTGCGTGGCAATCAGATCATCTATCAAGGTGCCACATCAGACAACGCTGGTGGCAGCACCCAAATGACCGCCAAAAACGGCATTGACATCACCACCATCACCACAAGCAATCACATCAGTGCCGTGGCAGATGACAACAATTACTTTAAATACAACCAAACACAAGATGTGGGTTCAAATATTACAAGCTATGGTGATACCATCATCACGACCACAGGCAAAAACGCAGACATTAATATCAAAGGCTCGCATCTAAATGCCACTGGCACCACAGCACTGATTGCCACAGGCGACATCAGCATCACTGAAGGCCGTGCTACCCAAAGCTTGGATACGGCAAGTAAATTTACTGACAAAGGCATACTAAGCAAAAAGACCACCCAAACTACCCATCAGATGGATAGCAATACCAGTATTCAAAGTACGGTGGGTGGTGAAAATATTCTCATCAAATCAGGTGGCAACACACAGCTAACAGGTGTAGAGGCTAAGGCTACTGAAACAATCCGTATTGAAACAGGTGGTCATCTAATCATGGATGCCGCCAAAGACACCCTATCTACCAAAACCAGTAGCAGTGAAAACAACAAATGGATTGGTGCAACCGTTGATAAAGGCGACTATACTCACACCTATGAGCAGGTAGATGCCATCACCACTACCTTGCAAGCCGAAAATATTGCAACTCAATCAACGGGTTCAACGCTGCTAGATGGTACACAGTTTCATTATTCTGACAATGCGACTGTGGTTAGTGGTGGTAAGCTATACCTACAAGCCGCCATCTCAGGCACATCTGAGCATACCACCAGTAATGATAACTATGTCGTCTGGCAAAAGGCTGAGGATAGCGGCAGCATTAAGCAAACTGCCATACTACCAAGCTTTGTAGGCAATAATACACCTACCATCATCGCCTTAGATGGCGTAGAGATACAAATCCCCATCTCTCAACAAGAGCAAAAGGCAGGTATCACCCCACAAGAACAAATTGACACACTCATACAACAGCCTGAGTATAGCTATTTAAACCAGTTTATTGATAGAGAAGACGCTACTTGGCAAGAGATTATCTTAGCAGAAGACAGCTGGGATTATGAACAAGAAGGATTGACGCCTGCTGGTGCTGCCCTTGTTGCGATTGCGGTTGGTATCGCTACCAATGGCGTTGGTGCAAGCCTTTTGGGTACAACAGGAGCGACTACCACAGCAATGGCAAACGCTGCCTTTAGCTCTCTTGCGTCTCAAGCTAGCGTTACTTTGATTAATAATAAAGGGAATGTTGCACAAACTCTAAAAGATCTAGGCAAATCTGATGCGGTTAAAAGTATGGCTCAAGCCGCCGTTACCGCAGGTGTAACAGCGAGTCTAGACCAAATCATCGCCAATACAACCAATATTGACATTTCAGCCAGTGCAGGGTTTGATGACAAGCTGGTACGAGGGGTGATCCAGGGTACAGGTCATGCCCTAACAGAAAGCTTAATGCATGGCACAAGCCTTGAGGATAGCCTAAAAAACCATCTAACAAACCAATTGGTAGATGTTGCAGCAGCTGGTATTTATACTCATGGTGTCAAACCACTGGACTTCAATGATACAGAGCTTATCAGTAATGTCGCTCACAAACTTGCCGCAGGCTTATCAGGCTGTCTCTCTGCCAAAGCCAAAGACCAATCTTGCGAAGCAGGCGCAGTCGGTGCTGTTATCGGTGAGATGGTGGGGGATTGGATGGTGAATGATGACATCCAAGCTAAAATCAACTCAGGAGAAATCAGCCCAGGTACACCAGATTATAATAAAATCTTAAATACTGCAAAACTCACCGCAGGCTCTATTGCCCTACTGTATGACTTTGATGTTGATACGGCGGTGGGGAGTGCTGGGGAGGCGGTGGAGAATAATGGTTTAAAAGCCGTTGTTCAAACGGTCAAGATAGCAGGGAAACTTGTTAATATTGCGGTAAAAAATGGCAGAGTTACAATTCAAGACCTCAAAGATGTGTTAAGAAAAGAAGGTTTTGATATTGTTGATGATTTAATTACTTTAGCAGATGGTCAATTAACATTTGATGATGCTAAGGCGATTATTGATTTAGTTATTGGTACGAATTTAAATAACAGAAATGAAAAAATCCATGATATTTTAGTAAGAAACAACCCAATAAAATATTTGTATTCTGGCATTAAAAACAGCCCAAATTATCCAAAAGATTTTAGAGATGTTCAAAATGGGACCACGAAAAATAAAGTCAAAGACCGAGCAACTTTAGATATGTTAAGAACAGCAGTCCCTGGCGAATGGCATAAAGTATATAGAGATGGTCATGATTCTAGCGGTAAAAAGGTAAGCATACATTACTTTCAACATAAATCTGGCAAGGTTTTTGATGTTAAAGTAAAAGATGGTTGGAGTAATCAAAGATGAATTATTGCAAACAACAAGAATTTATTATTAAAATGCTAATGCTAGGTATGTTAAACGCCTACAAAAAAGGCTTTATTGGTTTTGACCAAATGCATTTTTCTTTATTCGCTCCAAAAGGAGAGGTCTTAATGAGAAAAAAACATTTCGAAGATGTTGCAGATTTTATTGAGACTGGTATGGAGTTTGAAGATATACAGAGGTTTTTTGGGCATGATTATTTATGTCAGCAGTTATCTAGGTTGGAATTAGATATTCTAAAAAGCATCAAAAATGATGATATTAATCCTCAATTAGTGTTTGAAATAATTGAAAGAATTGTGCTTTTAATGGAAAAATCCTAAATACCACCCCCCCTCACCGCAGGCTCTGTAGCCCTACTGTATGACTTTGATGTGGATACGGCAGTGGGGAGTGCTGAGGAGGCGGTTAGGAATAATGCTTTAGTAAAATCTGATGACATACAAAACTTTCGTCTGCATTATAATAGATTTTGCTCCCCTGGACCTTCTGCAGCTTGTGACGCAATCATGCATCAGTGGAAAAATGTCAGCTATGAACATGCTGGCATGACTTCTCAGGAAATAGCCGAGTGGGAAAAAGGCGTTACAAAAATTATTGAGTATTATAATCGTCAATGCAAAGATAACGCATGTCGCAAGCATTTAAGAGCTCAAAAATATCGATATATGATTGAACATGCGGGTACTCCTGAGTATTTATATCAATTGGAAAGCTCGCTTATTACTTATATTCATGGAGCAATGGCTGCTGTAACTGCTGCAGGTCATCAAATTGCAGGTTCTGTTGTAGAAGCTTATAATACGGTTTCGGGGCGGTCGGTTAAGGGTGGTAATCGAACGCAAATAAATAATTCGGCGAAAACTCAAAAGCCATTGGATGGTGCGATACGAACCTCTATTCGTCGATTTGAACTTACTGGACAGAAACCCAATGCTGTATTATATAGACAGGATAATGATGGCACTATCACAAGCTATGCAGTATATGATAGTAAAGGTATGATTCTTAAGCGTGTTGATATGAAAGGTGCAGCTCATGGAGGTGTTCCTACTCCTCATGTAATAGAATATGGTAGAAACTACTTACCTAATGGCGAAATTAAGGTACATCGCCCCAGGGGAAATCCAAGACCTGCTAGACCTGATGAAATTCAATATATTAAAGAGGATTAAATGATGTTTACTAATAATTGGAAGTTTAAAAAATGGCAACAAGAAATGCAAGACTCGATATATAATTCAGACTCTAGTCTGCGTGCCTATATGAATCTTGAGATATATCCTGAAGATATAGAGATTTTTCTCAATGTATTGACACCAAAAATCTTTGAAATAGGAGATAGGGTTTTTTTTGATATAGATGGCGAGCAAGAAGCAATAATTACAGAGAATTATAGCAAAAACGACCCCCTTGACAGATCTGATTCGGAAAGACAGAAAGACTGGAACTCCACAAATGTTGCAGAAATATTTTTTAACAATATGGACAATTCATCCAATGAAACCATAATGAATATTGCAAATTTGATAAAAAGCAACTGGGAATACTACTTACTAAATAAATACCCCGATACAAAATTTACTGTGGAAATTTATGGGGAAAGTTTTGAACCCTGGATTACATTTTATCAGCCATAAAATCAATGAAGGGACATGACAAACAAACCCTAAGCTTGCCACCGTCGATCAAGGTGCCACTGTCACAGATGCCATCACCCACAATGGGCAAGCCCAAACCACCACCGACCTTACCCAAACAGACATCAACACCGATGCTCTAAACACCCAACAAGTCATCAAAGACCAAAAAACAGGTGGATTAAATATTAACACAACGGTAGATACCAGAGTGTTTAGTAAAGAGGGGAGGGAGGAGATTAGGAAGGAACAGGAGAAGCTTGATGAGAATCTTAAAGCAACAGGTAAAATTACAGGAGCGGCAGGTGTACAAGTTATCGCCACTACTGCCAATGTCTTAACAGGTAACCAAACCCTAACCCAAGCCATCCAAGGTGCCAAAGCCCCTGCTAAAATGGCAAAAGCCATTCAGGATTATCCTGAAATTGGTGCCGTGCTTGATGCTTACCAAAAAGGCGAATACCACAACCTTGCCCTAAGCCAAGAGGCACTACAAGCCCTCTCTGATGCCACAGGTATTAGCACCGAGGTACTGCTTACCAGCATTACCGCCCAAAGAGGCATTCAAGGAGGTACCAATAAAACACTAACGGTCATAGACACCCATAATGAGTTAAGACAAGACAGTATCCAAACCCTAGGTCATGAGCTAGACCACATTCGTGGCGGCAAAAACGAAACCTTAGCAGACCTAGCAGGACTTGCCGCCAAACTTAACACCGATGCTGCCATCATCGCCAATCAAGATACAATAAGCCCCATTAAAGCACAGCTAGAGGATGGCAAAGATGCACAAACAACGGCTCAAAATCAAGCATTGCTTGAGGGGAATGATAAGACCTTTGTGGAGAACCATGACGGGAGAGAGGGGGAGTGGAGTTATGATCATTGGGGCTGCATTGGTAATAATTGTGGGGATGCTGGCGAACGAGGTATTAGAAATAGCTTTCCCATCAGTAATCAAGAGGCGTTGATTATTAAGGAGGCGATTGGTACGGTTGTTACGCCTATTGCTGTTATGGAAGCTTATTATAAAGCGGAAACAGATGTTGAAAAAATCGAGGTGATTGCTAATCTAATTCCAGCAAATAAAATTGCTTCTAAAGCTATGAGAAAAATCAAAGCTGAGGAGATTGTTAAGAAGATTAAGAAAAGCGATGCTGAAAAGTGGAATGAAATTAGAGCTGAGGTTAAACCGCCTCATGCGAGACATAAAATCGACCAAATAGTTGGCAAGCGAGCTGAGATTAAAAATACCGTGGTAAGCAGTAGAGTGGACATGAATAAAGATATTGAACTTATTAGACAAGGTTATGGTACGCCAAAAAAAGGTTCTAGTGGTGAAATGCAAATTGAAATCAATGGTAGAACTTATCAAACACATGCTGGAGGTAGTTCAACACAATCCAATAGATTAATTCCAATTTCCTCCAATAAAATGGGTGAAATATTTGAATTGTCTAGAGGGCAGTATGTGAATTTGCAGGAAATTGTCAAGCATGGCGGAGATATTGCTAAAGCGAGAGCTGAAATGTCTAGAAGAAAGGATTTTAAACAAAGCGACTTTGATAGAGCAGTAGAGGTTTATAATGCGACTAAATAGTTTTGATGGATACTACAATATCGATTTTGAAACCTTCCCTGATATTTATATTCTGGGAGAATGGATTGCTCAAAATTTACCAAGTATTGGCTTTGTGGAGATTATTTGCAATACTGATGAGCCAAGAGTTTTTCATGCAAAAAATAATAAAAAATTCTTTTGTCAATTAAGAATATTTGATTTAATTGAAGATGGTAAATATATGTATGAGGACATTCAAGCAAGGGGTTTATTTTATATCAACAATATAGATACTGATTTTATGAGAAAATTTTTTGAAGACTTAGCGATTTTTCTTGATATGAATATTTATATACCATGGGATGATATTGAAACAGAGATATTAGATTGGACTTTTTTCTGTTCTTGGTGTATCGGAAATAAAGGAAAAAAGATTGTTTTTGATGCAGAAGAATTTGGTGATTTTAGCAAAACTTGTTATTTGGATAGCATTCCTCATGAGCAGCTTAAGGTGTATAAGTCTCTATAGTTAGCCCATGGAACTGCTGTTTTGACTTATTTATTATAAAACACCAAAGCCGCCTTTGGTATGTTTGGCGTTGCTGTGGGTGCAACAGCTACTGGTTTAATGGACAATGAAAACACCATCAATGGCAACTCTGCCCTCCAAAAAGCCAAAGACAACCTAATCCAAGCCAGAAACAATCTACTGACAGGAGCGGATAAATCACAAGCCAATCTTAATGCTCACATAGATGCCATCACTGATGGCGACCTAACCAATGTCGCCCAAAACCAAGACATCTTAAATAAATTAAACACACAATTAACCCAAGATACAACTGCCAAAGACACCCAAGTCTTTTTAACCCAAAGCACCACCAACCCACAAGGTGAATTCGTTCAAGGGCTTGCCAACCCCAATAAAGGACACACCTACCTTGACATAGACCATCTGGACAATGCCATAGAAACCCTAAACCACGAAATCGCCCACCACAATGGACAAGGCGAAATTTCTGCCACAAGAATGGGTAAACTGGGTAATGTAGCGTATAATATCGGCACAAGTCTTAATAAAGAAGACATCAATAGGTAGTGCTAGTGCAGGTGGCGAACTTGGAGTTGCAGTCAATGCCAGCAAAGCTACAAATTCGGCGATGGCAACCAATACTCTAACTCAAGCAAAAGCCACAGAGCCAGTTATTGCTATCAACATCACAGATGTAGAGAATAGGCTTAAAGATTTGGGTGATGTTGGGTTGGCGTATAGAAAGATGCCAGAGGAAATTGATGTCAATTCGGTTATAAGTCCTAAATTGATAGATGAAATTAGGGGGCAAACTAATAGTAAATCAACTCAACCCAGTGAACAGTTTACACTACAAGGTAACCCCTATTTAACAGAAAGTGCTACACCAATTGATGGAACAACAGTAAAATTAAACTCTGATTTTAAATCACAAATTGGAGAGTTGCCAAAAGGAACGGTTGTAACCGTTTCAGACAATGCATTTAAGGCAACTTTGCCTGATGGAACAATTTATCGTGGTGATAGCGGGCAATTAGCGAGACAGAAGGCACTTGCATATTCTCAAGCAACACAACAAGATTTTTCTGCAACAATCCCTTATAGCACGATTTCTCATGCAGATATTGGGGAGTTTAATAGCCGAAATCGCTTAATCGGTGGTGGACACGGGCAGAGCAATATAGAATATTTGGACAATAACAATATACCCTATAATATAGTGCATGAATATCCAAATGGTGTTAGAATTGGCAATATTCCTTCACATAAGTCAAAATCTAAAACCACTGGAACTGGGCAAGCATGGTTTCCAAAAAATTGGGATGAAAAGAAAATACAGGCTGCCGGGGAATATGTTAATAAAATTCACAATACCTTACCAGATGGTCAATGGGCTTTTGCAACATATGATGGGGTAAGAGTTGGTATTATTAAAAATAATGGAGTTGTTGGCACTATTATTCCTGACAATTCCAGACAACCTTGAGGGTAATAAACATGATGCAACAAATGCAAAATGACATTAATTATTTAATTACAAAGAGACAATCATTGATGCCAGATGATCCTAGAATCAATGAAATTTGGCATGAAATGCTAAAAATTCTAACCAAGAACAAAGAACTAACTTTTGCCTATTTGAAGATGATTTCTCAAGAAGAAGTTTATTGGCTATCTGAGGTATTTGAAGATATGTCTGAGGAATTTCAAGATGATGATTTTATATCAATAATCAATGAATTGCAAGATAAATATCCTGGTGTTGACTTATCTATGGATATTTTGTATTCACAAAAAGCTATAATCCAGCATAATTAGCCCCTAGGCTAGGCTTTGCTTACAAAACCCAAATTTAATAAACGCAAGGGTCTCTTGGGAAAAAGAATTTTCCTTTAAAACCCCCCCAAAATCCCTTGCAAATCCACAACAAATTAGGCATAACTACCAACCAATACATTTCTTATAAGAACATTTTATATGAACCACCACCTCTACCGCGTCATCTTTAATAAAAACCTAGGTCGTTTAGTTGTGGTTTCTGAAAAAACCTGTTGCCAATCTAAAACAAAAGCTCAGGGAGGCAGTCAAAATAATACCGTTTTGATGACCTCGCAACAAGACTCATTTGGTTATGGACTTTATGGTAAATTTAAACTCGCCAGCATGGCCGTGCTTTTAGGACTCACTTTTTCGGTGACCTCTTATGCTAATCCAAACACTGCTACAACCATCATCGCCGATCCATCCGCTCCCAAAAACCTACAACCTACCATTTTGCCTACCGCCAGTGGTATAGTTTCTGTCAATATCGCCACACCCAATGATAAAGGGCTATCCAATAATCACTACAGCCAATTTGATGTCGGCAGTACAGGTGCTGTATTAAATAACAACCGTAAAGCAGTCAATACCCAAATCGCAGGATATGTACAAGCCAATCCCTTTATGGCAAAAGGTGAGGCATCCACCATCTTGAATCAAATTAATTCTAACAACCCAAGTCATCTGGGTGGCTTTATTGAAGTGGCTGGTAAAAGAGCAGATGTTATTATTGCCAACCCTAATGGTCTTGTTATCAATGGCACTGGTTTTATCAACGCAGGCAATGTACATCTTGTGGCTGCAAACGGCAAGTTTGACCAAGGACAAATCACCGGTTATCAAGTCAATACTGGCAACATTGAAGTTAATGGTAAGCTTAACCTACAAAACACTGATTATGCTGCATTGATTGCTAAAACCGCCCAAATCAATGATGAGATTTACGCAGGCAGCGTACTAGATATTGTCACAGGGGAGAATACAGTTACTCTGCAAGATGGTAAATTTAACCAACTTTCTGCTGCCCACAAAAATGACGGTGCAAGCAGCACAAACCAAACAGGTATTGCCCTAGATGTCGCTGCCTTAGGTGGCATGTATGCAGGTAAAATCCGTCTTATTGGTACAGACAAAGGCTTTGGTGTTAACAACCAAGGGATGATTGCAGCAACTGGCAGCGGTGTACAAGCTGGTACAGGCACGCTCACTCTTGATCATCAAGGCAATCTTGTTAATACAGGTATCGCATCAGCCAAAGACAAAGTGACGATCAACACCCAAAGTCATCACGTCCACAACGCTGGCACGCTACTTGGTGAACAATCCGACATTGCCATTGACACCGCCAAGCTCACCAACACAGGCACCATTGCCAGCACTCAAAACACTAAGATAACTGCCACAAACGCCATTGACAATCAAGGCAGTATGTATGGTGGTGTCTTACAAGTTAGCACTGATGAACTCACCAATACTGGTAAGCTTGTCCAAACAGGTACAGGTAAGCTCACTATTAGTACCCATACACTTACCAACACCAACAAAGCTGCAATTGGTCAAAGCCTGTATGAAAAAACTCAACTTAAAGCACCCTCTGTGCCAAGTACCGATCAAAGTGCTGGTATGGTAAGCCATCAGCCAGCAGACAATACAACAACAAATAACTCAAATAATGGTGCAAACACACCCAATCCATCAACCGATACGCCATCTGCCAACGGTTTTATCAGCACCACCAAGTCTTTAAACAATACAGGCGACAAAGCACTGATCACTGCCACAGGCGACACTCATATCACCGCCAATCAGACCAGTAACACCAATCAAGCATCGATTGACGTACAAACCTTAAACACCAACACCCTTGCCAACACCGACAGTAAAATCGCCCTAGATAACATCAATTGGCAATTAACCAGCTTTGATAATAGTAAAGGCGATATCGTTGCTAGAGATAAAATGGTAATTGCTAGCCAATCCAGTATCATTAATACAGAGGGTAGATTGGTGGCGGATAGCGTGGTACTAGGTGCCAAGAGTGAACTGGATAATGGCGATGGTGTTGTGCAAAGTGCTGGTGATGTATCTGTCACAGCGAGCAAAGTTACCAATAACCAAGGTATTATTCATGGTGCCCATGCATTGATGATAAATGCCAATGGTATACTTACAAACAATGCTGGTGTGATTAGTGGTGCCCAAGACACAACGATTACTGCCAAAACAGCCATTGATAATGCGGATGGTCGTATTCAAAGTGATGGCAAGCTTAACATTAACACACAGCAGTTAAATAGCACGGGTACGATTTACGCAGCCCAAGGCACAACCATTACTGCCAGTCATGTTAATAATGAACAAACAGGCCTGATTGCCAGTGCCAAGGATGTCCGTATTGACACTCAAAGCTTAACAAGTGCTGGCACCATCAGTGCAGGTATGCAAAGCGATGGTAAACTTGGTAATACACCAGCCAACATCAGCATACAAGCAACAGAAGGTATTCGCAGTAGTGGCAACAATATTGCGACAGGTACACTGACGCTAAATGCCAATACTATCAATCTTGATGACAGCAAAACCCAGGCTGATCATATCACACTCCTAGCACAAGACACCATTAGTACACGCAAAACCAGCACTGTCGCTAGCAATAGCCTTGCTATCACAGCGCCAAACAAACTAGATAATAGCGAGGGTATACTAAGTGCCAACGAGGTGATTGTTAATACTGATGTCTTGGAAAATCGTCAAGGCGCCATTAGTCAAGCTGGTAAAACAGCGTTATCATTGGCGATCAAACGCAGCATTGATAATACCTTAGGTACTATTAGTACTAACAGTGATAAACTTAAGATTGATACCAATCAGCTTATTAATCAACAAGGTGCCATCCACCACGCAGGTGTAGGTGAGCTTAATATAAAATCAGAAAATCTAAATAACAGCCAAGGTGAGCTATTAAGTCTAGGCGCTCAAACATTAAACATCAAAGCTATTGATAACAGCCAAGGTATTATATCAGCAACTGGCTTTACCATCAACGCAGATGGTTTGGATAATACCGCAGGTCTACTGCAAGCCACCGATAAAGAGGCTGACAATTCTTTAAATATTGACAGTACCCTTGATAATAATAAACTTGCCAAGCAGCAAGGCAGTATTGATGTTGCTGGTAATTTAACACTCACTGCCAAAGCTTTACAAAACCAAGGTGCGATCACTGCCAATAATCTTAAGGCGACCGTAGCTAATGTTAATAACACTGGTGCTATCGGTGCCAGAGATAATATACAAATCGCTAGCAGTCAAGACATTGACAATACAGGCAATATCAGTGCAACTGGCAATATTGTCTTAAATGCTAATAACACCATCAGTCATCAAGGTGTCATGATGGCAGCTGACAGTATTACAGCCACTGCCAATCGCTTAAACTTCAATCAATCCACGAGCAGTGCAGACAATATTAGCTTATCAGCACAAGCGGATATACACCATAATCAGGGAACAACAGTTGCTAAGGACAAACTTAGCTTAAAAAATACAAGCACCATCTATAATCAAGGCGGTGTATTATCAGCCAATCACGCTAGTGTTAACACAAAAGATCTGCAAAATGGCGGTATTATCCAAGCGGATGTGCTTGCCATTAAGCAACAAGCAGACTATAAGCACACCGATAATGATAAACTGCTTGCAAATAACTTACAGTTTAGCACTGACGGCAAGATTATCAATCAAAGCCAATTAACCGCGGGTCAAGACTTAACGCTTAGTGCAAATCATATTGATAACACCCAAACAGGCACCATCAAAAGTGGCAATCACACACAAATAACCAGCCAAACCAGCATCAATAACCAAGGCTTAATCAATGGCGAAACCACGGTGATTAAAGCCAATGATACAATCAACAATCAGTCAGGCGGTCGTATTTATGGCACACACCTTGCCATACAAGCTGATACACTAAACAATACCCCAGCGAAAGCAGAACAATCAGATGGCAAGTACACTACCCCTGTGATTGCAGCCAGAGAGCGATTAGATATTGGTGTCAAAACGCTTAATAATAACCCCAACCCTGACAGAGCGGGCAAATTTAACGAAAACTTCGACAATCAAGCCTTAATCACAAGCCTAGGCAGTCTGCATATTGGTGGTAGCCTAGATGACAATCATTACGCCACAGGCAAAGCAGATGCTGTTATCAATCAGGGGGCAACGATTGAATCTGGTGGGGAGATGGTGGTTGACACCAAAACCCTACTAAATGGCAATGCCGATTTTAAAAAGCATAAGGTTGAAGTGATAGAAGAATCTGTTCGTAAGCAAACGCTTTACCGTGCCCATGAACAAGCTTCTACAATACCTGCTGCTCAAAAAAGCACCGATACCGCTGATTTGGATAAAAAGCCAATGGCGGGGCTATTTGACTGCCCTCCTGACAGTGACTGCATTATTAATTACGACAATAACTCTGTCATCTGGACACACTTTGGAATTGAACCGCCCAAAGAACCCATTCCAGACATCAAAGCCAAAGATCTGTTGGATGAACCTGAGTTGCCAGAGGGGGAAGATGCTCAAAGCTGTGCTTTAGCAGGTGCAGACAATCAAGCTTGTACGCAATATAAAGAAGCGTTGGCTCACTACACCAAAGTGATGGGTCCATTATTAAAATGGGAAGAAGAAAATTCTACAGCAATTGAGGCTTTGCAATTGGCTATCAGGGAGCATAACCGCCAATTTGCAAAAAGTGATTCCGACTTAGCTTTAAACATCTATACCACAGATGAAGCTTATTTGGGTCCAACCAGCAAAAAAGGTGCACCAGAAGGTGCTTTGTATGTTAGAGATATTAATGGCATTGGTCGTTTCGCAACCGAAGAAGTGGATGTTATTACCACAGACTTTGTTGTCTATGAAGATAAAACACTAACCTCTGACCCAGCTCGTATGGTAGCAGGTGCTAATCTTGTTGTGTATGGCGATATGCTGGTTAATGACAAAAGCCAAATGAGTGCGGGTGCTGGCTTTTTGGTGGTTGGTGATACGGTTGTCCAAACCCCTGATAATGGATTGTATGGCGAAAAAGTCAAGCAAACAGAAAATGGTTACTTTACCAGATACACCGTGGAGTCGTCAGCTGGCGGTCGTCGCCACAGACGAGTACCCACCAACAGTGGTGCCTTTGTCCAAGAATTTGCACCGCTAGATGCTTACCAACTCCCCATTCTAAATGCTACCATCAATACTACGCCTGTATCAACGAAGCGTCCACCAGATGCTCTAAGCAGTAATGATAACCAAGCACTGCTTGATGCCTTGAAAGCCAACCAAGCCAATCTCTCTGCTACTGCTCAAGCACAGCTAACAGCACTGCTATCAGCCAAACAATCAGGACAGGCTGTGGATGAGTCTGTGCTGGCAAACTTGGTTGATGAATTAAAACACAGTATTGCCAATCACCAAGCAGTGACGATAGCAAACACTGACAACACCCTCACCATTCCAACATCAGCCCTATACACCATCAATGCAGATAATCCTAATCAACCACTGATTCAAACTGATTCCGCCTTTACCAATCACAAACAGTGGCTTGGCTCTGATTATATGCTAAAAGCATTACAATCAGACCCCAATCATATCCACAAACGTCTATCTGATGGTTATGGCGAACAAGCGCGTATTAAAGATCTGTATTATCTACTGACAGGCAGACACATTAACACGGATTATCAAAACCAAGAAGAAGCCTATCAAGCCTTAATGGACAATGGCATTACTCATGCCAAACAGTTTAACTATACGCTAGGTACAGCACTCACGCCTGATCAGATGGCAAACTTAACCACAGACATCGTCTGGCTGGTAAAGCAGTCCATCACCTATACCACCAAAGATAAAGATGGCAATAGCATCACCAAAATCGAGGATGTCTTAGTGCCTAAGCTATATCTAAGATCTGCTACCACAGATACAGCCACACTCACAAAAGATGGTCGCTTAAGCACCATCTCTGGCAAAAATATGGACATCCGTCTGACAGGCAATCTTGACAATAATGGTAACTTCATCGCCAAAGATACCATGAGCATCACCGCTGATAATGCCACCAATAAAGGTGTTATTAAAGGCAACTATGTCGCTATTGAGACTAAAAACAACATTGTCAATCATAACCAAATCCATGCAGATAGTGCCGCTCGCCTCATTGCTGGTAATGACATTATCAATGAAAGCTTAACAACTACCAAGCAAAGCGTGGTCGGTAGAAGTCGTGCTAAAAACACAGCCATTACTCAAATTGCCACAATTAGTGTAGGTAAAGGTTTACAGGGTGCAACAGATGAAAACGGCAAACCATTAACCACCTTAAGTCTGCGTGGCAATCATGTATTATTTAAGGCAGGGGCATCGCACAATGCTGGCGATGGCACGACACAAATAACTGCTACCAACGGCATTAAGTTAGATACCGTCACCCAAACCAATCAACTCCACGCAGTAGCCGATGACAATAACTACTTTAACTATGATAGCAGCAAGCAGTCTGGCTCATCTGTTACAGGTGTGGGTAATGTGGTGCTAGCGGCCACTGGTGAGAATGCGGATATTGATATTACCGCTTCTCAAGTTGGTAGTCAGGCAGGAACAGTTGCCTTGCTGGCTCAAGGAGAAGGTGGTTCTGTGAATGTTGAAGAGGGGCGAGCAACCAGTCAGCTAGATTCAGCATGGCTTACTAAGACTTCTCGTGCGTTTGGTAGTAAAACAGAACAATCTAGATACAAACAAACCCAAGACAATGTTGTTGGCAGTCAAATTGATGGCAACAATATACTTATGATTGCTGATAAAGACATCACCATCACTGCCTCACAAGTGGTTGGAGAGAAGCAAACAAAACTACAAGCGGGTAATGATATTACCATTGGTAGTAGTCTTAACCATGCAGTAAGTGAAACCAGTCAATATAGAAGCAAGTCAGGACTCATGAGTGCTGGCAACATGGGCGTGAGCATCGGCAAAGAAAAATCTGCCCAAAACACCACACAAACAAGCACTACCCAAGTGGGTAGTATGGTGGGGAGTTTGAACGGTGATACCACCATCATTGCCAAAGAAAACTACACACAAAACGTCTCCACTGTGTCAAGTCCTGTCGGTGATGTTAATATTGTTGCAGGGCAAGTTACCATCAGTTCAAAAGATAACACATATCAAAGCATCAACAATAGTGAGTATGAGAAAAAAGGCATTACCGTCTCTGCCAATATCCCTATTGTAAATAGTGTACAAACCGCCCTAAATACCACCAAAACCATCGGACAAAGCAGCAATGACCGCATTAATGCCATGGCAAGCGCCAATGCCGCATGGCAAGCCAAAAAGACTGCCGAAGATGTTGGTAAACTAGTACAAGATGCTTCTCTTAATACCCTGAATCCAAGTATCTCCATCTCTTATGGACAACAAAAGTCCACTTCCCAAAGTCATACCCAAAGTACAACCGCACAAGGCAGTCAAGTCAATGCAGGTGGGCAGGTCAATATCATCGCCACAGGTGGACAAGATTCTAGCATTGTCATTGCCGGCTCTGATGTGGCAGGTCGTGGGGGTACGCATCTTAGTGCTGACCATGATATTACCATCACAGCCGCCAAGCAAACCCAAACCGAAGACAGCACCAATGCCAGTCGTGGCTTTAGTGTAGGTGCTAACATATCAGCCGTGGGTGGTCATAGTGCCACCATTGGGGCAAATCGTGGCAAAGGCAACAGTAACAGCCAAACCACCACCCATATTCACAGCCATATTGGGGATGAACAAAGCCAGACCACCCTCAAGGCAGGTAATCAGCTAACCCTTAAAGGAGCAGGGATTAAAGGCGAAGAAGTGATTGTGACAGCAGACAAGCTCACCATGAGTAGTCTCCAAGATACCGCCACCTATCACAGCAACCAGCAAAATGTTAGTGCCTCTGCCACCTTTGGGACAGGTGCCAGTGTTGGTGGTGACTATGGTAAGAGCAATATTGATGCTAACTACACATCTGTCACCGAGCAAACAGGTATCTTTGCAGGGGACAAAGGCGCCAAAGTTACCATCACAGGACATACCGACATTACAGGGGCCATCATCACTTCTACTGCCAAAGCAGAACAGACAGGCAAAAACCAATTTGCCACAGGCACCCTTACCATCTCCCATCTTGATAATGAAAGTTATCATAAGGGGGATAGTTTGGGTATTGGAGCGACAGCCAGTATCAGTGCTAATACATTGGGACAAACGCCTAGCCCTGACTCAAAACTAAAAGCCACCTCAAAAGCCAACGGTGTGAGCACCAATGGTATTGGCTATGGACAAGACAGCGACCACCAAACCTCTACCACCCAAGGCGGTATCTATACCCAAAACATCACCATCACAGATGAGGCTAAACAAGCCGACATCGCCAAAGCACAAGGCAAATCAGTACAAGACATCATTACAAACGCCCACATCAGCACAACCACCACAGAGTATCAAAACAATGGGTATCAGGCGACAACGGCTCTTACTAATGGTTTTGATAAGGATGAGGTGCAAAGGGAGCTTGATGTTCAAGTAGCAGTCACCAAAGACTTTGGACAAAATGCTCCAAAAGCGGTTGCTGACTTTAGTGAAGGTCAAAGAGACAAATACCTAGAACAACTTAACAACCCAAGCCTTACCCACGAGGAAGCAAAAGCCATCTTAGATGAAGCTCAAAAATGGGAAGAAGGTGGTGTTTATCGTATAGCACTGCATACAGCGACTGGGTTATTGGCGACTGGAGGCGTGGAGGGTGCGTTAACCACAGGTGGTGTTGCTACCATCGCCCCAAAACTAGATGAATGGCAAGACAAAATTACCACCAAACTCATAGAACAAGGCTTTGAAAAAGAAACGGCTGAAAGTGTCAGTAAATTCACCCTAAATCTTGCAATCGCTACCGCAGGCACCACAGCAGGCTTAGATACAAGCAGTACTGCTTATGCTTTGAATGCGGATATGAATAATAGGCAGTTGCATCCACCTGAAAAGGAGCTGGCGAAATCTCTCTTTGAAAAAGCCAAACGAGAGGGATTAAAAACCGCTGATGGTAATGAATATACTTTGGAGCAGTTTGAGGATGCTTTGAGATTGGCAAATCATAGTGGTTATAATGAGACTTATCTAAGCAACATTCAAGAAAGTTATGAGCAGTCTGGCAGGGTTTTATTGAAAGTTCATCAGCCTGCCACCAATGGCGATATATTACAGGATTTTGATTTAGAGAATCCCTACCAGAAATGGAGTCTGTTGAATCAATCCACTGAAGATGGTGTTACCACCTTTAATCTCATACAAAATTTGGGTGTTTTACATAAACCCGATGAAAATCTGGTACGCTTTATCAAAGCCAATGACAAACAAGATAATTATAGTTGGGCAGATGGGTGGATTCAGCCTTACAGACCGAGTATTGTTGAATCTCACTCACCAAACAATACACCTAAATCTACATATCCAGATTGGGCAATTAAAAGTAGAAATGAATTCATCGCAAACAATCATATTGACCTAAGTAGCAGTTCTCAGGCAAAATCTGACAAATTGATGAATGAAAGGGTAATGCCTGTTGTAGAAACCACTGTGGCTATAGGCGGTGCAACAGCCATCACCGCAGGCTGTGTGGCAACGGGCGGAACATTGTGTGCAGTGGTTGCGGGTGGCTCTATCGTGATGGCTGGGGATACCGCCATTACACAAGCTGATAATTTTGGTAAACCCGTATCCCAACACGATACCTCAAAACTGTTACAAGGAGCAGGATTATCCAAAGATGAAGCCCAAATCGCCAAACTTGCCACAGAAGCAGCAATGGGCGTTGGGGCGATTAAGGGTATTGTCAATGCCAAAAATGCCAAGCAAGTCGCCCAAGCTCAAAAACAGATTGATATGGCTAGGGTTGAGAATAATGTTGGAAGGGATGAGGATGTTTTTTATAAACCCATAAAAATTACAGGTGAGCCAAAAGATTTAAAAGAATATAATGATGCAAGCAAATTTACTTATTTAAATGATGGTGGAGAATTTAAATTCTCGGAAACTAAAAATCAACAAGGTATCGAGGGTTATTTTGTTAATCAATTGGGTGATAAAATCCCAATATCTCTTAAAAATTTAGAAACATCTAGTCCTAGAAAAGTTATGACTGTCATTAATAAAAACGCAAAAAGTATTCTTGAAGCAGAAGCGCTTCCTAGCAATAATCCTCATAAGTTACCGATAGGGACATTAAACGATACCGTACTCCACATTCAAACACCAAATATCAGCAAACAACAACTAGTTGATGAACTCACAAATTATCCCTTCCAAGGTAATGGGGGCAAATATAAGATAATCATCTTTGAAACCAAAGATGGGGGATTTACACTTCAAAATGGCAAAATAGAGAGCTATCCAAAATGAGTCAAGAAATATATATTATCCCACAAAATATTGATAAATTTACATTTAAATATATTTTTGAAAATACAAAAAACATAAAAGAACTTTATATTTGTGGAACAATAGAACAATATGACAGCTTATTGGGATTATCAAGTATCAATGTGCGCTTTCTAGATGGGGGAGACTGCTATATTATGAGAAGTGATTATGAAGATTATCATTGGTATAGTGCATTTGACTACCTAAATGACTCAAATACTTTTGGTTTAAAAAATATAGAGAATATTTCAAGAAATTGGGAGTCACTAAACTTTATTGGGTTTACCATGGGTTCAAATGATGCTATACCTTTGTACTTAAACAAAAATTTTATGGGATTGGTAACCTGTATTTCTAAATGCCTAAATGCTTATATTGAGGTTGTAGATACTATTTATCAAATACCTCATGGTATATATAATATTGAAAAATGGATAGAGTTAAATCAAAACAACCAATAACAGCAGTGATGCCACTAATCCAACCATTAAACAAGAGAGTAATTGGATAAAAGCAGTGAGGCTCGTTAAGCTATTGAGATAGCTAAAGAAAGTAGATAGAGACAGTAAATATGAATAAAGATAAATTAATAATTATACCAATACTTGAGGATGCAATAGATAGGCTCAATTATGATTGTTGTATAGATGGAGATTTGATTGAGATATCATTAAGTTTTAATGAATATAAAAATTTAGAAAGTCTAGGATTATTTGAAGCTATCAATGAATGTTTAGGCATAGGACTTGGAGAATATGAAGATGAGTTAATATTTAAT
>NZ_CP087842.1:0-32570 GCF_025985205.1 Moraxella bovis
CGGTAATGGCTGTCAGCCTGATTGGGTATGACTTAGACAGCTTAGGGGTCATTTTTTGATTGTTTCTAAATTGTTTCTATTAAAAACAAATTTAATACAAATATTATATTGACATTTCAAGTCAATACATAAAATGTAATTTTATGTATAAATTTTGTAAACAAGAAATTAGTGAACAAGTGTAAAAAATGGCTTTGAGCCTTTATGTGGTATGGGTTTGGGGTAATTTGGGGTGGTTCTCAGGGTCAAATTCGCTTTGCGTGCGTTCTATGCTCAAATAAAGAGTAAAAGTCTCGCCAAAAGGTTGCTTTCTTACTTTGGGTGTAATTGGAAAATGGTGCGTAGCCATCAATAATTATACTCTGTTACTTGGCTTTTGGACGATAAAAAACACCGTGTGTAACGGTGCTATGTTGATTTAATTTGGGGAAATTAGTCTGAACTGAGGAAGTCCAGTATATAAGCAAGTGCTGAGGCGTGAACGCCAAAACCAATCACAAAAGCAATCAATGCTCCTAATATGCCAGCGTGCAAGCCATCAATGGAGTAGCCAATTGACCAACCAATAAAGACCCACAGAATTGTAAAGATGACTGCCAAAAATAAACCAACAATTTTAATTGGTGCAATAACAATTAGGATTAGAAAAGACCAAATACCAGCATACCAAGATTTAAAAAATAGCCCCACTATGATAGGTATGATAACTGTGTATTCAAAAATGAAGATACTTGACATTTTGTAGTCAAAATCTGCTTTATGATAAGCACCTCTTAAATCCCGTTTATCCATAACGCACCATTGTTTTTTGATGATTAAAATAATGACCCTAGCAATACTGCAATAAATGCCCCAAAAAACGCACTCAATGCCAGTATTAGGGATTGTTTGATTTGATTGCCACTACTGGCATCTAGGCTGTCTGCAAGTGATTTTAATTGGTTATTTAACCGTCTTTGAATCTCAATGCTGTCAATGACCTGCTTGTAAGTGTCAGACAGCTTTTTTTGACAGATTTGAATTTCAGCCTCCACGCCACGCCTTACGATGTTGGCGGTCTCATTGCTTGCCTCTTCAAAGTAAGCTGGTAACACTTCGCCAATATCTTGCACGCTTTGGGCGACTTCTTCAAGTCTTGAAGTAAGTGAATCAATCTCTTCAAGGGCAACTGAAACCATTGCCTCACGAACTGTTTTATCTGACATAAATTATCCTTTACATTAAACTAAACTATTGATTTAGTCAATAGTTTAGTTTTTTTGTTGATTACTTCAAAGATAAATCGCTAAACACTTCATCAAGATTTTCTTTGGCGGTCATTGCGAGGCGTTGAATACCAATTAGGCTTGCGATTTGGCGTTTTTCATCTGCATTAGTGATGGATTTTAATTTTTCACGCAAGTCTTGTATTGCTAGTATTTCATCAATAGTTTTTTCCATTGCTGTAAGTTTTGGATAAACTTCACTTGATTCAATACCCACCTTTGGCTCTTTGATTTTGGTTTTTTTGGCAAAATCAAGGATTCTTTCAAAATCTGATTGTAGTCTTTCTGAATCATTGACGATATTTAATACAAATCTGATTTTGTTTGGTTTGACGCCAATTTCAATCAATTTAATTGCGGTTGAGAGAGTATCAAGTTGTTGTTTGTGGTCGGCAACGGTTGGTAGTAGGAAGTAATCAAAGTCTTCGTGAGAGCCTTTGTATTGCTCCATTAGTTTCATTGTTTCTTCAATGTTTGAAGCTCCAATATCAACAATAATGTTGTCATTGATGAGCAATTCATCTTGAAGTATTGAAAAATCTTTGCTTTTGATTTTGATGTCATCTTGATTGCCGTGATTGATAGATTCAATCGCAACAAAATGAGTGTCTTTTAATCTTGGTAGCAAAAGATTTTTTGCAATGGTTGTTTTGCCAACATTGCCACTAAAATTTAAAACTGCAATTTTCATAATTTAACCTTTTTTAAAAAGTGATTGATTTGATGATAAATTTTCTCTTTCTTTTTCAATGTCTTTTTTTAACTTTGAAAAATACTCGCTCAAATCTTTGTTATCATCAGACTCCGATTCGCCAATGTCAGAAGTATTTTTTTTAGCCTCTTCTTGATTACTGCTATCGGTCTTACAATTTTTTTTATCATCAAAAATTTCTGTATCAATTTTATTTTGATTGACTGAAATTTCTTCTGATTTGTTACCGCCATATCTGTGTAGATAATTTTTGAAAGTATTGAGGTTTATATCTAAACCGTACTGTTCATTTAAAATCTCTACCACAGCCTCTTGTAGGTACTCCTCTTGCAATTTTTCAATTTCAGGGAGTAATTGGCGGAATCGCTGGGCTTTGGTTTGTCTCTTCTTCACACTTTGCACCTCCTAAGGGGGAATTGGCTTATCTTACATCAGTCTGCAACTTTTTGCAATCTTTTTGCATACTATACGCTAATTTTTTGCTAATGTAAAGGTTTTTTGCTAACTTTTTGCAATCCTTTTGCTATCTTATTGATTTTAATTGCTTTATTTTTGCTTTTATTTTGCTAACTTTTTGCTTTTTGGGTCATTTTGCTACGCTCTGCCTCTATGAGGCAACAAAATTTTTACCAAAATTTTGTAATACACCATACGCACCCACTATCGTGGGTACAACCAACAAAAAACGGCTATCGCTCGTTTTTTGTTGGTTAAAAATGTATGCAAACTGCATACATTTTTATTTTATATTATTGAAAAATATGATAAAATATAGTTTACAATATGTAAACAGGTAAAAATTGATGACAACACAGACAATTTCGTTTAGAATTAGTACAGAAACCTACCTAAAATTGGAGGCTACGGCAGCAAGCTACGGTTTGAGTGTGGGAACATATCTTAGAAAAAAGTTGGAGGGCGAGCAAGGTACTTTGGAGCAAAGTATTCAGTCTATTCAAATTGATATTAAAGAAATACTTAACAATATATCTAGTATAGACGGTAATCCTAACAGTCATTCTAGTGCTGATAATTATGAACAGAATGCTTTATTGCTAGAAACCCTTTTAATCCTAAGAGAGATAGCACAGCCCACTAAGGTAACAAATGCTCAAAAAAAATTAAAATCCGTTGGTCTAAATCCATTTAATCTATTGGAGCAATGATATGAATAAAGGTCAAAGATTTGTATTGTTTATTTTTCTAGTAACGGTTATACCGTCATTAGTTTGGTTAATTGCATTAAAAAATTTGCACGCAATGCCAAGGGAAAATAAATTTGAATTTATAAAATTTGCCGCAATAAAGACAACTCAATTTGAAGATATTAGATTGCTTTTGGCATTCATTTTATCTTTAATTGTTGTTGTTATTTTATGTAAATTTATGGGATTGTTTGATGAAATAGGATTTAAGGGAAAGGAATATAAAAAGTTTTTGCGTGGCACAAAAATAGTATCAAAAAATAAATTATCATCAATGACAAAAGAAAAAGATGAGCAAATAACCATTTCAGGAATACCAATACCAACCAAGATTGAAACATTGCATATTTTATTAAATGGTTCAACAGGCTCTGGTAAATCAGTAACTTTAAGAGAAATGGTAGAATGTGCTATCAACAGGGGCGATAGGTTGATTATTGTAGACCCTAATGCTGATATGTTTAGCAAATTTGCTAAAAAAGGCGATGTGCTATTAAATCCTTTTGACCAAAGAACAAAAGGCTGGTCTATTTTTAATGAAATTAGAGCCAATTTTGATTATCGCAATTTTTGTGGTTCTATTGTGCCAAAATCGGCTGACCATTCCTCCGAAGAGTGGAATGGTTTTGCTAGGGTAATGCTTGAATCTGTAATGAAGACCCTAAAAACCAATTCAACAGAAACTCCAACAATGGCAGAAGTGGCTCATTTGGCAACCGTTGAAGAAGTTGGTAAACTCAAAAAAGCATTGGCTGGTACAGATGCCGAAAGTATGTTTGTGGACGGCTCAGATAGGGCGTTGGGTTCTGCCCGTTTTGTATTGTCATCAAGACTTCCGATTTTTAAAGAAATGCCGCAGGGTGATTTTTCTATTCGTGATTTTTTGGAAAATGAGAATGGGGGCAACATTTATATTACTTGGAAAGAATCACAAAAAGAGGCGTTAAAGCCCTTGATTTCGGCTTGGATTGATGTGATTTGTTCTAGTGTTTTGTCTTTGCCTGAGAGTGGTAAGAGAAAAATTTGGCTATTTTTAGATGAGCTTGCCAGTCTTGATAACATTAAGAGCTTGGAGGACGCATTAACCAAAGGGCGTAAAAATGGGCTTAGAGTTGTGGCTGGCGTTCAGTCGGTTTCTCAGTTAAAACAAATTTATGGCAAAGAGGGGGCAACTATCTTGATGAGCTGTTTTAGAACGCTTTTGGTGCTTGGCGGAGCAAAAACAGACTCAGAAACAGCCGAAGAAATGAGTAAGGCGTTGGGCGAACACGAAGTAATCAGGGACAATAAAAATCGCAGTAGTGGAGGTGGTAAGTCTAGCACTTCAACGAGTGAACAAGTCCAGCGTGAGCGAGTGGTCTTACCGTCTGAAATTACTTCTTTGCCTGATTTGACTGGTTTTGTCAGTTTTGCAGGGGATTACCCAATTTGCCGCTTTACTGCGGAATATAAGCAGTACAAGACCAAGAACGAAAGTTTTAAAGATGTGGAATTGTAAATGATTTCATCTCAACTTATTACAAGACAATCTTTGGGGGGCGACAAACAAAGAATAGGAAAGGCTATTGATAGCTACTATCAAGAGGAAAAAGACGACTATTATACTCGTGATAAGCAGCCCTCTGAATGGTATGGACAGTTGGCAAATGAGCTTGGACTCAAAGGCGAAATGGTCAAAAAAGAAGATTTTGCACAGCTTTTAGAGGGCAAATTTAAAGGAGAAACCCTAAGAGATTCAAATTTTAAAGGTAAGTCTGCAAAGGACAGATTAGGGCTTGATTTAACCTTTAATGCTCCAAAGTCGGTTAGTATTCAGGCTCTTGTGGCTGGCGATACACGCCTTATTCAAGCTCACAATGAGGCAGTCAAAGAAAGTCTAAAAATTATTGAAAGTAACGCCCAAGCACGCCAAAAAATCAAATCCAAAAGCCGTGTAGAGAACACAAATAATCTTGCGGTTGCATTGTTTCGCCACGAAACCAACCGTAATCTTGACCCTCATTTACATACCCATTCTGTTGTTTTGAATATTACCAAAAGAAAGGACGGTGCTTTTCGTGCTTTACATAATGACAAAATTATGAAAAGCATTGGGGAGGCAAGCCAAGCCTATCAAACCAATCTTGCCAAAAAATGCAAGGAGCTGGGCTATGACATCAAAATTAACGACAACGGCACATTTGAGTTGGCACATATCAGCCGTGAACAGATTATGCAGTTTAGCACTCGTGGCAGACAAATTGAAGAGGCATTGGCACAAAAAGGCTTAACTCGTGAAACAGCAACCACAGAGCAAAAGCAAATTGCAACCCTAGATACTCGCCAACGCAAAAAAAGCATTGATACCCAAATTGTCCGTGAAAGCTGGCACAAGACCGCCAAAAAATTAGGTCTTGAAAAAATTCTATCCCCAAAAATATTAAAGGAGAAAGCCAATGAGCGAAGTTTCGGCATTAGCCATACAGACCATCAGCGAGAGCCTACAAAAACTACCAGTCAAGCAACTACCAAAGCAGACAGCGTGTATGAACTGCCTAGCGGCAATGTGGCAAACCCTACCAGACAAGGAAGTGAGGTGTTATTGTCGGATAACGAACAGTTGGAGTTACACCAGCAGAGAACCAACACAGATAGAGGCTTGCGATGGCGTAGCAATGGCTTTGGCGGCATTGGAAAAATCGTAGATATAATTTCGGATAAATTAAGTTTTTCTAAATCCAAAAATTTATCTGATACAAAGAATATGGAGGATATTAGAACCCTAGATTCTGTTGCTAGGTTTGGTAATAATAAACAATCATTTGATAAAGAGAGTTTAAGAGAGGTGTGGAATTATGAACCTCCGAGTAGTGATTTGACTGATGAATGGAAAGAAATTGCCAATGGGCTTAACATCAATTTTGAGCAAGGGCAGGTTTATACAGATGAACATAATAAGGAATTTTCAGGCGATAAGTTGATGAAACTTGTGATTGACCATTTGGTTGATAAAAAAGTAGATTTGACTCACGATGAAATTATTAAAGAAACGCTAATAAAGGGGCTTGGAGAGATTGATTATAATGAGGCAAACCGTCTTTTGGATAAATTTATTGCCAATGGCGATTTGGTCAAGGCACAGACCCTGTATAAGGCGGCTGGCGACAAAAATAATGATACCGCAAAAACGGTCGGCCAATGGGTTAATATTATCATAAAAGACGGCAGTAGCGAGATTGGCGTGGAGGTAGCACAAGAGGCGGTCAAAAAAGGCATTGAGCAAGGCAGACTTGTTGCCATACAGGAGCGATATGTTACCAAAAAAGACCTTGAACAAGAAAGGGATATTTTGAGGTTAATGCAGCAGGGCAGGGGGCTGAAAAATGCGTATTATGACCTAAGCACCGCAGATAAGTTATTGTCTGAATCAACCCTAAATGACGGTCAAAAGTCCGCAGCAAGGCTTGTGATGACGAGTAGCGATAGGGTTATAGGCATTCAGGGTTATGCAGGGGTAGGCAAAAGCTATACATTATCGGAGACCATAAAACACATAGAGGCGGCTGGCGGCAAAGCCCATATTTTTGCACCTTATGGCTCTCAGGTCAAATCATTAAAAGCGGACGGACACGAGGCAAACACCCTATCTAGGTTGCTCAGTAGTAAAAAGTTACAAGATGAAATCACAACAAATAGCCTGATTGTGGTAGATGAGGCTGGGGTTATCGCTAATAATGAAATGCACAAACTCCTAAAAATAGCCCAAAGTAAAAACGCCAAAGTGGTACTATTGGGCGATACAGAGCAGACCAAAGCTATTAGTGCAGGAAAGCCCTTTGATGTGTTAATGGCTAATGGTATGGCAACCGCAACCATTGATGAGATACAACGCCAAAAAGATGAAACCTTAAAACAGGCGGTCTATTTTGCTGCCAATAATGAGCAATCCAAATCCATAAAAACCCTTGAAAAATCGGTTTTTGAAATTAAGGACAGAACCCAAAGGCTGGATACCCTAGTAACTCGTTATATAGAACTTTCTGCTGATGAGCGTAAAAAAACCTTGATTGTTACAGGTACAAATAATGACAAGGATTATATCAATTATGCTATCAGAAAGGAGCTTGGTATGGCAGGGCAGGGCGTGGCAAGCACCCAATTAAAACGTTATGATATGTCTAAGGCTGAAATGAAACACGCACGCTATTTTAAAGAGGATACCTTGATTGAGCTAACTCACAACCCAAAAAACAAAGAATTAAAAATGGGCGAATTGTACAAAGTTGTTGGTAAAGACCGCCATTTATTGATTGTGGAGGACTCGGCAGGGAAAGTCATTACATTTAGCCCAACTTCTGAGCGGTTGTCTGTGTATGAGGAAAAATCATTTGAAGTATCAAAAGGCGACAGACTCAGGGTATCAAAAGGTAATCAAGAAATGGGGACGGTAACAGGCGATAAACTGATTGTAGAAAATATTAAGAATGGTAAAATATATGCCAAAGATGAAAAAACTGGTCAAACCCATACCTTTAATGCCAACCAAAAAAATCATTTGGATTATGATTACTGCTCCACCGTACACAATAGTCAAGGCTTAACTGTGGATAGGGTGCTAATCAACATTGACACCAAGAGCAAGACGACAGGTAAAGAGGTTTACTATGTGGCAGTCAGTAGGGCAAGGCACGAGGCGATTGTGCTTACTGATGATATGGCAAAATTGCCTACCGCCATTGCCAAAGGTGCTGACAAATATAGTGCTTTTGAAATGGCAAACAAAAATTATGGCTACACTATCCAAGATGATAGACTAATCAAAAAGCAGGATATTGGCTTTGAGAAGTAATACATTAAAAATACATTGATTTAATGTATTTTTAATGGTACAATACATCTCATAAGTTAAGTGATTTCTATGCAATTTGGAGATAGTTATGGTAAAAAAAGCGATAACGATTGAGAAAGGTGTTGCTATTGAGGCGGCAACTGAGGCTTTGTATGCAATTAAAGCTAGACTAATAAAATTGGAAGAGGCAGCTAGTAACATTGACCCTGCAATTCTAGGGGAAATAAATGAATTTCACATCAAGATTGTTAGAGTGGTAAGGGGCTTATCTACAAAAACAATCAATGAAATTGAAGAAATAAAAGTTGCTTTTGAAAATAAATGTAATGAATTTGAAAGGCTGTTGGGGGGTTAATATGAGTGCCAATAATATATTGGAGGCAAAAAGTAAATATGCTGTATTTAATAGCGAAATTAAATCAATAGCTGATATTCTTGTTGAAAAAGGCGAGTTTGTTGATTTGGTTGGGCATGAAAAACCAAAGGCTATTATATTGGGTGGTCAGTCAGGTTCTGGAAAGCGTTCCATTGTTTCCGTTGTTGAATCTGAATTTATGGATAAAAACGGTGTTTTTGTGGCTGACCCTGATAGATACAGAGTTCACCACCCAAGCTACAATGAAATACAAGAAAAGTTTGGTGCCGATTCTAGTCAAATAACAATGAGTTTTTCTATAAAATTATGTGATGAATTAGCAAAGAGAGCTATTGATAATCGGTTTAATATAGTTTTTGATAACACATCTTCAAATTTCAGACATTTTCAGTTAAGAAAAGAGCAATTAGGCAAAGATTATGATGTTAGTTTTTATGTAATGGCTACCGAATACTCTTTTAGCAATATGAGAGTGAGTTTGCGTTATGAAGAGGGGGGAGGTTTAAAAAGTGGGCGTTATGTACCAAAAGACATTCAAGAAAATTCTTTTAATGGAATATCAAAAACATTAAAAGATGTAGAAGATAAAAATCTTGCTAATAGAATTGTTGTTTTTGACAAGTATGCAAATACTATCTATGATAGTCAAGATGGTAAGAATGGGGGTCTTACAGCTCACGAGGTATTTACGATTCAAAGAAGTAGAGACCATATTTCAGCAGAGACAGGAAAAACAAAATTAAGTCTTGATGAAATAAATGATTTAAGACAGGGTTGGCAGAAAGTACAATTTTTTATGAGTGCAAGAAATGCCTCAACCAATGAGCCTAATATGGTATCAATAGTGAATCAAGCAATAGATGATTTGGCTAAAAAAGGTATCAATGTGGCACAAATTCAGCAACCTCAAATAGGTCTTACATATAGTGGAAAAATTGTAGCTCAAAACCACAATTCTATTTTACAATGCCGTCAAGATGGGGCGGCTTTTGAACATAAAGTAGAAAATGTCAAAGGACTGTACTCACAAGAACTGGGAAATAGGTTGCAAATTTTTTACGGAGCAGATGGTAAGGGTGATGTTATAAAAAGGGAAACTGAAAAAGGTATTGAAAAACAAAAAGACCTTAACCTAAGCAATAGCAATGATTTCAGTAAAGGATAACATTAAATTTACATTGATTTAATGTAAATTTAATGTTAAAATTGAAGATATTTTAATCAAGGTTAATATTATGAGCAACACGACTGAAAAGCCAAAAAAACGCCAATTAACAATTCAAATGGACGAAGATTTGTACGAGTCATTTAAGCGTGTTGCGACCGCCAATGACCGCAAAATGGGCTTACTGGTGCGAGACTTCGCCAAGCAGTATGTACTCAAAAATGGACAGGGCGAGCTGTTCCCCAAGTAAAACAAAAGCCACTCTTGCGAGTGGCTTTATCCTTTCTGCAATAACGCCTGTAAAATGGAGAGGGCTTACAGCACCGAAGTCCAAAGGTTGGCTATTGCAATCACTAAACATTATAATGGTTTGTTATTAAAAATGCAAGAACTAAATGAAATTTTTAAAGATTTTTCACACAATCGGCTTTTGACTTATAAGCACTTTTTAAAGTTTGAGTTAAGCCATACAAATTATACGCCTGAGCAGGTATATAATTTGTATGGCTGGAATGAGGAAATTGCAAGCTCCTTTTGGCTATTATTATCAAGGATTGAGATTACGCTCAGAAACCGTATCAATGATATTTTTGTAGAAAAATTTGGTAAATTTTGGTTGGATACTTCACAATATCATAACACAAAGGTTTTCTTCAAAGATACTCACAAAAAACAAATTGAAAAGTCGGAAAATAAGCTATCCAATAAAGGTATTACACCAACCAATGATAGAATGGTTGCAGAATTAAATATGGGTTTTTGGGTATCATTTTCTGAAATAGGATTTTCTTTTGATTCAGATGAATTAAAAGAAAATGAAATTGGTTGGAAGTATTTTATACCAAAAATAATGACTGGCTACCAATATCCAAATGAAAATTCTGATAAAGTCCGTTATTGGTCAAAACAGGGAAATATTACAAATCTAGTAATAAGGTTAGATGTTGCCAAAGAGATTAGAAATAGAATTGCTCATCACGAGCCTATTTTTAACTATATTCCAAGTCATTTATCAAGTGTACCAAAAGATGAATTGGGGGATTTCTTAAAAGTATTACAAAATACTTATCAATATTTATTGGGATTATTACACGATTTATCGCCACAACAGGCACGAATATACCAAAAAAGCCATAATCACTATCAAACGCTCTATTTATTATCCAACTCTACTTTTGACAAATATTTAAATCTTGGAAGTGCAGATGATATGATGTTGCTGGAAAAGTTTATTGAGTATTTAATGGATTATATGGAAGAAGAAAAAGATAATCAAACTATGGTCCATATTAGCCATAATAATAGTTATTTTGGTTGTTTTATTCCAAAGCGGTAATGCTTTTCACATTCCCTTTATCCACAAAAATCTGTTCCTGCACACAGCCATTGTTGGGGCTAGGGCAATTTAGAATAGGGTAGAGCGGTGTTGTGGTTATCATCAGTTCACGCATATTGTAGTTGATAAGGCAGTATTGAATAAACAAATCAATAATATACCCATAGGGAACCAAGCAATTTTAAATTCTTCTAGGTTCATTTTCTTAATCTCTCAACCCCCAAGCTAAAAACCCTAAACACGCTAACATACCTATTAAAAGTATCATTGGTAGCTTTGGATTTTCTTCAAGAAACTTATCTCTTTTCTCTTTTTCAATTCTTGATTTCTCTTTTTGCTCTTGCTCTTTGGCGATTTCTGCTTTAACAGATTGTGCTATTGCTAGAACAGTAGGGTCTGTACTGTCTTTTGCCTTTTCAAGAATAATGATACGCTCCATCATAATCTGCTCATCACTCTTTTTCTCTGTCAGCATAAGTGTTAGGGATATACAACCAATCACAACGGTAAGAACAGCCATTACAACGCTTTTGCGACCATCACAACAAAAACTTATTGCAAGGCAGATAAATGACACAATAGCAAGAAATAATGATAAATCCATAATTCTCCTAAGTATTAAAAAAATAGAGATTATATCAATAAAGTACACCCTATTGATATATATTATATACTACTAAAAACCTGTGTCAATAGGGTTATATTGATTTTTTGACATAACTATTGCATAATAAGACCAATTTTGAGATATGACATAAAAAATGAAAGACCCATTAGACCTAGACCGAACTGTTGATATTGACAAGCTGAACATTCAAAAAGTGCAGACCGTTGGTTATGTGCGAGTGTCCAGCTCCGACCAAAACACAGACCGCCAGCTTGACGGTGTCGCTCTTGACCGTGTTTTTACTGATAAAATGACTGGTAGCACCAAAGACCGCCCCCAGCTCAAAGCAATGCTGGATTATGTACGCTATGGCGATACAGTTGTAGTGCATAGCCTTGACCGACTGGCACGAAGTCTTGAAGACCTAATTTTTATCATCAACCAGCTTAACCAAAAAGGGGTTGGCTTTAAATCTATTAAAGATAACCTAACCTTTGACGGTGTCAATAACAGCCCTATGGATAAGTTTTTTTTGCACATCTTGGGGGCGGTGTCGGAGTTAGAGCGAGCTTTAATCCGTGAACGCCAAAAAGAAGGCATAGCCAAAGCCAAGCAAAGGGGGGTGTATAAGGGGCGTAAGCCGTCTTTAACCCCTGAAAAACAAGTAGTTGTTGAAAAGCTACTGGCAGAAAAGGAAAAGGATTTAGAAAGTTACAAAGCCATATCCTACCAAAGCATTGCTGATAAAGTTGGTGTAAGCCTTGCCACACTCAACCGCTATCTTGCCAAACGCAAAAAGAAATAGCGTGCATTTTACAGGTAGATTTTTGTAATGGCTGATTGTTTGGACAAGCCGTTAGACAAACGCTCAAAAATAACAGCAATAAGCACCTGCTCACGGCTTGCCACCTCCGCCAAGCCCCATTTCTTTTTCTTTACTAATTTCAAGGTCATTGGCTTTGCTGGCAATGTCGCCCTTGCCGTTTGCCCCATAGACAATTTTTAATTTTGAGCTGGTGTCTTGCTCTTGAATGCCCGGCAAATCTTTGGTTTGATGAACGATAATTTTGCCTGTACCAGTCTTTTGCAGAGTTATATCATCGCCAACTGAAATAATATGACCTGTATAAGTACCACCAGCTCTTGCAGGCTCAGAACCGCCCCTACCTATTGCATTGGCAGGTTGTCTATGTGGTCTATGAAGTCCTGATTCTGTCTCAGGAAGTTGGCTTTCTGTGCCTCCCACTCGTCCAATTTCGCTTGATGTTCTGGCGTTCTCTCTTTCGCCCAGTTGGTTGCTCGTGCTGCCACTTCCTGACGAAAACTCTCGTCTTGACTCATCTTGACTGAAAGCTCGTGAGCCTCGTTCAGCCATTCGTTCAGCCAGTTGTTTGTGTTCTGACCCTGCGGCTTGTTTAAAACATTCGTCATTGATTACTCCAATTTCATACTGTTTAATTAAATGGGTTGTCAAACGCTCCTTAATTTGAGCCTCTGTCCCCTGTGATTTTAGCACATCTAAATGTTGCCAACCAGTATATTCAACCTTGCCATTGTTGCCATTTGGTTTATCTATAATGGTTAAACCAACACTATTGCCAAAAGTATTGTGGACAGCCTTTAAGCCGTCATAAGTATTGCCCTGTATGCGTGCCATTGTCGCAATGGACGACCCACGACCGTCCGCTGGGTCATAGAATCTTTTAAAGGTGTTATCGAGGGCTTGCTCAGGCAAGGGATTGACCGCCACAATCTCAACTTTAAACCCTCTTTCTAAGGCTTTTTGTATTTTATCCATACTGGCAGGATTTTGATGAGCATTGGCGAGCTGACCCTCAAATACCACCGCCACATTATCTTTTAACTGACCCTTATTTAAAACTGTGGTTGTTTTACCAGCCCCCGGGCTACCTGTCAAAAATACAACTGTATCTCGCCCATTTTCAATAGGCTTATCCAGCATATCATTAAAATGTTTGGCGGCAAGAGCGGCAGCGGTGTTATGTACGGCGTTATTGTGCTTGTTTCGTGTTTCTTGGGATTGGCTGTATTGACTAAACATTTCTTTCATCATATCAGAGGCAATATAGCGACCCTCGAAAGTTTTTTCGTGCAAAGCATAATCTTGAATGATTTTATCTTTGTCTTTAAAGGCAGTCAGCATAACCGTCTCTTGTACTCGCTGAATTTCCTTATCAGCAAATTCAACCTTTTTTATGGATAAATCCAAATTTCTTTGCAAGCCAATATCTACAAGCTGAGTTCTAAATTGGTCTCTCAGCTCCACAACACCCTTATCTTTTAAAACATCATTCCAATCTGAGCCTGAGTCGTGTTCAGAAAACTTGGGGGCAACCACATAACCACCAACTGCCACCGCCGCCTCTGTCGCCTTTTCTATGCCAGTATTTAAATTTGAGGTATGACCAAGAGCCTCTCTTTCACGAGCAGTTTTGTGGTCATTGTCGGCTGCCATATACAGTACGCTATCAGGGAAATGTTCACGAACCGTCAAAGCCACACTTTTCAAATTACCAGCATCAAATGCCACAATAACAGGTTTATTTAACTGTTCATAAAGCGTTGCTGCTGTTGCGTATCCCTCAGCAATCAAAATCGCCTCATTGTTTTTGGGCTGACCTAATACAAGAAATGACCCAGCCTTTTGACCGTCTGTTAAAAATGACTTAAAACTATTTTTGTCCCTACCAATGGTTTGAATGGTTGTAACATTGCCGTCTTTGTCATACGCAGGAATCATCAAATCCCCAGCCGTTAAAACGCTGATTCTATCTCCATTTTCCTTAAAATGCTCTCGCATTGACTTTGCCTCACGCCAATCACGAGCAATTCTAATATTGCCGTCTTGTACCGCAGTTTCAGGCTGTGGCACAATGTAAAGACCGTGAGCCTGTACGCCCTTTTTGGTCAAATAAGGATAGTTAGTTGCTGGCTGTGCTGCCGCTAGGATTTTCTGAGCAGATTGGGCGGTGTGAGCATACAACTTGGCTTGTGCCTCTGCTCTTTCACGCTGGATTCGCTCAATTTCCTCAGGCGGTGTAAAAGTATGGGAATGGCTTTTTGATGAAAAATAAGCAGTCTGACCTGTCTTAAAATTATTAAAAGACCCACGCCATACCCCATTTTCTTCTGTAACAATATATCCGCCCTTTTTGCTGTTGGACTTATCGCCCTGTATGTGTAAGCTGTGCCACTTGCCATCAGCGATAGGGTGTCCTGCTGGTATGTCCGCCCCAAAACTTTGTAAAAATTTTTTAAACTCATATTCAGGGCTGGCATATTCAGCCTGTGGTTTGGTTGTCCATTGGCTAAATTTGGCTTTATCTACCCCCTCAGGCACATACCACATTTTTACATCAGGGTCATATTTTGCCCCCAACGCCTTAACCTTATCCTTATCCTCATAAGGAGCATAGATATAATCACGCTCTGTTTGGGTATTAAAATTTTCCATCATCTTATCTTTCATATCTTTTTTTGGGAGGTCTTGACTTTTGAGTTCCTGACCCTTTTTTAATTCAAGTTCTTTGTTTAAACCTAAAACATATTCTTTAATTTTTTCAGCCTCTTTAACCGCCTCAAAAATTGCATTAGGGTCTTCTTTAACAATTTTTACCCAAGACTTTAAATAGCTTTGGTGCTGCGTGGTATCGTGTCCGATTTGTAAGGTTTGCCCTATTATCATTGAGCTAATTTCTGCTCTTAGCTCTTCTTTGGCATAGCTTTCAGAACCAAAGCCACCACTCAAATCACGATTTAATCGCTTTTCGTGTCCTGTGGCGTGTCCAATTTCGTGTAACAGCGTGGCATAATACAAATCTGCTGTGGCGAATTGGTGTCGCTCTGGCATTACAATTTGGTCTTTTTCAGGATTATAATAAGCCCTATCAATCGCTCTATGCACAATGTCAATGCCGTCCTTTTGGGCGTTTTTGATAATGTTTTCAGCCATTTCGTGCCGTTCCCACGCCTCTAAGCGTTTAGGAGGCTCTTTTGGGGCTAAACCCTCAATTTGATTGGCATTGAAAACATAGTGAATGAATGGACCTTTGGGAAAATCCAGCCTATGTATTTCTTTAATGGGTTTTCCATCTTCGCCAATAATCTTTTTGCCGTTTTCGTCCAGCTTTAACCGCTCTTCGGTGTATTGCCAACGCACAATTTGGCTTGCTTTTTCGCCCTTTTTGACCTTTACACCAAGCTCTTTTGCCGCATTAAAAGTGTACCATCTATCATCTGTATAGCCATTTTTTATAGCAGATGATAAGAGCAACATCATATTTCTACCCTGATACAGCGTTCCCTCTTTATTAACTGGCAGGGTAAAATTATGCTCCGTTGGAGACCACGGCACTTGCCAAGGGGCATTATTGTTTTCTATTTGATTGATTAGCTCATCTGTAAAATTTTTAAGTAGGTCTTCTGCTTTTTCCTTATGTGTCGCCATCACAACTCCCCTTATTTCTTTTTATAACCCAAATCTTCTAGGCTTATTTCTCTATCTTCATCTAAATTTTTCATTTCAATAACCCAAGCCTCATAACTTAAAATATCACTATAAAACTCATCATCGCCTATCTCGTATTGCTCTTTTAAATCATTGCCAGCCCCCTGCATACTTGCAACATAGGCTTGATAAGATTGGTATGATGTATCAATATTTTTCATAATAAGCACCTTGATTTTTAAGGATTATGTTAATTAAATAACAGAAATTAAAAAAAATCTAATCTTTTATATTTTTCTTGTCTATTTTGTCTTTAATTTTGCTGTAAATAAAAAATCCAATAATATTTACAAAGATATAAAAACAAAATATTAGAAATGCAAAAACAAAGATATTAGACAATTTTTACTCCTATTTTGAATACTTTAATGCAATAATTTTTTCTCCTTTTTCGTTAGTGAAAATTTCAAAACTACCACCTTTTTTGGTAACTAAAATCATATTACCATTTTTTGATATTTCAATATTATTCAAAAATTCTTGCTCTATCATATATTCCTCAGATGGTTCTATGAAAGACTTAGGTTCTGCAAATAAATCTATACTAGAATCATCGTATTTATCCAAAAACTCATAATTAAAAATAAGACCAACTATTACCACACTTAACGATAATATAATAATAAATAAAAATAAGTATTTTTCTTTATTACTCATATTTTGGTACTCCACCTACTTCTTCGTAATTTTGAGTACATTTTGGATAGTTTGAACAACCAAAAAAACTATACGACTTTCCACGATTTTTACCTTTCTTAAACACGCCATTTCTATGAATGAGTTTTGAACCACAAGCCTTGCAATCAAACTCCGACAAATTTTGAGCTGGTTTCAGCTCTCGTTCGGTTGGTACACCGTCTTTGTCGTTCATTGTGTGCTTGCAGGGGTTTTGTTTGTCATTCCAGCCTGTACAGCCCCAGTAAAATTCGCCCTTTTTAAACTTGCTTTCGGCTCGTTTAAGTGGTCTTTGGCACTTGGGACAAGGCGGATTGTTTGACAAGTCTTCTTTGGGTTTGGGTGCTGGCGGTACATAACCTTGTTTTAAGCGTTCAACGACAGGGCAAACGGTACTTTCCAACACTTCAAGAACAAAGGCTTGTACATCAGCCCCTGTTTTAATCTCTTTTTGTTTTTCGCTCCAAACAGCCGTTAAATCAGGGTATTTTACCAAGTCGTCTGCTAAGTCGTACAAGGCTTTGCCCCTGTCGGTTGAAACAATGGATTTTCCTTTTTCGGTCAAATAACCACGATTAAACAAATTATCCATAATCGTTGCACGAGTGGCAGGTGTGCCAATACCGCCGTGTTCGCCCTGCTTGTCTTTGTCTCTGTCTTTTAGGACTTTGGCAAGGCGTGGGTCTTTGACATATTTAGCGACTTGGGTCAAATCTTTTAAAAGCGTTTGCTCGGTGTACAGGGGCTTTGGCTTGGTTTCGCACTCGGTAGCGGTAATATCGCCCGATTGCCCTGCCATACCACTTACAAGACTTCTAAGGTCAGCTAATTGGGTTTCTTCGTCAGTTGCTACTTCTTCGTTGGTAGGGTCGCTTTTGTACAGGCGTTTCCAGCCAAGTGATTTATCAAAGCGTGCTGTGGCAGTAAATTGATAAGGCATACCGTTTACGATGACATCAAGCATTATTACCGTCTCGTCATATTCGTAAGACGGATAAAACTGGGCGATATAAGAGCGTGCAATGAGCTTGTAAATGTGCTGTTCATTGGCGGTTAAATCACTCCAATTTGCCTGTGTTTGCGTGGGGATAATGGCGTGGTGTGCAGAGACTTTGGAAGAATTAAAAGCTCGCCCCTTTTGGGCTTGGTTGGCAGTAGCACAAACCCCTTGCGAGTTTGGCAAAGTCCCCATAATGCCATTTAATACCGCTCCCACATCAGCAAACTGTTCATCAGATAAATACTGGCAATCAGAGCGGTTGTAGGTAATCAAATGGTGCTTTTCACGCAAAGACTGGGTAATTTGGTCGGTCTGTTTGGCGGATATGCCATAAAGACGGCTTGCGTCCCCTTGCAATTTAATCAGATTATAAGGTAAGGGGGCAGGGTCAGCTTTGGCGGTTGTGGTTGCTACAAGGATTTTAGCGTGCTTATTGCTCAATAAACTGGCAAGGTTGCCAGCAAATATCTTATCAATCAGTCGCCCCTTGCTGTCTATGGGGTCAGTATCTTTGGGCTGGTACTTGGCAGTAAAAGCAATGCCATTGACAACAAAATCGCCAGCAATGGTATAATAAAAACTCTTTTTGTGGCTCGCATTCTCACGGTCTCTACGCACCACCAAGCCAAGTACAACGGTTTGCACTCGTCCAATGTGCCAAGTTTCCCTACTTCCTGTTTTGGCTTGCTCACTTAGGCTATATGCACGAGTAAGATTATAGCCAACAGATTGGTCTGAAATCGCCCTACTTTCAGCAATCAAGCCCAAATGCTCAAATTCGCTGTTGGGGCGTAAATTGGCAAGCGATTTTTTAACAACAGCAGGGGTGTTGTCGTTGATAAGCACACGCATAACAGGCTTTTTATTGCCAAAATAGCGTAACAGTTCATCAATGAGCAGTTGTCCTTCTTCGTCAGGGTCGCCAGCGTTCACAATCGTGGTTGCTCTACCCACCAATTCTTTAATGATTTTTACTTGCTTGGTTTTGTCTTTGGGGACTTTGCGTGGAGCAGGAAACATAGGCGGTATTGGCAAATGCTCCATTAGCCAAGTTTCATACTTAGGGTCTATGTCGTCAGGGTCTTTTAAAGCGAGCATATGTCCAAAACACCAAGTAACTACATCTTGGCTGACTGGGTGCTGATAGTAGCCTTCAAAATTTTTAAAACCACCGCCAAGACCCTTACAGATGGCACGGGCAAGTTCGGGTTTTTCTGCGATAAATAGTCTCATTATTTAATCCAAGCATAATAAATAATATAAGCAATCAATACAGCCGTCATAAATTCAATAACAAATAACAAAACACGCAAAAACCAGTATTGCATTTCCAAATAAAAAATATCTCTTTTGAGTTTTCTATTTGCCTTAATAACTTCTTCGCTAATAGGGCGGTTTCCCCAAAGCAAATCAAAAATTGGATTTTGTGTGTCTGATATGATTTTTCTCTTTGAAGTTTCTTTGACCTTGCCTGATACTTCTTCTATAAATTCATCAAGTGTTTTTCTATACGCAGGATTAACCAATAATTCATAAATACACCACATATTAGTATTTCCCCTGTCTTGCAATTCTCTTAAAACCAACTTAACAAATAGAGATTTACATTTATTATTGCTTATTTTTTTATTTGTATACAATAAATCAGCCAATTCCTTTACTTGATTTTCTGCGGTATCTTTATCAAAACTTTCTATTATTTCAATAATATTCATAATCCAACCATTTTTTTACTAATAACATCGCCATATTGTTGAATTTATAGGCATATTATAACATTAAAAATACATTAAATCAATGTATTTTTAATGTATTTTTTACATTAAATCAATGTATTTTACCCAAACATTTCCTGTACATAAATAGGGTCAAAATACACCTCTTTGAGCCGTCTTTGGTCAAAATACAGTACAACATCAATGGTAGAATACAAAAGCGACTTAATCGCCTCCAAGTCCACCGTCCGCCCTACTTCTGACGATTTTACAAGGTTGGCAATACGGCTAAATGTATGCACCGCACTATTGGCGTGAACGGTAGTAATTCCCCCGGGGTGTCCTGTATTCAAACTCATCAAATATTCCCAAGTCTCCGCCCCTCGAAGCTCTGCAAGCAAAATGCGGTCAGGCGACAATCGCATACACGCCATTAACGCCTCAAAAGCCGACACACGCCCTTTGGCATTTCCAAACATCATATGTAGATGATTGGGGTGATTTGGCAGGTGTAACTCGTGGACATCTTCAATCGTGATAATCCGCTCATCACTTGGAATTTCAGTAATCAGAGCTTTGGCAAAAGTGGTTTTACCGCTACCAGTTTTACCAGCAATCACAATGTTTTTGTGGTATTGTACGCATTTGGACAAAAAACTAATAATATTGCCACTTGCCTTTAATTCCATCAATTCCTTGTCTTTGTCGGTCAAATGGTATTTGTCAGTAATTTGTTTATTAAAACTTTTATCCTCCCAATTATCAAAAGCTCCATATTCTTTTAATTCTGCCAAACTAAAAGAAACTGTACTATGCTTTCGCACCGTAAAAGATACTTGACCGTCCAGCGTAGCAGGATAACGCACCACTTGGCAGCGGCTACCGTCAGGCATAATCAAAGACCCAATGGGAATCTCGCTTTGATTATTGTAAGAAAAAATGGCGGTAATTAGATTATTGAGTTTTTGCTCTGTGAGCTTTTCAATAATCTGTTTTTGCCAGCCATTAAAACCCTTATACCAAAGCTCCTGTGGTTGGTTTATGGTAATTTCTGTAACCTCAGGTCTGTCCAAAATTTCTTTGATTGGCTCTAACAATAAATTGACCGTTAAAGCCCTATCCTGATTCACTGCATTATCCTGACTCAAAATTGCCTCCTATTTGGTTTGCAAGCCATAAACATTTCCAAACCAAACATCACGAGCCACATAAATACTGAGGCGGTCTCCTTGATGTTTGATTAGGCTTGGCGGTATGTTGATAGACTTTTCAAGTTCTGCGGTTGCCATTTGATTAGCTGTTTCGCTGGCATTTTCAAGGCGGACATCGCCACCAATGGTTTTTTCAGCTGCCGCCTCGCTGACCGCCTTACCCAAGTCATTAACAAGGCTGACAAGCATAGCACCACCAAAGCGTTGCCAAAATTTAGTATTCACTCGTCCATCCACCCCAGCCTCACCAAGACTGCCAGCGGCAGGGCTGTTAATGTTGATGATTACGCCTTTGGGCGTTTCTATGCGATTCCACAAGATAAATACACGGTTTTGTCCCTGTTGGATACCGCCCTTGTATTCGCCTGATACACGGCTACCCCTATCTATTAACACTACACGCCCACTTGCCCCATAGATATTGCGTGTAACGGTACAAGTAATCATACCAACAACAGTACTATCAAATTTGGTATTTAGCACGCAATCAATGGTATTGCCTTTGGTAATGATAAAATCACGGTTTTGCATTCTAACTGCTGCCGTGCCGTCCAAACTGGCAGGGGTTAAACCTGCGGTCAATGGGTCTTCATCTTGCTTGGCAAGACCGCCAACAGACTCTGCCGATGAGCCACCGCCTCCACCACCACCGCCTTTCATAGCGGAAAAACCAGCGTTCAAAATTCGCTCTTGTCGCTTTTCTTCGTCCGTCAATTCAGGCACAGGAGGCGGAGCAGGAGCGACCACAGGAGCAGGCTGTGGGGCTGGCTCTGCTGGTGCAGTTACAATAATAGGCTCTTCATAAGTTGGCATTACTGGCTCAGGAGCATTTCCTGCAATCCCAGCGGTATCTTCGGTTGATTCTACAACATCAGGCTTATCCACCTCTTCTTTGGCGGCGGCAGTTGGGTCATATTCGCCTATATATTGCTCTTCAAACTGCTGTCCAAAATCTTTTTTCTTTGTCGGTGCCTCAAAAGAAGTCTTAGCCTCTTCTTTACGCTCCTCTTTTGGCTTGCCACCACTACTGATTTTGGCAAATAACAGACCGCACACCACAAGCCCTGCCAATACCAAAAACGCCATTAACGCCTTTTGACCTTTTGGCTTGATTTTTTTGGCTTTTTCAAGTTCAGACCGCCCACGCACATCATCAAGTGTCTCTTGTGGCTCAGGGTCAGGGTCATTAAAATGCTCATCAAAATCTGATAAATCCTCATCAAAAGCAATATCATTGTTATTGGACTTGTTCAATTTCGCCTCCCAATTCAATCCGCTCAACTTCGCTTGAAGTTGTGCCTGTCTGATTCAATACACCATAACCATTTGAATGATTGTTATACACTTCAATGACCGTATCAGCCAATCTTAGTCGCCAATGGCGATGTACTTTGTGCATAACCAGCGTATCATTGCCAACCCCCTGCACCGTATAATTAACCAGTATCTCTTGCCCGTACTTTTGCGTATCGCTGACATCTACGGCATAAATAGCTGGCAAATCCACATTCCCTGCAAACTTAAAATAAGTAAAATTACCGTCATCATAGACATTAACAGGGGCAATGGTGCGATTGCCACGCACTCGCATTGTGTAATCTAGGTTGTAGGTTTTTGTGGTCTTGCCCTTTTCAAATGCAGTTTCAACCGCTTGCTTGGCTTGCTCCTCTCTCTCCTTTTGGCTAATAACCTCAGGGTAAATAAAACGAACTTGGTACATATCCGTTGCGTTATTATCAGCAACATAATTTACCTTGAACATATAATTGCGTTTATTGGTAACAACGCTAAAATTGGTTGTGCCAAGTGTTAATTTAGGCTTAATGAACAAATAATTTTTATAACTGGCAAAGTGCCAAGCCTCCTCATCGCCAAAGGCGTGTACTTCGTGCTGTTCGCCCTCTTCTAAAACAATCTGAGTAAAAATTCCGGGCTTTACAAAAATTTCTGTTACATTATTTGAATCGTAATGCACCGTTGCCATTCTAACATCTTCGGCATTTGGTTGTGGAAATTGCTGAGAAAATGCCACACCTGAGAATAGCCCCAGCGACAAGACCAACGCTTTTAAAATTCTCATTGTCCCAGCTCCTTATCCTCACGATAAGAAGTAACCACAAAACCCAATGGATTGACAAGGCGAACCCCCTCATCAATACGAGCTGACACATATTCATAAGTCAAAGTGGCGGTGTAGTTTTCCATAATTTTTGATTGTTGTGAGCTGTCGGTTGTGGCAGTAAAGCGAACAGTTGCAATACCTTTTTGCACATCAGGCACAACAGAAATAATATCAATTTTGCGTGTGCCTGATTTACCCAAAAACTCATCTCGTGGTTTTTGTCCATTGCTGCCGTCATAAATCGCTTGATACTGTTGCCCTACACTATCACTACTCATCAAAATTACTTTATCATAATCATCTTGAATACTGTGATAATTGTAATTGCCATACGCCTTAACATAGTCAGCAATAAAGAATGTATCCACAACTTCGCCATAGCTTTTTTCTTGGTCTTTGATTCGGCTAACTACATTGACCTGACCGTTAGACTTATCCACTTCAAGAACCATTGGCTCTTTATGTGTTACTGGGTTAAATTGATGATATAATACCGCCACAACCGCAAACACAAAGCAAAGTACAGCCATTTTTTGCCAATCTCTGCGAGATTTAACAATTTCAGCCATATAATCACGCTCCAAGCCTTTGACCTCCGCCAAATACTGATTCCAATGAGCCTTATCCACCCTGCTATTGTCAGCCGATTTTTCTTTTTTCATTTTACCTAACATATCAATTTTCCTTTACTACAATAATCTGTTTTGGTACAATATTTTTCTCGTCCACATACGCCACTTTTGGCGGCACTTCATAGGGGCGGAGTTCGTGAGGCACAAAGCGATTAACAGGTTCTATCTTTCCCCAAGTTTTGGGGCTTGTGGGGTGTTTTGGGTAAGTTTGACACCCTGCCACCAAAACCGAAAGACAAAAAACCCCTAATAGTGATAATTTCATAAATTTCACCTCAACTATATTTAAGTAAAACTAATTAAAAACCAAGAGCGTTATTTTTTACCTTTGGCAAAAGATACACTAGGTACAGCACCACCGCCATAACTACCTGTGCCTTGCGGTGTATTTCTTTGACTATTTAATCCCATTTTGGCGTAGTTTGGATAACCTCGTCTTAGGTCATCTTTGGTTTCATTGTAGGTATGGCGAGCGTGATTCAACGCACCCAATCTGCCTTGCTTTCCTTCAAGCCCTGCTGCCGTGCCATTGCGAGCTTTACCATAGGCTCTTGCTCCTTGTAAAGCAGCATATCCCGAGCGACCAGCACCCAAAACACCACCTACTGCTCCTGCACCCATACTAATAGCACCGCCACTAATACGGCTCATAGCTGTACCAACCGCACCACCAGCCGCCCCTGTTAGAGCTGAAACATATTGAGGAATGGCAACAAGTACGCCCATACAGAGAATACCCAAAAAAGCAAATGCAGAGGCATCCAATAAATTGTTGGAAGTATCTGTAATTTGCAGAGCAACCAAATTCTTTTCAAATAGCGTTATAAATATTGAAAAAATCGCCAATACAAACACAGAAGTTAAAATAGCATTCAATATCTGACCTATCCAAGACCAAAAGAATTGTTGTGTTGGATTCCAAATCAAACAACAAATAAAAAATGGACCTACACCAATCATTAACGCCAAAATAATTTTAGCAATAAATAGCCATAGCGTACCAATTAAAACACAAAATACAGTTCCAATTAAAATTAGGGCAGCGTAAATGTATGGCATTAAATCCATTTCTTCAAATACGCCCAGTCCAAAAGTAGCCTCATCAGAATACAGAGAGGCATTATGAACTCCTAAGGCGAACACTCTTTCTATTGCCTGTGCAGCCCCCTGACCAGCCATAGAGGTATTAGAACCGCCAATTTTTGATGAAATAGAACCCATCATTTCATCAGGCAGGGTTAAAAGCGGGTCTATTACATAAGCCTGATAGGTTGTACTTGTTAAAGCAATAGCAATAATAATAGAGGCTTTGGTTAAAGTCCAAGCAGTATCCATAAATGGGCGGTCAAGCAATCCACGAATTGCCATTACTCCGATTGTAATAAAAGATAAAGTTAATCCCAATATAACGATTGGGGCAATTTCTCCTGCAATTACATCAGAATAACTACCAGCAAATTGAGTTAATGAATTATTAACATTCTCAAATGTTTTGCTAATAAATGATGGTGCTGGTTCTGTTAAATCCGCCATAATTATCTCTCAATTACTTTCTACTGCCAGTTATGGGCTGTTCCACCTGAGCCACTAAAATGTCTTTTATGAGCAGCCACCGCATTACGGCAATTCACATCTTCTTTGGCATTTGATTTCTCTTTACACTCTGCAATAATCTTCTCACGCAAAGCATTATCATTATACAGCTCTTCAATGGTATATTCTTTGCTACCACCGCAAGCCACCAAAACAAATGCACAGAAAATAAAAACAAAATTTTTCATAATATACCTCATATAGTCTATGGCACAACACCATAGACTATATTACCAAAAAATCATTGCCAAGTGTGAGCTGTTCCACCTGAGCCACTAAAACCTCTTCTTCTTTCAATGGCAGCCTGTCTCTGAGCCTCTTTCTCAGCTTGCATAAGCATATTCATCATTTGAAGTTGGTTGCTTTGTAGCTGAATCATTGCAATTTCTACCTGAATGCGGTTTAATAGGTCAGCTGCCGCTTTCGGGTCTTTTTGCAAATCAACAGAGTTTGCCATTCGCTGAATTTGAGCAAAACGCTGGTTGCTCTTGGCAAACATATCATCCAAAACAGCCTTATTGCCAAGTGCTTGCATTTTGGCTTGATTAGCGATTTGAGACAGTTGCTCTTTTTGTGTGCCTGTCAGTTGCTGGCTTTTTTCTAAGCGAGCCACTTTGTCTGCAAGACCCGCCCAGTTACCTGACTGATAGTCTCTGTACATATCTTGCATTTCTTTTGGCATTTGACTGCCGTATTGATTAAACAATACGCCAATATCACGGCTACCTCTGAATTGGTCATAAGTAGCTTTTGCTTGGTCATACTGTCTTTTTGCCTCGTTAAGCTGTTGTAGCTGACGAGCAAAAACAGCAGGGTCAAATACCGTAATGGCGTGAGCTGTGGTTGAGGTCATAACCACCCCAACAGGGGCGATTAGGGACAATGACAAAATTGCCGCCATTGCTTTTTTGGTAAAATTTACTTTCATAAATTGCTCCTTAGTTAGGAAAATGCAGCAACTGCCGCAGGGTTAAAATAAGCAACTCTATCTACCACGATAACCATTTTCTTCATAAAAGACTGGCAACCAATCATCAGGATGTTCTGAACCAAGCCGCTTGATGATGTCGTTGATTTTTTCTGCATTCTCTGGCGTACCTGATAACACAGTAATTTCTTTTTCAAAACCCTTTAAATTAAATTGCAATAGGGAGCTTTGACCGCCTTGTTTAACCAAAAACTGATAGCTTTTTTCAGGAATATTAACCACCATCTCATATTCCTCAGGGGTTAATTTAAGTCCAGCCACATAGTCCTCATAATCCGCTTTTGGATTTTCAAGCAAGATTTGGGTAGCACATTGAGAAACCATTGTTTTTGCAATTTCTGAGCGTAAGGCATCGTTTGGCTCTTGACTGGCAAAAATACAAATACCATTTTCTTTACGAATTGTTTTAAGTTTATCTTCAAATAATTTTTGAAAATACTTATCTTGTGCCAGTCGCCAATACTCATCAAAGAAATAAACAAAAGGTCTTCCGTCCAACATTTGCTGAGTACGATAAGTCAAATACATAATAATAACTTCACGCAATTCAGGTAATTCTAAAAAATTGGTTACATCAAAGCCATACACTCTATATGTATTGACATCTAAGCTATCAAATTCATTATCAAATACCCACGCATATTCCCCATTACTATGCCATTTCGCCAACCTTTGATTTACAGTTGGTCTATCATCATCAGTAATAGGATTTGGCAAAGACTGAGTAAATACGGACAATTTTCTGTTTTTCTGTTCGTGCATAAAGATAATATCAATTGCAGCTATTAACTCTTGCTCATCACGGTAATTAACCCCATAATTATCATAAGCAAGCAGATTATACAGCCAGCTTTTAATAAATTTGCGGTTATTGGGTGTATCAGGTAACTGCAAAGGATTAAATCCAGTTGGCTTGCCAGTTTCTAAGGGCAAATACTTACCGCCTACGGCACGAATAAACGCCTCTAAACCTCTATCCTTATCAAACGCCACAACACGCAAATTAGGTACACTCAAAAATTGAGAAAGCAGAAAATTAACCAGCGTTGTTTTACCTGCCCCTGTCTTACCAAAGACCAAAGTATTTCCATCATATTTTTTAGCAAAAGAGTTTTCATATTTTGGACTATTATGAAAATTGAAAAAATAAGGCGTTCCTGATGTGGATTGAAACATAGAAACCGCCTCGCCCCACGGATTTTTATTGGCTTTGCCATTCATAAAATTATGAAAACTATTGAGCGACAAAAAGTTAAGCGAAGTAATAGGAGCTGGTCTTGGTCTATGCTCATAATTATTGGGTAATTGAGCAAAAAATCCGCTTTCCAATGCCAAATCCAAAAAACTAGGCACAATCCCCACCTCGCCCAAATCGGCTGAAATAGCTTGCAAATGCTCTTTTACTCGGCTTGGACTGTCATCATAAACGCAAACGGTCATATGATGTTCACCCATCACGAACGCACCACTCGTCAAATCATCAAGAGCCTCATCAATTTGCTGAATTTGCGATACTGCCAAATCCGCTGAATCCACCATAAATTTTTTATGGCGTTTTAAAAAACCCTGACTGGCGACTTTGGAAACAATCTTAAATGACTGAGACACAATCAATTCACAGTTTGAATTTAAAAGTGTGTTAATATGCCCAGGAACGGTGTAGTTTTCATATTCTTTTAATTCAAGCATTCCAAAAAACTTTGAACGCTCAATTTGTCGTATCTCACCAATTTCTCCGTGATTAGAGAATAAAATGCGATTATTTGATAAATAGTTATAATAGCGTTCACGAGTAACAGGCACTCGTGTTCTTTGGTGAGTCAAAAGATAAGCATAAAACTCTAAGGCTTGGCAATACATACGCCCTTTATGCTCATACACACCAAGTCTGATAGGCTCATAAGCACGAAGACCAGTTAAAAGCAAATTTGTAATATCATTGAGCTTTTGAACATAAGCCTCTTGTTGCTCTAAACGCTCTTCCAATTTAGGCTTTTCAAAACGAGCAAAAAATCCGCTTGTCTTATCAATGATTGGTCTATAACAAATGGTAATATATAAGTCATTAACCATTAAATTTTTCTTACCAAAAACATCAATATATTTATCAGTCAAATCTTGACTAAATTTATTATTGAAAGTTTTGTGAAAATCAATCACTTCTCTTCTGCGGTCAATATGAGTCCAAAAAGCAATATGGTCTGAATCTTCGGCAGGAATGGAGCGAATTAGGGTATTTAAATCTTGAACCCATTTATTCATATCGGCAATGTCGGCAGCAAGATGAGTGCGACCAACCAATTTAATTGTAGTCAAATAGTCGCCTTGACGAGTAACAATTACTTGGTCTTCTGCGTGATGAGAAAACGGTATTTTGTCAGCAATGCTGCGGTCTTTGTCAATAATGGTTAAAAGATTGTCAAGCATAAATCCCCCTAAGCCTTAAACTCCTTGCTATCCCAACTTTGATATTTGGTTTTAATTTTGGTGTTTGAGTATGAAGTTGCTCCAAAAAACTGCTTAACAGGTTTTGGGCAGTGAAATTTGGTATCAATAAACAAACCCCATTGACGAAAGGCTCTGTCATCTCTTTTGGCAATCATACGCATAACAAAACCGATGATTGGCAAAAAAATCCACATTGCAATGGTTGTGGATAATGCCAAAAGACCTACCCCACAAAACGCATAAATCAATGCGTCTGTGGGGATACCAAACATCATTGCTGGGCGTGTTGCTCCTTTGTACAAGTCAAACATTTTAGCCCCAAATCAAGCCGACAAGCTCGTTTGCAGAACCAATAATGATGATACCAACAATGATTTTGATGAAAGTGGCTTTATCCACCATATTCATCATATAGCCAGCACCAGCAAAAATGAACGCCCCAATCGCCACCAAACGCAAAATCGGCAAAACATCATTGATAAACTTATCAAGAGCGGTTTGTGCCTTTTGCAGTCCAGCAGCGTGAGCCTCTGGAATCATAAACAACACCGCTGTCAGGGTCAGCGTGGCTGCCATTAGCATAAACCGCAACATTTTCTTATTGCGAAGTTCAAGCTGTGCTTGGGTCAGATTTTGAGAAAAGTACATAACATACTCCTTATGATTACAGGTTAATTAACATTAAAAATACTTGATTTTTGCATTAAAAATACATTACCGTTAGGATTTTTTGGTTTTTCTTCTGCTACTGCATTTTGTGCAGGTGCGTTATTTGCGTTCAAATCGCTCACGGTTAAATTTAAGTCATCAACCGCTACCAAAGTACCATTCTGGGCTTGAAGTGGCATAGAGGCGTTCTCTGTGCGTTCTACAATGATTTGATTTGGTACTTGATAAGTTGGTTGTGGTAAAACTGGTTTTGTGGCTGGATTTTGTAGCCGCTGAACAAAATAATTGTAATTGCCTGTTACTTTGTTTACATAGCCATTACTAAATCCATTGCGACTATTGCCCGTATTGTAGCAACTCCACGCTCTTTGCATTCTCGTACCTTTGCCAGTACTGCCAGCATTGGCGTAGCAAGTGTTATAAACGGTTTGCATAGCTTTCAAATTGGTGCAAGGGTCAAAAACCTGCTCAACCGAGAGCTTTAACCAGCCTAGATTTGCCGAATTGATTTGTCCCAGCCCCATATCGATGTTTGCTCCACGAGCAAGTAGGGCTTTGGCGGTTGATACTGCTTGATTGTAGCTGGTAGGTTGTTTTGTCAAACGCCCTGCCCCTTTGTTCACACCAATTGCAAACGGATTAAATCCGCTTTCTGTCTTTGCAATCGCATTAACAATAGCAGGGTGCATTTGAGGACTACACGCTGTAACCAATGCCATATCAAGCATAATTGCCCCCAATGTGATTTTGGGCGGCAAATTTTTGACACGACAAAAGACCTGCCAAATCATAGACTTGGCAAGTTTGGGATTTTTTATCTACGGTAGTAGAAATTGGGCTAAAATCGTTAGATTTGAAAGTGAAATTGTCTGCAAATGCAGAAACAGGCAATGGCGATAAGTCGCCAAAGAAAGGATTTTCTAAGCGAAAATTAGGCTTGCTGTGCTGTGCTGTGCTGTGCTGTGCTGTGCTGTGCTGTGCTGTGCTGTGCTGTGCTGTGCATAGCTTTGCGATTTATCATAACTTTGTCAAGCATTTTTAGCCTCCTAGTTACAAAATAAATTTATTTGGTCTTTCTAGCTTATTACAAAACATAGAAAAATACAAGCGTTTTTTACAAATTTTTTAAGATTTGTTCTCAATCGTATGATTTCTATACTCGTTTTCTAAATCCTCCAGACATCGCTCTATGGCTTGTCTGATGTAAAAAGACTTGGGTCTTGCAGTATCTTTTGCCAAAGCTGTTAAGCGAGCATTCAACTCTGGTGGTATGGTTGCGTTGATGGATTCATAGTCTTTCAAGGGTGCATTCATAAAGTACCTCCAATTGCATTTTTTTGTAAATTGTAACAAAAATTATAAAAAGACAAAAGAAAAATTTTGAAAGCAAAAAAGCAAAAATTTCCTTTTTATTATTTTAATAATTTTCTTCTTTTCTAATTTTAGGGCGATTTTTTGTTTTAAAAATCAGTAATTTACAAACTTTTTTACAAAGAAAATAGGGTTAAATACAAAGAAAATAGGGTTAAATACAAAGAAAATAGGGTTAAATACAAAGAAAATAGGGTTAAATACAAAGAAAATAGGGTTAAATACAAAGAAAATAGGGTTAAATACAAAAAATATTTTTTACTTTCGTATTTTGTGTTATAATAGTACCAAAATCTTTACTTTTAAATTATAAGGTATTGATATGACTAGAAAATTTTCAGAACTGACTCCGTCCGAGCAACTCCGTTTTAATAGTTTGGTTAGCTTTATGAGCGAAACTTGGAATGAACGCATTGAAGTGAAGTTGGATATTGTTCAGCGTTTCAATCTTGATATTGGCGACTCTGTTGTGATGGATTTTTTAACTGGTGTATATGTACCGCCAGCACCTCCACCTATGCCTGTGAAAGATGACATACCGCCCCCACCAAGGCCACGACCACCCCACGAAAATCCTGATAGACTTGACCCACCAATTCCGATAGCGGATTTTTTTAAAGAACAGACAATGACGGCACAAGAACCATCATTGCCAGTAGTTGCCCCAGTTAATCAAGCTCAAAAAATAAAAAAAAGAGAAATGACTTATGCGAATAGTGAAGATTTGATAATTATTCAAAATCGCTTATTGCACGCTATTAGTCATTTAACCTTAAATGAAAGAAGATTGATTTTGTTTTTATCTCCTATTGTGAGAAAGCGGATTGAAAAAGAACCAAACAATCGTGTTTTTTATGTTTTAGCACAAGAGTTTGCAGATGAATATAAATTAAAGGGGAAATATTTATATTCTGAATTAGCCAAGATAGCTGATAGTATATTAGATAAACATTTTTTCTTTTGGTATGCAACATCAAACGGCAGGGCCAAAAAGGGTGTGAATTGGGTATCCGAATGTGATTATATTGAAAATGAGGGTATGATTAAGATAAGACTTGATAATACAGTCATTGAAATGCTAACTGTCTTTGATAAAGCGACTGGTCATTTTTGGACACAGTATCAAAAAGAATGGATAATAAATTTAGGGGCTTATGGAATTATTATGCTTGAAATGATATTGAGTTCAAAAGAAAATAAGGGTCATTATACTGCTGAACATTTGCGTGAAAAGTTTAATTGTGTTGATACTTATCCTAGATTTTCTGATTTTAAATTGTATGTTATTGATAAATCAATAAAAGAAGTGCATAAACATACACCAATTAGAATTGAGTATCAGCAACACAAGGCTGGAAGAATAGTAACTGGTCTAACATTTTCTTATATTGATACCAGTATAAAATCCGTAAAAGACAAAACAAAAAATAGTGATGACAAACCAAAAGAAAACAACCCATTTGTTAATTTTAAGATGACACCAAAACAATTAGCTGTTTTTGGGGCAAAAATTGCCAAAAAAATAGATAAAGATATTGAAATTGTTATTGATGAAATTAGCAATGTGTATTTACAGGCTCAATATGTTGAGTATTTAAAATTGCTTGATTTTGTGCCGTCCGACTGGTACACCCAAGACGAAATCAAAGACCACCCAACAGCCGAGCAAATCGCCCAAGCCAAGAAAAAAGCCAAACAAGAAACCAAAAGGCAAGAAGAGTTGGAACAAGCCCAGCTCAAAGCCCAGCTCAGACAAGATTATGAAACCCTGTTGGCGAACGCAGAAGAGTTTGTGTTGGCAAACCAAAAAAGAATTGGTATTGGTATTGAAAAAATGTATTTTGAAAAGGGAGACTATCAGGGCGTAATCAGAATTTGGGAGCGTTATTTGTTGAGCGAAAGAGACCGTAAGGGCTTTGCTCTACTTGATGAAATTCTATCAAGGTAATCAAGATGTAGTATAGAAAAATGTCCACAGGGATACTATATATTGATTTGAACACCGCCATAAGCGGTGTTTTTTATTGAAAAGACAAAAGGAAAAATTGGCATTGTCGCACCAACCGCCCTACTCTATCCACCACCCTATTTAGGCGATTATCCCAAAAATCTACCTGAGACTGG